>JBIOFT010000018.1:0-35848 GCA_044447375.1 Terriglobales bacterium | reverse complement strand
GGATGACAATCTTGGGAAAATGTTTGGGGCGAGCCCTGTGGCCCGCCCCGAGTTACGGTCAACAGCAATTGGTTACGACGCGGCCTTGAGCACGGTGCAAACCGACGCGCAGATCGGCCCGCCGATGTTGAACGTCGCGGCCGCGCGCGGGTTCTTGACCTGCAGTTCCTGCGGGGCCTTGCCCAGCAGTTGCTGCGCCGACCAGCCGAGCATGGCCACTCCGGTAGCGCCGACGGGGTGTCCCTTGGCGATCAAGCCGCCGGAGGTATTAATGGCGCACTCGCCATCCACCGCCGCTTTGCCTTCCATCCAGTACTGGGCGCCCTTGCCGGGCTCGGCTTTGCCGATCACTTCCGTGCCCAGCGCGCCCATGACGGTGAAGCAGTCGTGGACCTCGGCGACGTTCACGTCCTTGGGCTTCAGTCCGGCCATCTCGTAGGCCTTGTTCATGGCCTTGTAGGCGCCGGACGGACGCAGCACGTCGCGTCCTTCCTTCTTGAGCGGATCGCTGGCCTGGGCGAAGCCGGCGATCTCGACGCACTCCGCCTTGGGCACGCCCAGCTTCTGCAGGCCTTCGTCGGTGGCGAGGATGAGCGCGGCGTAACCGTCGGTGATCTGCGAGCAGTCATAGGTCTTGAGCGGCAGGCCGTCCACGATGTACTTATTGATGCCTTCGATCTTCATGGCCTGGGCGAGCGTGATCTGCACCTTGTTCATCTGGGCGCAGGGGTTGTACTTGGCGTTGCCGTACTCGCAGACGGCGATCTGCGCCAGTTGCTCCTCGGTGACGCCGTACTCCTTCATGTAGTCGCGCATGACTTCGGCAAACAAGTGCGGGAAGACGAACGTCTTGCCCTCGCGCTCATCGGGGAAGGAAAAATACCCGAGCACCTCGCCGATCAGTTTGCCGTCCATCTTGCCTTCGTTGTCGCGCATCTTCTCGTAACCGAGCGCGACGCCGGTGTCGCCCCAGCCCAGTTGCAGCTTCTGGATGACCGACAGCACGGCCTGGCCGCCCGAGGCGCAGGCGTTCTCGACCATCTCCATCGGCTTCGATTCCATACCGGGCGTCATGGCCATCAGCCCGGAAAGCAGGCCCTGGTGGTTGAGCGAGAAATTGCAGGCCGCGCCGATGGAGCCGACATCGATGGCCGCGGGAGTGACGTTGATCTGGCGACAAACGCTCTCGATAGCGTTGCGGACAATCTGCGGCACAGTCATGGCCATCAGCTTGCCGAATTTCGACTGGTTATATGCGGCGATATAAACGCGCTTATTCATGATCTCTCCTGTAATAACCGGCTGCGGCCGGACGCTGCCTTCCCACAAGAGTACGAGCAATATTATCGCGCAACTCGGGCTTTTCGCATCCGGTAATCTCGGGTGGGGCGGCCCTTAGGAGGCAGCAGGACGCAGCGTACGGATGGGGTTCCTGCCCCCTGCCTCCTGCCTCCTGCCCCCTAACTTCAGGCCACCCGGCTGAAGGCTTCCTTGTTCACCACCCAGGGCATCTTGGTGAAGTCGCCGCCGTAGTTCTTCTCCAGCACGTCGATCAGCCCCTGCACGCAGCGTCCGGCCATTCCCTTGTTGGGATCGGCAGAGAGGCGGGTGATCCTGCCGGCGCTGGCGAAGTGGGGAAAGAGGCGGCAGCGGTCGGCGATGGCGGGATCGCGCAGCGGCGAATCGGCGGGCAGCGGCTCCTGCTCATAGACGTCGAGGGCGGCGCCGGCGATCCAGCGCTCGCGCAGCGCCTTGGCCAAAGCGGCTTCGTCCACCACCGGTCCACGCGAGGTGTTCACAAGATAGGCAGTGGGCTTCATGATGCGCAGCAGGCGTTCGTTGAAGAGGTGGTAGGTGGGAGCTTCGCTCTCGCCCGGGCGGATCAGCGGCACGTGCACGCTGACGAAATCCGCCTGGCGCAGCGCCTCCTCCAGGGTCACGTACTTAATGGTCATCCGCTCGTGATAGAGACCGTGCTTGTAACGCAGGTCCTTGATCTCCTGGATGGCCTGAACGTACTTGGTGTTCTGGAACGCCGGGTCGTAGCACAGGATGTGCATGTCGAAGCCGGTGCACTTCTTGATAATGGCCTGGCCGATGCGGCCGGTGCCGATGACGGCCATGGTCTTGCCCGTCACTTCATCGCCCAGGAACGGCAGGTAGGGATGCCAGTAGTCCCAGCGGTTTTCGCGCACCAGATGTTCCGCATCCCACAGCTTGCGGGCGAGTGCGGCCAGGATGAAGAAGGCGAACTCGGAGGTGGCCTCGGTGAGCACGTCCGGGGTGTTGGTGAAGGGGACCTTGTAACGGTTGGCGTCGGCGCGGTTGATGTTGTCGAAGCCCACGGCGAACTGGGATACAACCTTCAGCGTGCCCTTCCCTGCCTCGAAGACCTCGGCGTCGATCTGGTCGCGGATGGTGGTGATAAGACCGTCGATGCCGGAGCGCAGCTTTTCCAGAATGAACGCTTTGGGCGGCGCTTGCGGCTCGGGATAGACCTCGAGCTGGTAGCCCCGGTCGCGCAGGACGTTCAAGGCTTCGTCGCCGATGTCGGCGGTGGCAAAAACACGAAAGGACTTGCTCATGTTGTTTGTTCAGCCGCACGGATGGCGGCTGCCCCCACACACTATGACTCTATGTGTTGCTTAAGGTTTGTCATCCTGAGCGAGCGACCGCAGCCTTATCGCGGTCGCGAGTCGAAGGACCCCTATCCTCGTACCATTCTCTAGCCAAATCCTTCCAGCTTGGATTCGTGCTTTCGATCAACGCAATCTTTTTCTCGCGACGCCAGCCCTTCAGTTGCTTCTCGCGGCGGATGGCATTTCGGACATCACTGTAGATCTCGAAATAGAACAGCCGATCAACGCTGTATTGCTTCGTGAAACCTGGGACCAGCCCTTCTTTGTGCTCCACCATGCGCTTTTCAAGATTACTGGTGATCCCGATGTACAGCGTGCCGGAAAGGCTCGCAAGAATGTAAACGTAGTAGCGCTTTCTGGTCATAGGGGTCCTTCGACTCGCGCTCCCGTCGCTGCGCTCCGCTCGCGCTTCGCTCAGGATGACAACTTGAATAATCCAAGCCTCGTGGCCTGCACCTATAGATTCTTCTTGGCCCACTGCTCGATGCGGTTCACGGCCTTATCGATGTTGGCGATGGAATTGGCCACGCTGAACCGCAGATAGCCTTCGCCGAACTCGCCGAAGGCGGTGCCGGAAAGGCCGGCCACACCGGCGTCGTCCAGCAGCGCGTCGGCCAGCTTCTTCGAGGGCCATCCCGTGCCGGTGATGTTGGGGAAGGTGTAGAACGCGCCCTTGGGCAGCCGGCAGGAGAATCCCTTGATCTGGTTGATGCGCTCGACGAAGCGGTCGCGGCGGCGGCGGAACTCTTCGCGCATGGTGTCCACCGAATCCTGCGGCCCGTGCAGGCCTTCGACCCCCGCCACTTGGGTGAAGCTGGCGGTGCAGGAGTTGGAGTTGGTCATCAGGCGCGCGATGTGTGCCGCCAGGTCGGCGCGCATGACGCCGTAGCCCAGCCGCCAGCCGGTCATGGCATAGGTCTTGGAGAAGCCGTCGAGCAGGATGGTGCGATCCTTGAAGCCATCCACCGACATCAGCGAGAAGTGCTCGCCCTCGTAGATGAGCCGGCAGTAGATCTCGTCGGAGAGCACCATGATGTCGCGGTCGCCGATGGCGGCGGCGATGGCCTCCACGTCCTTGCGTGTGAGCACGCCGCCGGTCGGGTTCTGCGGCGAGTTCAGGATGATGAGCTTGGTGCGGTCGTTGATCAGGCGCGCCAGCTCGTTCACGTCGAGGCGGAAATCCATCTCCTCGCGCAAGCGGATGGGCACCGCCTTGGCGCCCATGAAGTTGATCATGGACTCGTAGATGGGGAAGCCGGGGTTGGGATAAATGACCTCATCTCCTTCTTCAACTAACGCCGTAATCGTAAAGAAAATGATGGGCTTGCCGCCTGGCACCACCACAACCTCTTCGGCCTTGACCGGAACTTTGCGGCTGCGGCTGATCTCTTCCGCGATGGCTTCGCGCAAGGCCGGCAGTCCAGCCGAGGGACCGTAATGAGTCCATCCCTTGCGCAGGGCGTTGACGCCGGCTTCGATGATGTTGGCGGGAGTATCGAAATCGGGCTCGCCGATCTCGAGATGGACGATGTCGCGGCCCTTGGCTTCGAGCGCGCGGGCCTTTACCAGGACCTCGAAAGCAGTTTCCGTGCCCAGCCGGGCCATGCGCCGGGCCAGGCGTAATTCTGCTGGTTTCACTGCGAGTGCTCCGCTCATAAGATTGCCACGCCCCCGAAAAGGGCGCCCTCCTTGGGACCTTACGGTCTCCGGGCAAACCGAGGAATTATACCCTTCCGGAACCGGGTTTCCGCTGTGAGCCTGGTCACTGGGAGTGGGTCAGTTTCCGGTTGAACCTGCTAGGCACAATTGGGGAATACTTTGGATTGGCCACTTATCACAGCTAGATAGCACCTCAAGCTTGAGGTGACTGTTTCTTGATTCGGGCGAGAGGGTCCTTCCACGAGGCCCTTCGGCGCAGCAGCACTCCTTCAAAGAGGCCGGAAACGACATAGAGCATCGCGCAGCCGAGCATGCCGAGCGCGAAGACCTTCAGTACTTCAGCGATTTCGCCGCTGAAAGCCCATACCGCGAAAAACTTTTGGCTACCAAGCTGGATGAGAACTGTCGCCGTCCGGTCTGCGGCAAGGAGAACTGACAGCAAGAACGTCAACACGACGAGTCGCTTGATCGACTGGACCTTCGCCGAACACGCTTCCCAGCGGGAGGACTGAACCTCAGGATTGGCCGACCAGAGCTGCCGAACCAGGCTCACCGACTTCACAAGCGATATCGCGCCCACTACGAGCAGATACAGCAGAAATAGCCGCGATTCCCAAGGCAGGTGATGATTGATGGCTATTGGGTCCCACCCAACTGCTGGATGTTCTTGCATGTCTGCCTCCGGTTAGCGGTGTCGGTGAAGCTATGCCGTACAATTAGACACCGTTGTGCGTTGGGGAGTTCTCAACCCGCCCCACAGCACTGGCAAAATGATAGTTGGCTAAAACAGCGGTTTACACAAAGGTCGGGATTGCAACCGAAAGGCCGGTCGCGTAGCTGGCTTCCCGGAAACTCCCCACCTACTGCCAGCCCAGTTCCCACCCATGGTATGTTTAAGACCGTGGCCACGTACCTGATTACCGGCGCTGCCGGCTTCATCGGATCTTCCCTGGCGCGGGCCCTGCTGCAGCGGGGCGAGTGCGTGCGGGGTCTGGACAACTTCTCCACCGGAAAGCGGGAGAACATCGCCGAGCTGGGGCGCATGGACTTCCACGAAGCCGACCTGCTGGACCTGGCGGCGGTAGCCGGGGCCTGCCAGGACGTGGACTACGTGTTTCACGAGGCGGCCATTCCGTCGGTGCCGAAGTCGGTAGCCGACCCGGCCACGAGCAACCGCGCCAACGTCGATGGCACGCTCAACCTGCTCATCGCCGCCCGCGACGCCAAGGTAAAGCGCGTGGTGTACGCGGGCTCGTCTTCGATCTACGGCGAATCGCCCACCCTGCCCAAGCACGAAGGCATGACCCCGGACCCGATCTCGCCCTACGCGGTGTCGAAGCTGGCGGGCGAGCTCTACATGACGTCGTTCTACCGCGTCTATGGCCTGGAGACGGTGACGCTGCGCTACTTCAACGTGTTTGGGCCGCACCAGGACGCGGGCTCGCAGTACTCGGGCGTGCTGGCCAAGTTCATTATGCTGATGCTGCGGGGCGAGCAGCCGACCTTGTACGGCGACGGCGAGCAGAGCCGCGACTTCACTTTCATCGACAACGTGGTTGCGGCTAACCTGCTGGCCTGCTCCGCGCCCGCGGCGCAGGTCGCCGGACGCGCGATGAACGCCGCCACCGGCACGCGCATCACCCTGAATGAGACCTTCGAGATCCTGAAACAGATGACCGGCTACTCGGGCACGGCGCACCACGGTCCGGAGCGCGCCGGCGACATCAAGCACTCGCTGGCGGACATCTCACTGGCGGGCAAGCTGATGGGATATCAGCCGGTGGCAGGATTCGAAGAAGGACTGGCGCGCACCGTGGCTTGGTACCGCACGCAAGCGAGGGCAGTGGCGATGCGCTAGCGGCAGGCGCCTGGGCTTGAGTAGGCCGTGCGTCTGGAGCTGGCTGGCGTCTTAGGCGCCCCACCGCAACAGGATGTGCCGAAACAGACCCAGTTGCCGGCTTTCGGTCGCACTTTTGGCCAGGAACTCCACCCCGTAGAGGTCCCCCGCGCGGTTGCGAATCACGCCTCTTAACCTCACAAAGGGATAGAAATGGGGAGGCGTGAACTTGATCTCGGCCTCATCCCCAATCGCCAGTTCCCGGTCGGCGCGGACGGTGATGCCCCCGTCGTTCATTTGAGAGCCGCGGGTGTTCATCACATTGAGCCTCTCGGAGTTCTCGATCGTGACCCGAACCGGCACGGTCAAGTGAGAACGCCGCCAACGGCGCCCTCCCGCGATTGCGTTGTCAGTTTGTGTTCCAGTTGTCATACGCCGATAGTACCGTTGGGGTGGGCAATTGAAAGGGTACGGAAGTGCAAGCCGGGTCCGGCGAGGGGCCAAGGGGAGGTTCCCCGCGGGGAGGTCTTAGGCGGGCGGCTGCACCGCTTGCCGGGTGGAGAGCCCGGCGGCCGAGAGAATGGCGGCCGCTGCGGCTTCGAACCCCACCGCCGAGTTGATGACCAGTTGGTAGAGGCGGTAATCCTTCCAATCCTCGCCGAAGTAGCGGCGCACGTATTCGGCGCGGCGCTGATCGCTTTCCTCGGCCATGGCCCCGGGGTCGGCGCCCGGCGGCACGTGGCGGCGCAGCGGGCCGTGCAGGTTGCGCACGCGCTGCTCCATCTCCGCAAACACGGAGACGTGGAACACGTCCTTGCGGCCCTCAAGCAGGCACTGCGCTCCGCGTCCCACGATGACGCAGTGGCCGAGCTGGGCCGACTCGCGGATGACGCGCGTCCACAAGCCGGCCATGGCGTCGGCATCGAACGCGTCCAGTTGGCCATGGCTGACCACACCTTCGTAGCCGCCGTACCACAGCGCCTTGAACATGCGGTGGAACCAGGGATCGACGCACTCGTCGTAGCGGCGCGCCAGCTCGGGGGAGACGTTGGCGCGCTGGGCGATCTCGGCCACCAGCGGGTCGTCGATCAGCTTCCACTCCAGGCGCTCGGCGAG
Organism: Terriglobales bacterium; assembly: GCA_044447375.1. Classification (GTDB taxonomy): domain Bacteria; phylum Acidobacteriota; class Terriglobia; order Terriglobales; family Acidobacteriaceae; genus JAHFUA01. Next base: position 28,597 of record JBIOFT010000018.1, on the reverse strand, counting down.
GATGCGGGCCACCTCGCTGCCGCCGCTGCCGAACTCACGGCTGACGGTGATCACGCGCACCATGGTTCTCACCCCAGGGGATTCTCGCCACACCGCACCAAGATGTCCAGAACTTCCCACGTTGCCGCGCTAACCGGAAGCGGCGCGAATCTCTTGACACGGCCGGCTGATGCGATGGAGAATCGCTGGTTCGCCCTTTCCCGCGGATCCCGACCTACAGCTACTAGACCAGAGTTTGGAGGAGTCAAGCTCGTGCAAGATCTTCCAGAAGCGGTACCGGGCGGTGCGGCCGAGAGCAACCAACCGCCGCCCCAGGAAACCTCGCCGGCGGCTGAGCTGGCGGCGCCTGCGGCCTGGGAGCGCTTCAAGCTGCAGCTAGATGAGGCCGTCCCGGCGGGCGATGGCCGGGAAGTTTCGGCCATCAACACCGTCTTCACCGAGCTCATGCGAGCCGGCATGGATGCCGATAGGGTATTCGACCTGGTAGTGACCAGCACGGCCACCCTGACCGGGGCCACCGGGTCGGCCATCGCCCTGACGGAGGGCGGCAAGTTTGTGTGCCGCGCCAGCTACGGCAGCACTGCCCCGCCGCTGGGCACGCGCCTGGACCCCAGCTCCGGGCTCTCGGGCTTGTGCGTGCGCACTGGCCACCTGCTGCGCTGTGACGACGCGGAACGCGACCCCCGCGTGGACAGCGAACTTACCCGCCAGACCGGCATCCGCTCCATCAGCGTGGTGCCGCTGATCAAGGACGGCAAGCTGGTCGGCATCTTTGAGATCCTCTCCACCCGCGCCCACGCCTTCGAGAAGCAGCAGACCGAGACGCTGCAGCGCATGGCCAAACTGGTGGTGCTGACCATGAGCCGCATGGGCGAACTGCGCGGCAAAACCATCGAGCGCCGCGCCCGCACCCGCTGGTGGCGGGTGGTGAGCCTGATGGCGCTGGCTTTTTTCATCGGCTTCGTGGTCTCCCGCCTGCTGGGCCCGCTGCTGTTGGGTCATTGAGCCATTAACTCATTGATTCATTGACTCATTGGCACATTGAACCCTACGAGCGCCTCGGTTTTTCCCATCAATGAATCAATGAGTCAATGAATCAATGGTTCAATTCCTGCGGGCTTGTCAAGACACGGGCTTTCCAATACCGTAGGACGGCGGGATACACCTATTTCCTGGGGAGTTCATCTGTGCATTTTTTAGCGATGGCGTGTGGGGCAAGGACATTGAGGACTGGTTGGCTCGCGTTGAGCCTGGTGGCGCTGGTGCTCGGGGGCGTGGGCGGCTGCGGAGGCGGCGGCGGGAGCAAGATTCTGTATGCAGTGGGGCTGGGCAGTCCTAACGTAACTACCTTGACGGTCTCCAGCGCGGGCGCGCTGACGGCCACTTCCAATTTCGCGAGCACCGGGTCGGCGCCGGACGTGATCGGCATCGATCCCCTGCTGCGTTTCGCTTACGTTGTCGATTCCGCCGGCGGCATTGGGGCCGGCGGCGTCTCACAGTATTTGCTGAGCCGATCCACGGGCATCCTGACGATAGCGACCTTTTCATCCACCAACGGGACCGCTCCGGCTTCCACGCCGGTACCGACGGGTGTGAATCCCTCCGCCCTCTCCATCGACGGCAGCGGCTTTTTCGTGTTCGTCGCCAACCAGGGGTCAAATAGCATCTCGGGGTTCCTCATCGACCAGGTGGGCGGAACGTTGACCGAGGTCAAACAACTGCCGGCGCCGCCGCTTAACTGCACGCCGAACCAACTTACCCCTTGCCCGCTGCCCACGACGGGGGCGCCCAGCGCGCTAGCCACCACCGGTACCATGCTGTTCGTGGCCATGACTAATGCAGGGGTGGGTTCAATCGCCACGTACATGTTCAACTCCGCCGGAGCGTCTTCGGCCCCGGTAGTGTTACCTTGTCCCACTGGCCCCGGGTGTTTGCAGAACCCGCCTGCATCTACGATCGCGGCAGGCACCAATCCGGTGGCGATGGCCATGGATTCCAGCGGCAAGTTCCTGTTTGTCGCCGACTCGGTTACCAACACGGTGGCGGCGTTCAGCATCGGCAGCACGGGCCAGCTCGCGGCGGTGGGTGCGCCGCTCGCCACCGGAACCACGCCGGTGAGCGTCCGCGTACACCCTACCGGGAATTTCCTCTTCACCGCTAACCAAGGCTCGAACGACGTTTCCGCGTTCTCCTTCGACAGTTCGGGTGCGCTGACAAAGTTGAGCGGCGCGCCGTTTTCCGTTTTGCCCGGCACCGGCCCCTCGTATGTTGCGACCGACACCTCGGGCAGCTTCCTGTTCGTGGCCAACCGGGATACCAGCAACATCTCCGTGTTCTCCATCGACAGCAGCGGAGCGCTGAAACAGGTGACCGGTTCGCCCTTCAACTCGCCCGTAAATAATCCCATCGCCCTGGCCAGCATCAACTAGTCCGCGCCGCCCGGCGGCTGCGCTGGTGTCTCGGCCATGTATAGGCTAGGATGTCGGGTCCGCGGCAGAGATTGCGCGCGGATGAGAACTTGCTTCCATGTCTGACAGTGGCCATTCATCCGAGAAGCGGGGGAACGTCGAGAGCAGCCCGGAGGAGTTCGGGCATCCCCGCGGCACCCTCGTCATCGTGATTGTGTTCGGGGTGCTCTTCGGGCTGGCGTGGCTGGCCATGTATCTGTTTCTCTTTCTCCAGCGGGGGGCGCCCCACTCGTGAACGTCGAACTCTACGAGCGGATCTGGATGTGGGCGGCCGGGGGCCTGCTGCTGCTGTTTCTGGGCGCCATCTTCCTGACGGCGGGGCTGCAGGCGGTTCAGCCTCCCAGTCACATCGAGACCGTGGACCCGACGACCCTGACGACACACCCGGAATTCGGAACGCCTGCGGTCAAGACGCGCGCGGATGGCAGCGTGGTGGTGTCTGTGGTGGCGCAGATGTTCTCTTTCAGTCCTGACCCCATCGAAGTTCCAGCGAACCGGCGGGTGACCTTCCGGCTCACCAGCGCCGACGTCATCCACGGCTTCGAGGTGGTGGGAACTAACGCCAACGCCATGGCGATCCCGGGTTACGTCAGCCAGTTCACGGTGACCTTCAAAGAGCCGGGCGAGTACCTGATCGGCTGCAATGAGTATTGCGGCACCATGCACCACAACATGGTGGGCAAACTGATTGTCAAGAAGGAGTCGCCATGAACGGCCGGCATTCCCTGGCGGCCGCCCACGTTGGGGTCGCGGTAGCGGCCTTCGCGGTAGCCTCGGCCATGGGCGTGTTGCAGGCGCTCTCGATCGCCGACATACCGTTTCCGCATCGCAGCGAGTCTCTCTACTATCTGGCGGTGACCGCCCACGGCGTCCTCATGGCGCTGGTGTTCACGACTTTTTTCATCATGGGATTGGGTTACGCGCTCTCGCAGGAAAGTTTGGGAAGGATCAGCGGCCGCGGGCTGGCCTGGATCGCCTTCGCGCTGGGTCTGGGGGGATCGGCGGCGGCCGCGGTCACCATCCTGCGCGGACAGAGCAGCGTGCTCTATACCTTCTATCCGCCGATGCAGGCGCATCCGCTGTTTTACATCGGCGCCACCCTGCTGATCGTGGCTTCCTGGATCTGGGGCGGGGTCATGATCGCCAGCTACCGCTCGTGGCGGCGCGAACATCCCGGCGTCCCCGCGCCGCTCTCGATTCACGGCATGCTGGCCACCATCATCCTCTGGTACCTGGCTACGGCCGGGCTGGCCGTCGAAGTCCTGGGGATGCTGATCCCCTGGTCGCTGGGAATCGTAACCAAAATCGATCCCTTGCTGGCGCGGAGCTTCTTCTGGTGGTTTGGTCACCCGCTGGTTTATTTCTGGCTGATGCCCGCCTACGTGCTCTGGTACACGGTGCTGCCACAAGTGGCGGGAGGAAAACTCTTCAGCGATTCCCTCGCATGGTCTTCATTCTTTTTGTGTTGTTATCGGTTCCTGTCGGATTCCACCACCAGTTTGCCGACCCCGGCATCAGTTCCAACTGGAAGCTGGTCCACACCGTCACCACCTACGCCGTGCTTTACCCGAGTTTCGTGACCGCCTTCACCATCATCGCCTCGCTGGAGGTGGCGGGCCGCATGAAAGGCGCCCGCGGGCTTTTTGACTGGATCGGGCGGCTGCCCTGGGGTGATCCGTTCTTCGCGGCGGTGGCGCTGGCCATGATTTCCTTCACCTTCGGCGGCTTCGGCGGCGCTATCAATGCCGCCTACGCCATGAACTCCATGGTGCACAACACCGCCTGGATCATGGGCCATTTCCACGTCACCCTGGGCACCACCGTGGCGCTCACGTTTATGGGGGCCACCTACTGGCTGCTGCCGCGCATGCTGGGGCGTGAACTGCGGCTGATGACGCTGGCGCGCATGCAGCCGTACTTGTGGTTCGCCGGGATGGCGCTGTTCAGCATCAGCTACCACATCGCCGGGCTGCGCGGTCTGCCGCGCCGGGTCTATAGCGCCTCATTGACTGGCGAATACGGAGCCTCGTGGCATGGGCTGACTAGGCTGGCGGCCGTCGGCGCGGTGATCCTGTTCTTGAGCGCGCTGTCCTATGTGCTGGTGGTGGTGGCCACCTGGATCGGCGGCAAGCGGATTCCCGCGCCGGCCTTCGAGTTCGCCGTGGCGTTGCGGCCGCCGACAACCCTTGGCGTCTGGGACCGATTCGGGTTGTGGACGGTGCTGGCGGTGCTGCTGGTCGCCGTGTCCTACGGTTATCCGCTGCTCCATCTTTTCGCTCACACACGCTACGGGTCGCCCGCCTTCCAACCCTTCTGACGCGCACCCAAACCAGGATGTGCAGGAGACTTCACTTGTAGATGGTGTGCTGTTCCTGGGGGCGCTTCAGCTTGATGACGAATTCCTGCTCGGGCTGATTGATGTCGTGGTCTTCGCCGTAGGTCTGGAAGCCGGGAGCGATCACCTGGATGCGCAGCTTGCCATAGGGAATGCCGGCGTAGACGGCCTTGCCTTCGCTATCGGTCTTGAGCTGGAGACCGCCCTGGCCCTGGCGTCCGCGCCCGTCTACCTGGTGCAGGATCACGCTGGCGTTGCGCACCGGCTTGCCGTTGTCGTCCTTGAGCACGACGAAGCTGAGGTTCGAAGCCTGCTGGGGCTTGTCCCCAGCCGCCGCCAATCCCAGCGCCAGGAGCACGGCGAGAGTCACACCTGCTTGTCTCATCGGCAATGATTTTACAACCGGGCAGGGCCGCCGGGTGGAAGGGCCGAGGGGAGCGCGTACACGCTCCCCCGGGTGCTGAGGATCAGGAGGAGGAAATCCTCAGAAACCGAAGCCCGCGCCGTCGCCGTGTCCGAGCTGGCGCAGGGCCTCGCGGTCGTGGACGATCAGGGTCGAACCCTCCATCTCGATCATGCCCTTGTGGCGGAAGCCGGAGAGCAAGCGGGTGACGGTCTCCCGCGAGCTGCCGATCATTTCCGCGATCTCCTGGTGGGTCAGCGAGAACGGAGCACGGGCTTCATTGCCCGGCCCGGAGTTGCGCACCAATTGCAGCAGTGTACGCGCCAGCCGCTGGGTGGCGGTGTGCGACATCAGCATGCTGCGCAATTGCTGGCAGGTGTTGTTGTATTCCTCGGCCAGTTCCTGCGCGATCTGGAACGCCAGCTCCGGATGCGCGCGCAGCCACTGCTTGAAGGACTCGCGGGGGATGATCTTGATGCGCGCGGGCTCCAGGGTTTCCGCCGTCAGTTCGCAGGGACGCCCGACTACGGTGGCGCTCAAGCCCAGCACTTCCCCGGGCCCGGCTATGCGCACGACGATGGTGCGCCCATCCGCCGACGCGGTGGAGAGCTTCACCTTGCCGCTGACGATCACCATCACGCCCGGCGAAGGCTGCCCTTCCATGAACAGGACCGCCTCCGCAGAGTAAGAGGTCTCCCGCGTCATGCGGTCGAGAGATTGCGCGGATACAGAAAGCCCATTCAGAAAGCTCACGGGACAGCTCGCGGAAGCGGTTGCAGATTGTAATACGTGCAGAGTCGACACGGTCAAACCTCCTCAGAAATTCGCCCCACTCGATACTTCTCAGGCCGGTTGTCCTGCGAAAATCCCCCACGCGATACTGCTAGGCGCGTTGTTTCGGCTTTTGGGAAGAGCTGGCCACGATCTCCTCGACCAGGCAGGTCATCATCAGGCCGACGGCGTTGAGCTGCACGCCGGCGTCATACATCGCCGCCAGCAGCTCTTTACCGCGATCGTCGGCGAATCCAACCTTCTCCAGGTCCACCCGCAGCATCCTGCCCGATGCCAACGTCGTGGCTTCGCGCCAGCACTGTTCCAGCTCCTCAACCCATGGTCCCCGGCACTTGCCTTCGAGCACCAGAGTGATTGCCGTTGGACCTTCGTGAGTCGTGATCCTGAGCATGATCGCTGTTTACCTGCGCTGTGTATGGCACGTCCATCGCCAACCTGCTGCGGCCTGAGGAAGCGGCATGCCAAGCCTTTTGAAGTGAGCCCGTTACATCTTGATGGGGCATTATGGGCGGTTCCCGCGATGGAATGAGTTGACGAAACCATCTGATGACATCTCGTCAGGGATGACGAAATCCCGTCAGACTGCTCAATTTGAGCTACAATTTGGATCACGTTCGTGGGTGTGGGCGCATGTCTCTTGCCGGCCGTAACCTAAGTATCGTTAGCCACTCCGACAGTCGGCCACGCGCCTCCACGCCGGTGGACCGCCACGAGGCGCTGGTGGAAATCTCTCATTCCATCGCCTCGCATCCCGACCTGTCCGGGCTCTTCCACGACCTGCTGCAACGGCTGCAGCGGGCGGTACGCTTCGATTTCTTGAACCTGGTCCTGCACGATGCCGCCAGCAACCTGATGCGGCTGAATGTGCTGGAGGCGACGGTGCCCGTCACCGTGCCTTTGTCCCTGGCGTTGCCGGTGGAGGACAGCCCCGCCGGCTGGGTCTGGCAGCAGCAGCAACCGCTGTTGGTGCGCAATCTGGAAGAGGAAACGCGCTTCGCTCCCGCGGTACGGTTGTATGTGGAGAGCGGATTGAGAACATACTACGTGTTGCCGCTCACCACTCCGCAGCGGCGCGCCGGCGCCATCAGCTTCGGCAGCACGCTGGCGGATGCCTTCAGCGAGTCCGACATGCGCCTGATGCGGCAGGCCGCCGAGCAGGTGGCGGTGGCGGTGGACAACGTGCTCACCCACCAAAGCGCCGCCTCCTACCAGCAGCAACTGGCGATGGAGCGCGACCGCTGTACCGCTTGCGGGTTCCCGACGCAACTGCAAATGCTGCTGGAGATCAACAATGCCCTGGTCACGCACCTGGAATTGCCCGAACTGTTCGCCAGCGTCTCGGCGGCCATCCGCCGTGCCTTCCGCAACGATTGTTCCAGCCTGGCGCTCTACGATGCCGAGCAAAACCGGTTCGCGATCCAGGCCCTGGATTTGCCCAACGGGCGTGGTTTGATTCGCGAAGGCATGACCTTCGGCTTCGGAACGCCGGCGGCGCGGGCGTTCGCCACCCGCAAACCGCTGTTGGTGAGCCGGCTCGATCCGGAGACTTTCCCTTCCGAGATCACCCAGCTCCTGGTCGCAGAAGGCATGCGCTCCGGTTGCTGGCTGCCGCTGGTAAGCCGCGACCGCGTGCTGGGCACCTTGAACGTCCTCAGCCGGCGCGAAGCCGCTTTCACCCAGGCGGATCTGGAGCTGCTCAGGCAGGTGGCCAACCAGGTGGCCATCGCCACCGACAATGCGCTCGCCTTCCGCCAGATCGCCGAACTCAAGGACAAGCTGGCGGAAGAGAAGCTCTACCTGGAAGGCGAAATCCGCAGCCAGTACAACTTCGAGGAGATCATTGGCGAGAGCGTGATCTGGAAGCGGGCGCTGGAGCAGGTGGAGACGGTGGCGCCCACCGATTCCTCCGTCCTCATCCTGGGCGAAACTGGCACCGGCAAGGAGCTGATTGCGCGCGCCATCCACAACCTGAGCGGTCGTCGCGAGCGCACCTTCGTCAAGCTGAACTGCGCCGCCATCCCCACGGGACTGCTGGAGAGCGAGCTGTTCGGGCACGAGAAGGGGCGCGTTTACCGGCGCCATCTCGCAGAAGGTGGGCCGGGTGGAACTGGCCGACGGCGGCACTTTATTCCTGGACGAGGTGGGCGATATCCCGCCGGAACTCCAACCCAAGCTGCTGCGAGTCCTGCAGGAACGCGAATTCGAGCGCCTAGGCTCCACCCGCACCCTGCGCGTGAACCTCCGCCTGATCGCGGCCACCAATCGCGACCTGGCGAAGATGGTCGCCGACCGCGAGTTTCGCAGCGACCTCTTCTACCGCTTGAACGTCTTCCCCATCCAACTGCCGGCGCTGCGCGAACGCGGCAAGGATATCCCCATGCTGGTCCGCTACTTCGCGCAGAAACACGCCGAGAACCAGGGCAAGCAGATTGAACGCATCCCGGCCGAGACCATGCAGGCGCTCGAACGCTGGCACTGGCCGGGCAACGTGCGCGAACTGGAGAACCTGATCGAGCGCGCCGTCATCCTCACTCGCGGGACGGTTCTGAACGTGCCCCTGGCGGAGCTGAAGCCCGGTCCCGAGCCCGCCGCCGCGGTGGACGACGTGGCCACGCTGGAAGACGCCGAGCGCGATCACATTCTGAAGGCGCTGCGGGAGGCGCGCGGCCTCATCTCCGGCCCGCAAGGCGCTGCCGCCCGCCTGGGCCTGAAGCGCACCACCCTCAACTCCAAGATGCGCAAGCTCGGGATCTCGCGCCGGGACTACACGTAAGAACGTTTCACGTTTCACGTGGCCGGCAACGCTGGAAACTTGAAACTTGAAACGTTAAACGTCTCTCTGACTTTGAATCGTCACCGCTGGCGAGATTTCGCCACCTATCCTCGTCACATCCCCTTGTGACGTGATTTCCAAAAAGGGATAAGCCACAGGAACGGCGCGGGTTCGGCGTCTTGGGCCGCGCACCGTGCTTTGGCTGGGAAGATGCACTACGCGGGTGTTGCGGGAACCAGTGGCTCTTGGCAACGGAGTTTTTGATGCGGAGTTTTTATATGCGTACCTCAATGCAATCCGCCGCCGGGCTCCAACGCGGCTGCGCTGACCGCAACCTCAACGCGGCGGGGAGGGAGTGATGGGAACCCACATCATTTGGCGTAATCCCTCCCCACCGTCTAAGAAGCAATTCAAGCTGCGTCGGGCGGACAGCAACGGAGTCGCAACTTTGTACCAGGTGGCCAGCCCCAGCTACCAGCGTCCCTTCGAGCTGATCCGCAGAACCGCAGTCTGGACCGGCCGGAGGGCCGCGAACCAGCAGGTGGAGATTTCCCCCGGCGCGGAGCTGGTCTCGGCGCGGTGGTGATCCACGGTCGGGAAGTTGCCCGATAGACAAGGAATCGCGTGGGGCGGACTGTCCCACGCACCCCACCCTGTCTCTCCCGGTCCCGCCACGTTGACGCCGTCCTGCCGCTGGTGCTACGGTCAAGATAGAAATGGTGTTCTCGAACCTCTTCTGTGCCTTCCTCGCCGGCGAAATCGAAACCCTGATCCGCCAAACCGGGCCTGTCGCTAAGGTCGTCCTGCTCATCCTGCTGGTATTCAGCCTCTTCTCCTGGGCCATCATCGTGGCCAAGTGGGGCCGCTTCCGCCGCGCGCGGGTGCAGAGCGGGCGCTTCCTGCGCGCGTTCCGCAAGGCCATGCGCCTGCAGGATATGGCGGCGGTGGCGGAGCAGTTCCGGCCCAGCCCTCTGGTGTCGGTGTTCGAAGGCGCTTACCTGGAGTATCGCCGGCAGGCGGGCAATCCTGCCGGCATGGTGAAGAATTCCGTGGCGGTCGAACGGGCGGCGCAGATCGCGTCGTCGGAAGAGTTGACGCGCCTGGAGCGCCGGCTGCCGTGGCTCGCAACCACGGGAGCGGTGACGCCGTTCATCGGCCTCTTCGGCACGGTGTGGGGCATCATCGACGCCTTCCACGGCTTGGGCACGGCGGGTGCGGCCACGCTGCGCGCGGTGGCGCCTGGCATCTCCGAGGCGCTGATCACCACCGCCGCCGGCTTGTTCGCCGCTATCCCGGCGGTAATCGCCTACAACCAGTTCGGCAGTACCATCCGCGAGTTCGGAGCGCGCATGGATGACTTCACCATGGAACTGCTCAACGCGGTCGAGCGCCCGACCGAGCGGGGCGGGCCGGAGTCGCGCTAGATGGCCTTCACCAACGCCCAAGGACGGACCCAGACTTCGCTCTCCGACATCAACGTCACTCCGTTCGTGGACGTGGTGCTGGTGCTGCTGATCATCTTCATGCTCACGGCGCCCATCCTGCAGTCAGGCATCGAAGTGAACGTGCCCAAGACGCGCACTGTGAAGGAAATCACCGAGGAGCGGCTGGTGATCACCATCGACCGCTCGCAGCGCGTGTACCTGGGCAACGAGCCCATCAACATCAACCAGATTGGAGCCCGGCTGCGCTCGAAGATGCGCGATCCGGGACGGCAGTCGATTTTCCTGCGCGCCGACCAGAACGTTCCCTTCGGCGCTTTCGCCACGGTGATGGACGCGGTGAAGCAGGCGGGAATCAGCAACGTCAGCATTGTCACCGAGCCCATCCAGAGTTCGCCGGGGGCGCAGCAGGGACGCTAGAAATGTCCGCCCAGGCTGACATCTTCACGGAACGCGAAGGCTGGCGAGGCCCGCTGGGCTGGTCGCTGGTGCTGCACGGCTGCCTGTTGGCGAGCATCATAGCTTATGGGCTGGTCAGCGGCATGGGCGGCGAGAGCTGGGGATCGGGCGGTACCGGAGGCGGCGCCATGAGCGCCACGCTGGTTTCGAGCGCGGCCATTCCTCTGCCTCCTAATGAAATGGGCAAGAGCATCGTGGCGCACGAATCGCCGGGGCTTTCGAAATCGCTGCCGCGGCAGGAGGAGAAAGCGCCGGAAGCCATCCCCATCCCTGAGCCCAATGCCAAGAAGAAACCGGCCAAGCCGGAGCGCTCGACCGTCGCCAAGAAGGCGCCCGAACCGGAGCCGGAGAACATTATTCCCTTCGGCCAGGGCGGGCCTGTCAGCGGGCCCTACGGAGTGTTCAACGCGGGCGGTGCCAAAGGGGGACTAAGTTTCTCGGGCAGCGGAGATTTTGGCAGCCGCTTCGGATGGTACGTGGACGTGGTGCGGCGCAAGATCTCGGAGAACTGGCTGAAGTATGAGATCGATCCCCGGGTGAGCAGCGGGCAGCGCGTGTACATCACCTTCGACATCCTGCGCAACGGGCAGCCCACCAACGTGCAGGTAGAGCAGTCGAGCGGCATTCCTTCGCTGGACGTTTCGGCGACCCGCGCCATCCAACGTATTGACACTTTCGGAGCATTGCCGCCCGACTACAGCGGCGGCAAGGTCTCGGTGGAGTTCTGGTTCGATTACAGGAGATGAGTGGGTTGATTAATCATCAAAAGGCCAAAACGCTGATGACGGTTTCTTTGAAGGGGCGCAGCTTCAACCGCGCCGTACCAACTCCCCTTTTCATTGTCATCCCGAGCGAAGCGCGAGGGAGCCTGGCGACCGAGCGCGAGTCGAGGGACCTTGAGGTTCCAACAAGGCAAAGCCAAGATTCCTCGCCTCGCCCTCACTCGCAGAGTTCGCTCGGGCGGGCTCGGAATGACAGTTGGTTAATACACGCCACGGCGCGGCTAAAGCCGCGCCCCTTCAAAGTTGAGCCGCTTTGCGGACATCTGAGCCCGCAGGCGAAATCCCGAGCGCAGCGAGGGACCTTCGCTCTTACGACGGCCGCCCTCTGTTTGCTGGTCTGCCTCGTCTGTGCCCAGCCTGCCTTCTCCCAGGACTGGATCCGCACCGGCACCGGGCTGGGCGTGGAGAAGGTCCGATTGGCCGTCCCGGATTTCAAGGTCGCGACCACGGACGCCTCCAACGCTCAACTGCAGCAGACCTTCGACGACGTGCTGTGGAACGACCTGGCCAATGCCGGCATCTTCGACATGGTCTCGAAGAGCTTCTACCCGTTGCAGACGCCGGGCACGCCGCAGGAGCTGAACATCATGGCGTGGGGCAATCCGCCGCCCAACGCCAACATGGTGGCTTTCGGCAACCTCGGCGTCACCGGCGCCGACCTGCAGATGCAGGGCTGGCTCTACGACGCCAAGAACACCAGCGCGCCGCAGGTGCTGGGCAAGCAGTACAAGGAACCGGCCAGCCCGCAGAGCGCGCGCGACATCGCGCACAAGTTCGCCGCCGAGATCATCTTCCGCCTGGGCGGCGGAATCCTCAGCGTCACCGAGAGCAAGATCTTCTTCATTTCCACGCGCACCGGGCACAAAGAAGTCTGGGGGATGGATTACGATGGCGCCAACCAGCACCCGATCACGCATCTGGGCTCGATCTCGCTTTCGCCGCGCATCTCGCCCGACGGCAACCGCCTGGCCTTCACCACCTTCGCGCATGGCTCGCCGGACATCGTGATCTGGTCGCTGGAGCTGAATCGCTTTCTCACCTTCCCCAAGTTCGGCGGCACCAACGCTTCGCCGGCCTGGGCGCCCGACGGCACCAAGCTGCTGTTTTCGTCCTCGCGCAACGGCGATCCGGAGATCTACCTGGTCAACGACAACGGCTCGAACCTGAAGCGGCTGACCGCCTACAAGGGCGTGGACATCTCGCCGGTGTGGAATCCCAAGACCGCAGCGCAGATCGCCTGGGTGAGCGACCGCGCCGGGCTGCCGCAGATCTACATCATGGACGCCGACGGGGCCAACGTGCAGCGCATGACCGACGGAGGCTATGCGGTCTCGCCCTCGTGGGCGCCCAACGGGCAGTTCCTGGCGTTTAGCTGGGGACGCAAGTGGGGGCCGGGAGAGCCCGGCGGGCAGGACATCTATATAATGGACATCGCGAGCCGCCAGTGGGTACAGTTAACGCGCGAAGGGCGCAATGACTTCCCATCGTGGTCGCCCGATGGGCGCCACATCGTGTTTCAGTCCAACCGCAGCGGCAGCGACCAGATCTGGACCATGCTGGCCGACGGCAGCCAGCAGCACCAGCTAACCTTTACGGGCTCCAACAGCATGCCGAACTGGAGTTGGAAGTAATCTTCACGGGGCGCATTTTTTTATGCTTAACTCCATCCGGGGCCAAGCACCCGGAGGAACGATTGCGAGCTTTCTCGCAGGGAGGGTGAAGGTGAAGCACAGCAGGATGAAGTGGATCACGATCGTTGCGGCCTTGGCGAGCTTGATGGTATTGGCAACCGCGGGCTGCAAGAAGAAGGTAGAGCCGGCACCGCCAGCGCCACCGCCGCCGCAACCCACCGCGTCGCTGACGGCCAATCCCAACAGCATCCAGCGGGGCGAGTCCACGACCCTGACCTGGCAGACCACCAACGCCACCGACGTGACGCTGGAAGGCATCGGGGCGGTGCAAGCCAGTGGGTCGCAACAGGTGACGCCCAGCGACTCCACTACCTATCGGCTCACGGCGAAGGGCGCAGGCGGAACCCAGGAAGCCACGGCCCGGGTCACGGTGACCCAGCCGCAGGCGCCACCGCCGATGGCGGCCGCTACCAGCGATGAAGAGCTGTTCAACCAGAACGTCAAGGACGCCTTCTTCGATTACGACAAGTCGGACATCCGTCCGGACGCGCAGCAGACACTCATGGCCGACGCGGCGTTCCTGCAGCAGCATCCCAACATGCGCTTCACCATCGAGGGACACTGCGACGAGCGCGGCTCCACCGAGTACAACCTCGGCCTGGGCGACCGCCGCGCCACCGCCGCCAAGGACTTCCTGGTGCAGCAGGGGGTGAGCGCGGATCGCATCCGCACCATCAGCTATGGCAAGGAGAAACCGTTCTGCAATGGCCACGACGAGCAGTGCTGGCAGCAAAACCGGCGTGGGCACCTCGTGTTTCAGCGATGAGGTGATCTTTTGATCGGGACATCGGGTGATCGGGTCATCGGGTGATTGGTTTTCAGATCACCCGATCTGCCGATCTCCCGTCCCGGCTCGCGCCCGCGACCCGCATCTTTTACAATGCGCAGAAGCCGCTGTGCGGCATCTTAATTAATGATATGAAGACAAAGAGACTTCTCCCCCTACTCGCCCTGCTGGGGCTGTGGTGCGCCCTGCCGGCGTTCGGCGTCAGCAAAGAAATCGTTCAGCTCCAGACCCAGGTGGAAGCCCTGCAGACCCAGATGACGCAAATGCGCCAATCGTTTGACGAGCGCATGGGCGTGATGAAGAACCTGATCGAGCAGAGCACCGACAACATGAACAAGGTCACCGGCGCGGTCAACGACCTGCAAAAGACGCTCTCGCAACAGAACAACGACATGAGCGGCAAGGTGGACCAGGTGTCTACCCAGGTGCAGGCGCTGCACGATTCCCTCGACGAGATGCGGGCGCGGCTGAACAAGCTGAGCACCCAGCTCGACCAGTTTGCCTCGCAGCAGCAGAACCTGCCCTCGCAGGCGCCCGGCGTGCAACCGGGCGTGCAGCCGGGCGCGGCCGCGGTGCAGGCGCCGCCTGCCGAGGTGCTCTACAACGGCGGCCTGCGCGACTACAACGCCGGCAAGTACGACATCGCCAGCCAGGAATTCAACGATTACTTGAAGTTCTATCCCACCACCGATCTGGCCGGTAATGCGCAGTTCTATCTGGGTGAGATCGCGTATCGGCAGGGCAACTTCCAGGGCGCCATCCAGGCGTACGACACCGTGCTGCAGCAGTATCCCGGCGGGAACAAAGCCGCGGCCGCCCTGTTGAAGAAAGGCTATGCCCTGATCGAGCTGGGACAGCGCGACGCCGGGGTTCACGAGCTAAACGGCCTGATCGCGCGCTATCCGCGCTCCGTCGAGGCGGCGCAGGCGCGCGAGCGGCTGCGGCAACTGAGCTCCAGGAAAACTTCTCCCAGCCACAGACCGGCGGATCAGTAGGAGCCGGGGCGGACTAGTTCCCGTCCGCCAGTCCCCGCAGGCAATAGCGCAACTCGGCCGCCAGATCGAGCACGCGCATGCCTGGCTGCACCATGATCTTGCAGGAGAGTCCCACACGCGCCGCCGTACCTTCGCCCGTGTCATAGCTGACGCGGCAGTACTGGCATTCCTCGTTCCAGCAGAAGCGGCCGTAGGGGACGGTGTCCGGCGCCAGGTACTGGAAGGCGCGCAGCAGGGTGTTGGAGTCCGGAACCTCGTGCTCCCTGCCCTTCACCGTGAGCTTTACCAGCTTTTCAAACGGACGAAAGATGGGCCCCGGGTGGCTCATGGCGGGATTCTACAGAAGCTGCCGCACCGCGGAAAAACCAGCCGCCCGCAAGGGACGGCTGGTGGCCGCAGGTTATCGGCAGCAAGTGCTACTGCGCGTTGATGGCGCGATGGTGATGTTTGCGGTGCCTGTGGTGATGGCGCCGCTCGGTGCTGGTGCTGATGCTGTCGGATTGGGCGCTGATTGTGCTGGGCAACGATGGCATGGCCTGGGCTCCGGCCGCGGGCGCCACGAGCAGCGCCGCGAACAGGAGCAAGAAAAGCTTCTTCATTCGAGAAATCCTCCCATGTACGCCCGGTGGCGACAAAAGCAATCGCCTCCGGGGCTTGATCCAACATAACCCTGGCCGGGCAGCATCGCAATCAGGCATTCGCATCCGGTGTTAGCTTCGACGGTAACCGCTTTCCCGGAAAGGGTGCGACGCGATGTCACGCCGATGTGAAGCCGCCGTCACCGACTTCCGCCCGGGCGTTATGGCAAGCTTCGACTCGAGGATTATTCCCGCGGGAGCGTGCCCGATGACCACGGCAGAGCGCAACAGGATCCACCTCGTGAACGACAACGACCTGCACAAGGGAGCCTTCGAGAACGACAACCCGCGGCAGAAGCCGCAAGCCCGGTTCAAGGGGCAACTGTCGCACCGGGAGAGCGATCCGATGATCAAGGCCAGTGACAGCGACTTTCCCGAGCCCGGCGGGAGCCCGGAACACTCCGGCGAGCCGGAGGAGGAATCGTAGCGTTACCGCAGGCTCTCCATCACCTCATCCAGCACCGCTTTGGGCGGGCGCGTGGCTTCGGCGGGCAGCGTGGCCAGGGGCTCGTCGGTGACGTGCAGCAGGTCCATGAAGGTCGGCTTGTTGGGGTCGATGTAAAACAAGCCGGTCAAGGTCTCGCCCTCGTGGTGAGCTGTGCTGAGGGTCTTAATGGCAAGCAGCTTGTCGGTAGGATCGTAGTCGGCGTCGAGCTTGCGCAGGCGCAGGTGCGAGCCGTCGTGCATGGTGAGGTCCACGGTGGTGCCGGCGTCGTAGTCCACGTCGATGTCCTCGAACGACGGAATGAAGCTGATCTCCTGCAGCGGCTCGTCGTGGTCCTTCATGTACTTGTAGGACTTGGTGGAGCCCTCGTGGTCGTTGAAAGTAACGCAGGGCGAGATGACATCGAGCATGACGGTGCCGCGGTGGGCGATGGCGGCCTTGAGCATGGCCAGAAGCTGGCGCTTGTCGCCGGAGAACGAGCGCCCTACGAACGACGCCCCGAGCTGGATGGCAAGCGCGCAGGTATCGATGGGCGGCAGGTCGTTGACGACCCCGGTCTTGAGCTTGGAGCCCAGGTCGGCGGTGGCGGAGAACTGGCCCTTGGTGAGGCCGTACACGCCGTTGTCCTCGATGATGTAGATGAGGGGCAGATTGCGGCGCATGAGGTGGATGAACTGGCCGATGCCGATGGAAGCGGTGTCGCCATCGCCGGAGACGCCCAGCGCGATAAGGTTGTGATTGGCCAGAAGCGCGCCGGTGGCCACCGAGGGCATGCGTCCGTGAACGGCGTTGAAGCTGTGCGAGCGGCTCATGAAATAGGCCGGGCTCTTGGAGGAGCAGCCGATGCCGGAGAGCTTGGCCACGCGCTCCGGCTTCACACCCATCTCGTACATGGCGTCGATGATGCGCTCGGAGATGGCGTTGTGTCCGCAGCCGGCGCACAGTGTCGTCTTGCCGCCCTTGTAGTCGATCACGGTGAGGCCGATGCGGTTGGTCTTCGGTTCCGCGGTGGGAGTGGTGGCCATGATCAGTTGCCCTCCAGGCTCATGAGCTCGTCGGTGACGGAGCGGGCGTCGAGCGGAAGCCCGTTGCAGTGGGCGATGGAGCGCAGTTTCGCCACCTGCTCCACCGGCAGGTCGAGGCGCAGCAGGTCGAACAACTGCCCGTCGCGATTCTGCTCCACCACGTAAACCCGCTCGTGGTTCTCGATGAAATCCTGCACCTCGGGCGGGAAGGGGTAGGCGCGGATGCGGAGGTAATCGCTCTCCAGACCGTGCTCGTTGCGGAGCTGGTCGCGGCTCTCAATGATGGCCCAGTGCGAGGTGCCATAGGCGATGATGCCCACGCGCTCGTGGCCGGAACCCGTCTCCACCGGCTTGGGAACACGCGTGCGCGCGGTGTCGAACTTGTGCGCCAGGCGGAGCATGTTGTTCTCGTAATCGTCGGGACGCTCGGTGTACTGCGCCTTCTCGTTGTGGCCGCTGCCGCGGACAAAGTAGGCCGCCGCGGGATGCTCGGTGCCGGGCAGGGTGCGCCAGCCGATGCCGTCGCCGTCCACGTCCTTGTAGCGAGCGAAGCCGCCGAGCCGGTCGAGGTCCTCCTTGGTGAGCACCTTGCCGCGCTCGATCGGCTGCGTGGGGTAGGGGAACGGGTCGGACATCCAGTTGTTCATTCCCAAGTCGAGGTCACTCATGACGAACACCGGCGTCTGGAACCACTCGGCGAGGTTGAAGGCATCCTGCGCCATGGTGAAGCACTCCTCAACCGAGGAGGGGAACAACATGATGTGCTGGGTGTCGCCGTGGGACAGGAAGGCGGTGAACATGACGTCGCCCTGGGCGGTGCGCGTGGGCATCCCGGTGGAGGGCCCGACGCGCTGGATGTTCCAGATGACGGCGGGGATCTCGGCGTAGTAGGCGAGGCCGGCAAATTCCGCCATCAGCGAGATGCCGGGACCGGCGGTAGCGGTCATGGAGCGCGCACCTGCCCATCCGGCGCCGATGGCCATGCCGATGGCCGCCAGTTCGTCCTCGGCTTGCACGATGGCGAAGGTGGCCTTGCCGTCGGGGCGAATGCGGTATCTCTTCATGTAATCGATCAGGGTCTCGACCAGCGAAGACGAGGGCGTGATGGGATACCAGGTCACCACCGTGACCCCGGCGAACATCGAACCCAGCGCGGCGGCGGTGTTGCCGTCCACAATGATCTTGCCCGCGGTCTTGTCCATGCGCTTGACGCGGCATGGGTCCTTCTTGGTGAGGGTGGAGGCGGCGTAGTCGAAGCCGGCTTTCGCCGCGCCCCAATTCAGGTCGGCGGCCTTCACCTTGCGAGCGAACTGCTTGCGCAGCGCTTTTTCGAGCTGCACCATGTCGAGGCCCAGCAGGTGCGCCATCACCCCCACGTAGATCATGTTCTTGACCAGCTTGCGCAGCTTGGCCTCGGGGCAGACGGTGGCCACGATCTTGTCGAAGGGCACGGCGTAGAAGGTGAGGTCGGGACGCAGCGAGGAGAGATTCATGGGCTCGTCGTAGAGCACGGTCGCGCCGGGGGAGAGCGACAGCACATCCTCGCGCGCCGTCTCCTGGTTCATGGCGATGAGGAAGTCGATCTCTTTCTTGCGCCCGATGTACCCGTGCTTGTTGGCGCGGATGGTGTACCAGGTGGGCAGGCCGGCGATGTTCGAGGGAAAAAGGTTCTTGCCGGAGACGGGGATGCCCATCTGGAAGATGCTGCGCAGCAGGATGGTGTTGGCGCTTTGCGAGCCGGAGCCGTTCACAGTGGCGACTTGCAGGCTGAAATCGTTGACGAAGCGCCGGGAATCATCGCGCCGCGATACTTCCTGGGCGATCAGATCAGTGCTGGCCATAGATTGCTGGGAAGCCTCCCCCTATAAGCGGGCTTTTGCGGGACAAAACAATTCATTATAGCAAGATGACTCGACGGCGGTCAGTCGCTGGGTTTGGTACCCAAGGGGATTCACCGCCGAGATGCCGAGGACGCCGAGTTGAGCAAATCAAAAAACATCTTGGCGATCTCGGCGTCTCGGCGGTAAAAGTGCCAATCGCAATCCCGCGGCACAGGCGTGGCTGCGGCGCTATTCCCCGGTGAAGAACTGGGCCATCAGGCGGAATTTGTCGTAGCGAGAAGAGACCAACTGGGATGGCGTCTGCTGTTTGAGTTCGGCGAAATTGCGTCGCAGCGAGCAATCGAGCAGTTCCGCAGCGCGGGCGTGATCGGTGTGGGCGCCGCCGGCAGGCTCAGGGACAATTTCGTCGATGCAGCCGAGCTGCTTCAGGTCGTCGGCGGTGATGCGCATGGCCTGGGCGGCCAGCTCTTTCTTGGAAGCGTCGCGCCACATAATGGAGGCGCAGCCCTCGGGAGAGATCACGGCGTAAATCGAGTTCTCCATCATGAGCACGCGGTTGCCGACGGCGATGGCCAGCGCGCCGCCCGAGCCGCCTTCGCCGGCGATGGTGGTGATGATCGGGACCTCCAGGCGCGCCATCTCGCGCAGGTTGCGGGCGATGGCTTCGGCCTGTCCACGTTCCTCCGCGCCCAGGCCGGGATAGGCGCCGGGCGTATCCACGAAGGTGAAAATCGGCCGGCCGAATTTCTCTGCCAGCCGCATGAGGCGCAGCGCCTTGCGGTAGCCCTCCGGGTTGGGCATGCCGAAATTGCGATAGAGCTTGGTCTTGGTGTCGCGGCCCTTCTGATGGCCGATTACCATCACTTCTTCGCCGTGGAAGCGGGCCATGCCGCAGACGATGGCGGGATCGTCGGCGAAGCCACGGTCGCCGTGGATCTCGGTCCAATCGGTGAAGATGCGCTCCGCGTAGTCGAGGGTGTAGGGGCGCTGCGGGTGGCGGGCGAGTTCGGCCTTGTGCCAGGCGTGGAGGTGCGCGTCCATCTGCCGGCGCAGGGCGTGCACCTGGGCGTGGAGCTGCTCGAGCTGGCGGCGGGCTTCCTGATTGTCGCCGGCGGCGTTCTCCAGTTGCCCGATCTGGTGCTCGATGCGCTCCAGCTCGTGTTCCGCGCGGGCCGCGGCCTGCGTTTTGGCTTCCTTGCCGTCCACCGATTTCTCCACCATGGACCGCGCCACTGACACCAAGTGATCCGAGGTCTGCAGGGCTGACGCAGTGGGCGCCCCATCCGGCGGGACAGGAGTTCCCGGAGCGACCTTGGGGGTAACCATACTACGAGGACCTCAATCTATGACGCGGACGCTGCCGCGGCCGCAGAGCTGCTCGACCTGGGAGATGAAGGCACGGTCCGGTTGAACATTATATCCCTCGGCCTCCATCACCACCATGAAGTCGCCGGCGCGTTCCAGATCGAACAACAGTTTGGCCTCGCCGTGGCGCTCGCGGCAAAGCTGGTGAAGAGCGTCGATGGTTGATTCGGTTGCGGTCTCGAGTGGCACACGGATGCGCAGCGCGTGCGGCAACTTGGGTCGCGCCTGTTCCAGCGGGGTAACATCGCTGACCGTCAGCTTGGGATTCGATCCCTCCTCCACACGCACCCCGCCCCGCACCAGCACCGGCACTTCCACGCGCAGCTTGTCGCCCAGGCGACGATAGGCCTCCGGGAATACCAGCATGTCCACCGAGCCGGACATATCTTCGAGCGTGCCCTGGGCGTACATCTCGCCTTTGCGCGACTTCTGCACGCGCAGGTTGGAGATGATGCCGCCGGCGCAGATCTCATCTTTGCCGGTGGAAGACTTCATGGCGGCGATGGCATCGGTCGAGAGCGCGCTGAAGTCGAGCAGCTTGTCGCGATACTTCTCCAGCGGATGGCCGGTGATGAAGAAGCCGAGGATCTCTTTTTCGGCGGCCAGACGCTGCTGCTCGTCCCAGTCGGGGACATCGGGAAGCTTGTCGTTGTTGGCGTGCTGCGCGGGCTGGTCGTCGAAGACGCCGAACAGGCCGTGCTGGCCGGACTCGGCATCGCGCTGCGTTTTCTGCGCGCGCTCCATGGCGCGGTCGAGGATGGCCATCAGTTGCGAGCGCCCGCCGAGCGGATCCATGGCGCCGCTCTTCACCAGCGATTCGATCACGCGCTTGTTGAGCAGGCGCAGGTCCACCTTCTCGCAGAATTCGAAGATGCTCTCAAAGCGTCCCAGTTCCTTGCGCGCGGCGATGATGGAATCGATGGCGTTGCGGCCGACGTTCTTCACCGCGGCCAGCCCGAAGCGGATGGCCGTGCCGTGCGGGGTGAAGTTAGCGTCGCTGACGTTGATGTCGGGCGGCTCGACGGGAATCCCCACTTCGCGGCATTCGTTGATGTACTTGACCACGTCGTCGGTGCTGCCGGTCATCGAAGTCAGCAGCGCCGCCATGAACTCCACCGCGTAGTGGGTCTTGAGATACGCGGTGTGATAGGCCAGCAGCGCGTAGGCCGCGGAGTGTGACTTGTTGAAGCCGTAGCCGGCGAACTGCTCCATCAGGTCGAAGATGTGGACCACTTTCTTCTCGGGATACCCGCGTTCGACCGCGCCCAGCACGAAGCGATCCCTCTGTGCAGCCATCTCGTCGGGATCTTTCTTGCCCATGGCGCGGCGGAGCAGGTCGGCCTCGCCCAGCGAGTACCCGGCGAGGCGGTTGGCGATCTGCATCACCTGCTCTTGATAAACGATCACGCCCAGCGTCTCTTTCAGGATCTCTTCCAGTTCAGGAAGCTCGTAGGCGATGGGCTTGCGGCCGTGTTTGCGGTCGATGAAGTCATCGATCATCCCGCCCTGGATCGGCCCGGGGCGATAGAGCGCGTTCAACGCCGTCAGGTCCTCGACCGCGTTGGGCTGGTAGCGCCGCAGCACGTCGCGCATGCCGTGCGATTCAAACTGGAACACGCCCGAGGTCAGCCCGGTGTGGAAGACGCGGCGGTAGGTCTCCTGGTCGTCAAGCGGGAGCTTCTGCAGGTCAAGCGTTTGGCCGGTGGTCTGAACGATGAGCTTGAGCGCGTCGTCGAGGATGGTGAGCGTGGTGAGCCCGAGGAAGTCCATCTTCAGCAGGCCCATCTTCTCCACCGCCTTCATGTCGAAAGCGGTGACGATCTCGTCGTTCTTGGTGCGGTGCAGCGGGACCAGCTCGATGAGCGGCTGCGGCGCGATCACCACCCCCGCGGCGTGCACCCCGGCGTTGCGCACCAGGCCTTCGAGCTTGCGCGCGGTGTCTAGGAGCTGGCGGACTTGGGGGTCGCTTTGGTACGCGGTCTGGAGCTGCTCCGATTCCTTCAGCGATTCTTCCAGCGTGATGTTCAGCCGCTGCGGGATCATTTTGGCGATGCGGTCCACGTCGCCGTAAGGGATGTCCATGGCCCGACCGACATCCTTAATGGCGGCTTTGGCCTGCATGGTGCCGAAGGTGATGATCTGCGCGACATTCTCGCGGCCGTATTTCTGGGTGACGTAGTTGATCACCTCGCCGCGGCGATTCATGCAGAAGTCGATGTCGATGTCGGGCAACGACACGCGCTCGGGGTTCAGGAAGCGCTCGAACAGCAGCCCGTTCTCCAGCGGATCGATGTCGGTGATCGCGAGCGCGTAGGAGACGAGCGAGCCGGCGGCCGATCCGCGGCCCGGGCCCACGGGAATGTTGTTCTCTTTCGCGTAGCGGATAAAGTCCCACACGATCAGGAAATATCCGGCAAACTTCATCTGCTGGATGATCTGGATCTCGCGCGAAAGCCGCTGCTCGTATTCCGAGAGCGAGTGGCGCAGACGGCCTTGGGCATCAAGCTCGCGTAGCAGCGTCAGGCGGCGGGCAAAGCCTTCGCGCGCCACGTGCTCGAAGTAGCTGTCCAGCGTGTAGCCCGCCGGGACCTCGAAGTGCGGGAAGGGGCTGCGAACTTTCTCCAGCTTGACGTGGCAGCGCTCGGCGATGGCGAGCGTGCGGGTGAGCACGTCGGGCGTGTCTTTGAAGATGCGCACCATCTCGTCGTAACTCTTCACGTAGAACTGGTTGCCCTGGAACTTCAGGCGGTTTGCGTCCTGGATGGACTTGCCCGTCTGTATGCAGACCATCACGTCTTGGGCGTGGGCGTCCTCTTCGCAGAGATAGTGGCTGTCGTTGGTCGCAACCAGTGGGATGCTGGTGTCCTTGCTCAGGCGCAGCAGGTCAGCGCGAATCTTGTGCTCCTGTTCGAGGCCCTGGTCCTGAATCTCAAGGAAGAAATTCTCCGCGCCAAAGAGTTCGCGGAAGAAGCCGGCGGCATGGCGCGCGGCGTCGTACTTCTCTTCCGTCAGGCGCTCGGCGACTTCGCCTTTCAGGCAGCCGGAGAGCCCGATCAGCCCGCGCGAGTGCTCGGCGAGGAATTTCTTGCTGATGCGGGGCTTGTAGTAGAAGCCGTTGAGCGATGCCTCGGAGGTGATCTTCACCAGGTTGCGGTAACCTTCGTCGGACTCGGCGAGCACGATCAGGTGGTTGTAGTTGTCGCCGTCGGGAGGCGTGCGGTCCACGCGGTGGTCGTCCTTCTGGCAGACGTAGAGCTCGCAGCCGATGATGGGCTTGATGCCGTGCTTTTGCGCGGCATTGTAAAACTTCAGCGCGCCGAAGATGTTGCCGTGGTCGGTGACGGCGACGGCCGTCTGCCCCAGCTCGGCCACGCGCGGCATGAGCTTGTCGATGTCGCTCGCGCCATCCAGCAGCGAGTAGTCGGTGTGCAGGTGAAGATGGACAAACTGGGACATGAGAGACGTTATCTCTATTCTAACTGGTGCGGGTTCCGGCAGGGCGGGTGGAAATCGGGGGTGAGATGTGGAAAAGGGTGTGAGAACTCGGAAGTTCATCCCTACAGACCGCTGACCGTAAAGGTGGAAACGCGCTAAACTGAGCAAGGGTTGCGGCTAGGTGGTACAAGATGGGGAAAGAGCAGTGGCGAGTCCACGTGTTGCGGCGACGGAAGGTATTCGTTCGTCTGGGTGCCCTGGTCCCCCTGTGCCTGATTGCGTTGGCCGCGGTCGCTGAAAAGGAGGTGAAGACAGGCTTTCTGTTCGCGATACCGGCTCCGGTTGGGTCATACATGCTTGAAACGGGGCCACAGTCTTTTTCTGCTCAACACTTGAAGGCGCTTGTGCCGAATAGCTCCGGTACCCTAAAGCTCTACCCAATCCTGCTCGGCATCTACTGGGGCTATTTCGCTGCACTAGCCTTAGCAGCGAGCATCGCGCCCATCTGGCTTCTAGTTATGTTTCGGCCCGGGGCTGTTGTAACCGTCCTCGAGCTCGATAAGGCACTCGCTCGGTTCGAAAATCGAAGAACGCTCTCCAGCCGATGGGGACTGGTGCAGGCTATCGGGGACGCCTCCTCCCTGTACGCGTCGATTTCGCCTCTCAAAGAGGATTGGTTCCGCTCTCCGCGTTTCAAATGGTTACGGTGGTCGGCTTTGCCAAAGGAGGAGCGAGCAACCCTGGGCGCCCTCCGCCACTTCATGAGCGCAATGAAGACACACTTCATGCACGGTAGCGACATGCACTCATTCTCGAAGCCGTTATCAATCCTTGTAGAGTTTTTCTGGAGTGTTGCGGCCAAAGAAAACACGCGTTGGCTTGCCGGTGGCGAGTCAACACGCCCTGAAGTTGACATACTGCACGATTTTTCACGCGCTGCACGGCCATTAATCATCCAAGCCAAAACCCTCTCTCGCCCAAGGGAGCACTTACCTAGATTGCGGGCGTTTGTCGGGCGCTTAGTCCAATCCCAGCTGGTAAGATACTCTCTTAGTCTGTCGGTCGCAGCGGCCGTCATGATGGTGTTTGGAGTTTTGGCGTTCAGGATAAGTCCCTCTCAGGGATTCTTGACCTGGTTTACAGTTACGTTCGGTAGCCTCACGATTTCTGTCGGTGTTACTGCGGTTTCCCTCAGACACGGTGAAAAAGAGCGGACAGATGACGAGGGCAAGTCTCGTTCTGCCTCCACAGGCAAATGAGATGTTTCGAGCGGGACGCGGGCGCCCTATCCCAGACTGTTGCCGAGGCGGTCGGCATGCGTCTCAGGATCCCGGACCTCAGAGGCAAGGCCACGCCACGCCGGCTACTTCCCTTGCCACTCCGCGTACAGCTTGGTAATCGCCGGCCCGATAGTGAATCCCCAGGCAAAGATTGGAAAATTCTTGAATTTCTCGGGCACCACGTAGCGGTGCTGGGCTTCTTCGGCGGGAACGCCCGCCTGGTACATCTTTTGGGCCTGTGCTGCGATGTCATCGAACACTTCGCGGATCGACGCGATGCCCTCCTGTCCGCAAATCTGGCCGTGTCCCGGCACAAACAGAGTTTCCTTGTCGAACGCGGCAAATTTCTTCAGGGTTTCGCGCCAGCCCGAGATGGTGGCTTTCTCGTCAAAACAGACCGGATACCAGCCGCTGAACAGCAAATCGCCGGTGTACACCACGTTCTGTTCCGGCACGCGCACAATGATGTCCGTGCCCGAGTGCCCGGCGTGGGACTCCAGCACTGCGGAGACTCCGCCCAGATCAATCGTCATTGGGAGCTTGCCCACATCGATCGGATGATTCGGCAGCGCCAGGAGAGTTGCGTTTGCAATCGCGAAAACTCCAGTCATCGCAGTCAGGTCGCTCTGCGCGTGCGCCTTCTCCGTCTCCGACTTGGCGTCGCTTACCCGCTTCTCGAAGGGACCGAGCACCGCCGTCTTGTCCGCTCCCTGCAACGGCACATAGTTCTCAACCATTCGCTTCGCCACCGCGGCGTGCGCCCAGAGCGGCACTCCATGCACTCCATAAAACGAATTTCCCATCGAATGATCGAAATGATAGTGGGTGTCCAACGCGCCCTTCACCGGCGCCTGGCTCACCATGCGCAAAGCCTCCATTTGGAACGACGCCCCCGCCGGCGTGGTGAATCCCTCAATCAGCAGCGCTCCGTCCTTTCCCACGAGGAAGCCGCCGTTGCACAGCGTGGTATTGCCCTTCGAGGGATCGGAAATGGTTGCGTACAACCCATTCCCCACCTTCCGCACCGAGGCAAATCCTTTGTCCACCAGCGGCGTTGGCGACAGCCGCGAGTCGCTCTTCCACTCCGCCGCCAGTGCTGGCAAGGGAATCAGCTTCGCCAGCGCATAGAACGCTCCGAAACACGACGTCTTGGCCAGGAAACTCCGGCGTGAAAACGGCTGAGAGCTGGCCGCTCCGCGGTCGCCCCCATTAAAGTCGATCATGGCTCCTCCCTGAACGTGCACTCAGCCGATCAGAGTAAGGCATAAGGCGGGATTTGGCCAACTCCAAGGCGAGGCCGCGCCTCCAAGTGCCCGCGCCGACGTAACACAAAGGTTAGGCGACCAAGCAGGAGTGTTAGCTCCAGCGGGGATGCGAGCACCGCCGGATTTTGGATCGCCGCGGTGCTGCGACGAAGATCCAGCCTGTTTTCAAGAAGTAACGGAATAGCCCAGCGACCGGCAGCGGCTTCCGCGGTGTGGCACGAGCTTTGCTTGCAGCTGTCTGGGGGCGCGGGCTCTTTTCTCAGTCTGGAACAAGATGCCAATCTTTTCTCCGCTGACGCCGGCGGCACGCCTACATCTTCCAGGAGGTGAGGCATGGGCTCGCCGCCGATGGGCTACACCGCTTGTGAGAATTGCCGTGGACGGGGGAAGACGGACGACGAGGCTCCCTGCCCGAGTTGTGAGGGAACGGGGCTGGTAGCGGTCAAACCGAGAATTGAGCGGCGCCGGTTGCCGAGATACCGGGCCAGTTTGCCGGTCACGGTTCGCAATCGCTTGGAGTGTGATCTCGAAGGACACAGCATCGCCATCTCCGAGGGTGGCATCAGCGCAACCCTGCCGGAGCCCATCCCAGTGGGAAGCGTGGTTCTGTTGCAGTTCGCTGTTCCGACTCACCCCACCAAGCTTCGTCTGTGGGCTGTGATCCGCCACCTGATTGGCTTGCAGCATGGTCTGGAGTTTGTATCCCTTACCGAGGGGGAGCGGCTTTCGCTCCGGCAATTCTGCAACGCGCTGGCTCTCCAGCCGGCCAGCGGAGTGCCAACCGGCTCGGGATAGATCAGCTCTTGATGGCCTTCTGAAAGTGGCTCATGGTTCCTTCGGTGAATCCCTGTTTGAGAAAGAATTGGCGGATCTCGGCGTTGGCCGGGCTAACCAGCGTGAACACGGTTTCGATGCCGTGCTCTTCTGCGGAGGCGGCGAACTCTTGCAGCAGTTTGGCGCCGACTCCGTGGCCGCGATAGGCGGGGTGGACGCCGATGATCTCAATCCAGGCCACGGTTCCGGGCAGGCCGAATTCCATCTCCCCGGCGCGGCCAAACACGAAGCCCACCACGCGATTGTCCGCCTCCGCCACCAGCGAGGCCCAGTGGGGCCGTATGGCTTCGGAAATCTCCATTCTCTTCTTCCAATAATCCTTGCGCGACACGCCGGTGTTGCGGTCCTCGATATCGACGATGGCGGGCAGGTCCTCCACCCGTGGGGTTCGGATGAAAACGGCTTTGGACATGGCTGGCATTTTCCTTTCGGTGAGAAACGCCGAACATTCTACGCCGCCGCCCGGAGCCTGCAGCCGAATCCTGTGGATCGCGGCCTGGCCGTTGCATCGTGGTTCCTGCCGGGTGTAGACTCGCCCTCCGATACGGCGGCGCGGCCGGCGGCATCCGCCCGGTACGGATGGCGCCACCCGCGAAGAGGGGATGGCGATGCCAAAAACGATTCCACTCCACGTCAACGGCCAGCCCAAACGGGTAACGGTCGATGATCCCGAGATGCCGCTGCTCTACGCCCTGCGCGACAACCTGGGACTGCACGGGCCGCGCTTCGGCTGCGGCCTCGGGCAATGCGGGAGCTGCACCGTGCACATTGACGGCCAGCCGGTCCGCTCCTGCATGACGCCGCTCTCGGCCGTGGGCAAGAAAAAGATCGTGACCCTGGAAGGGCTGGGCTCACCCGAGAAGCTGCATGCCCTGCAGCAGGCCTTCATCACCGAGCAGGCGGCGCAGTGCGGCTACTGCATCAGCGGCATGATCATGGAAGCGGCCGCCTTCCTGGCGCGCACCAAGAACCCGAGCGAAGCGCAGATCAAGCAGGCGCTGGCTCACAACCTGTGCCGTTGCGGCACCCACCTGCGCATCGTGCGCGCGGTCAAGCGCGCCGCTGCCGGCGTTTGAAGGGAGGCTGATCATGCTCTCCGATAAACCGAACCGCCGCGACTTCTTGAAAGGCACCGGCATCCTGATCGTCGGCTTCTCCCTGTCCTCCTTGGTGAGGACGGCCCATGCCCAGAGCGCCACCGCGCCCAAGACCGTTGCCCTGGACGAGGTGGATGCCTTCCTGGCCATCGATCGCAGCGGCCACGTGACCCTCTATTCCGGCAAGGTGGAGTTGGGCACCGGCGTCCGGACGGCCTTGACCCAAATCATGGCCGAGGAGTTGGACGTGCCGCTGGCGCGGGTCGAGGTCATCGAGGGCGACACCGCCCTCACCCCCGCGCAGGGCCCGACGTGGGGTAGCCTCTCCATCCAGGTCGGCGGCATGCAGATTCGCCAGGCCGCCGCCACCGCCCGGCAAGCCTTGCTGCAGGATGCGGCGAAACGGCTGGACGTGCCCGCCGCCGATCTTGTGGTCGAGCAAGGC
>JBIOFT010000017.1:0-36075 GCA_044447375.1 Terriglobales bacterium | reverse complement strand
ATGATGAGCAGGCCGATGTTGACGTCGGTGATTTCGAGCGGCGTGCGCACGCCGCCGATCGTCACCCAGTTGCCGATGGGCACCAGCGAGATCGAGGTCAGCGCCAGCGTCAGCGAGAGGATGGGCGCAGCGATATAGAGCGTCTTGTAAACGTACGGCGGTGTGAGGTCTTCCTTGAAGATGAACTTCAGCCCGTCGGCCAACGGCTGCAGCAGCCCGAATGGCCCCACCCGCTGCGGCCCCCAGCGGTTCTGTATGTGGCCGACCAGCTTGCGCTCCAGCCATGTGGTGTAGGCCACGGCGGTAAGCAGCACCACCAGCGCGATCACAATCTTGATCACGGTGACCACAACGAAGGTGGTGATGGTCAGCAAGTCTTTCCATTCCGAGCGAAGCTGCTAGTTCGCCAATTTGTAATTTGTAATTGGTAATTTGTAATTGTCATCGTCTGCGCGAAGTGCGTTTCGCCGCCCCGAAGTTGTTCAGGTGTGCTCGCCATGTTCAACCGCGCAAAATTACCAATTACAAATTACCAATTACAAATTGACTGCCGGCGTTCGCAGACGGACAAAATCATCAGTCCGCGGCGATTTCCTTTCTCTCGTTGGGTAATCCGAGCCGGTTTTCGATGACTTTATTCAGCACATGGGAATAACGCCCCAGCGTGCCGGAGGTGAACAGGTTGTCGTTCGAGGGTACGAGAGAGCGGTCTGCCTCCGCTTTGCCGGGCGCCTGCCCTGCGGTCGCGGTGTGAATATCGTTGCCGGAGAGCAGCTCCAGCCGGCCCACATCGTACCCCGGCACCAGGCGCTGGATTTCCTCCAGCACCGCGAACGGGTTGAACGGGCTGACGCGCGGTTCGTAGCCCTGGCGCAGGTTCCAGATCGCCTGCCGGTCCGCCTCGCCCGACTGCACGCCGCGCGACTCGCCAAAGTCGGCGCGCAGGCCGCCGAGGCCCATGGGCACAAGCTGGCGGATATCGAACCCCATCCGCTCAGCCAGGCGCACGATGATCTCCAGATCGGGCTTCACACCCTCGCAATCGCCGGCCTTGCGCAGCAGTTGCAGGTCGCCGCAGGTGTTGGTGAAGCTGCCGGATTTTTCATAGGCGCAGGCGGCCGGCAGCACCACGTCGGCGATGTTGGCGGTCTCGGTGAGGAACAAGTCCTCGGCCACCACGAAAGTATCTGCCAGCGCGAACGGGTCAATGTCGTAGCGCGCGAGCGGGTTCGAGCCGACCACGTAGAGCGCCCGCAGCTTGTGTTCTTTCCCCGCGGCGGCCATCTGTTCGAGATTCATGCCTGGCTGTTGCGAAATCGACTTCCACGGCTCGCCGAAGCGAGCTGCCTCGCTGAGCGGCAAGTATCCGGGAAGCAGGTCGGGATAGAGGCCCATGTCGGCGGCGCCGCGCGAGTTGGCATAGTCGCCCAGGCAGATGAACTTTGCGCCCGCGGCCGCGGCAGTGCGGACCAGCCCGGCGAACTCCTGTCCGCGCAGCTCCGATCCGAAGATGACGACCAGGTTCTGCTCGCTTTCCAGCTTCTCGCGGAAGCTCATCAGCTTCTCGAGCTTCGTCTTGTCCGTGACCAGCGCCGCGGCAGCGGAATCGTCGCCGCCAAGAAACGCGGCGGCTTTGCCCTCCGCGCCTTCGGGGATCTGCACAAACCCCTTCGCCTGCCGCGTGAGCTTGATCGGCCACGAATTGACGACGTACAACCGCGCGCCGTGCAGGCGGATGTTGGTGCGAATCTGCCACGCCAGCAGCGGATGCTGGTAGGTCGGGTCATTGCCGATCAGCAGCACCGCCTGCGCCGACGACAGGTCGCGCATGCTGGCCGTGGCGTTGGCGCGCCCGGAAAGCGCGTTCACGAACGCGGGATAATCGGCGGTGCGGTGGTGGTCGATGTTGTTGGTCCGCAGCACCAGGCGCGCGAACTTCTGCAGAAGATAGTTTTCTTCGTTGGTGGTGCGGTTGGAGCCAATGACGCCGATGGAAGCGCCGCCGGCGAGATCGCGCGCCTCGCGGAAACGCCGTGCCGCCAGCTCCAGCGCTTCTTCCCACGATGCCGGCGTGAGCGTGCCGTTCTTGCGCACCAGCGGCTGCTTCAGCCGCTCGGGGTGCTCGACAAAGTCGAATGCATACCGTCCCTTGATGCAAAGGAAATCGCCGTTGATGCCGCTCTTGTCGCGGTTATCGCTGCGGACAATCTGGTTGCCGCTGCCCTGGCGGCGCACGCCGAGCGTGGTCTTGCAGCCATCGCCGCAGTGCGTGCAGATGGTGCCAACGTGGTTCATCTCCCAGGGCCGCGTCTTGTAGCGGTAGGCGCCCGAGGTCAGCGCGCCGACCGGGCAGATGTCGATGCACATGCCGCACTCTTCGCACTCCAGGTGGTCGTCGTGGTTGGGCACGATCAGCGAAAGCGATCCGCGGTTCTGGATGCCCAGCGCCGCCACGTCCATGCCTTCGTTGCAGACGCGCACACAGCGATAGCACAGGATGCAGCGCGGGCGGTCGAAGAACACCACCGGCGACCACTGCTCCTCTTCCTTGTGGTTCTTGAAGTCGATGAGCCTGGACTCGGAGGCGCCGTAGCTGAACGTCATGTCCTGCAATTCGCACTCGCCGCCGGCGTCGCACACCGGGCAATCGAGCGGATGGTTCTGCAGCACGAACTCCAGCATGGCCTTACGCGCCTGGCGCACGGTGTCGCTCGTGGTGGTGACCGCCATGCCTTCCTGGATGACGGTGGTGCATGCCGTCTGCATCTTCGGCATCTTGGCGACTTCCACCAGGCACATGCGGCACGCGCCCTGCAGCGAGAGTCCGGGGTAGTAGCAGAACGATGGCACTTCGATGCCGGCGTTCTTGCAGGCTTCGATCAACAGCGTGCCCGCCGGCGCCGTCAGCTTCCTGCCATCGACCGTGATGTTGACGTCAGCCATAGATTAACGCTCAATGCGCGTGCGTCCAGGGATCGGCCGCGCGGTGGTCATACGCCGTGAGCACCGGCAGTTGCTCGATCTTGCCGTGATCTTCGTACGGGCACGGCTTGCCCTCGAGGTGGTCCTCGAATTCTTTGCGGAACTTCTTGACCAGCGAAATGATCGGCATCGCCGCGGCATCGCCCAGCGGACAGAAAGTCCGCCCCAGCATGTTCTCGGCCAGGTACTGAATGTTGTCGATGTCGCGCCGCACGCCGCCGCCGGAGTGGAAGCGGACGAGCGTCTTCTTCAGCCAGTCGGTGCCCTCGCGGCAGGGGATGCACCATCCGCAACTCTCGTGCTGGTAGAACCTCATGACTCGTAGCGCGTACTTCACCATGCAGGTGGAGTCATCGATGATCACCACCGCGCCGGAGCCGAGCATCGACCCGGCCTTCCCTACCGAATCGAAGTCCATCGCGATATCGACCTCGTCAGCGGTGAGCACCGGCACTGACGAGCCGCCCGGCTGGACGGCCTTGAGCGCGCGTCCGTTCCAGATGCCGCCCGCGACTTCGTCGATCATCTTCCTGAGGTTGTAGCCCATGGGCAACTCGTAGACGCCGGGCTTGTTCACGCTGCCGCTCAGGCAGAACAGGCGCGTGCCGCCGTTCTTGGGCGGGCCCAGGCCGGCGTACCACTCGCCGCCCCCGAGGATGATGTGCGGCACGTTGGCCAGAGTCTCGGCGTTGTTGATGACCGTCGGCCCGCCATATAGCCCAACCACCGCGGGGAACGGCGGACGCACGCGCGGAATGCCACGCTTGCCTTCGAGCGACTCCATCAGCGCCGATTCTTCGCCCACCTCGTAGGCGCCCGCGCCGGTCTGCACCGCGCACTCGAAATCGTATCCGCTGCCGAAGATGTTCTTGCCCAGGAAGCCGCGCGCGTAGGCGTCGGCCACCGCCTTCTCCATGATCTCGATCAGGTAGCGGTACTCGCCGCGCAGGTAGATGTATCCCTGGTGTGAGCCGACGGCGATCCCGGCGATGATCACGCCCTCGATTATGGAGTGCGGATCGTGCTCGAAGATCAATCGGTCCTTGCAGGTGCCGGGCTCGCTCTCGTCGCCGTTGCAGAGCACGTATTTCGGCTTCGGCGACTGCTTGGGGACGAACGACCACTTCATGCCGGCAGGGAAGCCGGCGCCGCCGCGCCCGCGCAGGTTCGACGCTTTTACCTCGCTGATGACCGCATCCGCGCCCATGCCGAGCGCCTTCTGTGTGGCCTTGTAACCGTCGAGCGCGAGGTAGCGGTCGATATCGGTCGCACCTTGGCCGAAGCGCTTCGAAACGACCTTCACTTCGTCGGGATGGGAAACTAAATCAGCCATTTCAAATTTGTAATTTGTAATTGGTAATTTGTAATTTTCATCGCCCGCGCGACGTGTGCCGCGCCGCCGTAAAGATCGCGGTAAGCTCGTGAGTCTCCGTGATCAAGTCCTTAAGCTTGTCAGCCGGAACGACAGCAGTGTCAGCCAGTAGCTCCAGCCAGAATATGGTTTCATCCGCCTCTTCGACGACTACACCCAGCTTGGAAATGAATTCCGCACGAGAGCGGGCCCGGCACACCGCCCGGTAGTTAGCGCCTATGGAAGTCCCACTCCGCAAGACCTGATTGCCGATTACGTGCGCCTCCCGCGCATTCGGCAAGGACCGAAAGAGGCGCACAATCCTTATAGCGAAGAACTTCGTGCGTTCCCGAAGCTGTTCCGGCGTGCTTGCCATCTCAACCCGCGAAAACTTACCAATTACAAATTACCAATTACAAATTCTTCTTCAGCCCCTCCAGCACCTCATCCACCTTCTCCGGCGTGAGATTCTCATGGTACGCATAGTCGATCTGCATCGCTGGGCCCCAGCAGCAGGCGCCGATGCACTCGACTTCTTCCAGGTGGAACAGGCCGTCGGGCGTGTCCTGCTTGTGCCCGATGCCCAGGCGCTTGCGGATGTGGTCGAAGATGCTCTCCGCTCCGCGCAGCATACAACTGATGTTGGTGCAGACCTGTATGTTGTATTTCCCGATCGGCTTGGTGTGAAGCATCGAGTAGTAGCTGACCACGTTGCGCACTTCCAGGTCGGTCAGGTCGAGCCGCGCGGCGATCTCGTGCACCACCTCATCACTCACACAGCCGACCTCATCCTGCGCATAGAGCAGCATCGGTATCAGCGCTGAGCGCTTGATGGGATAGTGCGTCAGGAGCTCAGCGAAGCGCTTTTCGAGTTGGTCTGAAAACGTCATTTCTAATTTGTAATTGGTAATTTGTAATTTGCCTGAGATCGTCAACTCTACAAATTACAAAGCGCCAATTACGGATCGC
Source organism: Terriglobales bacterium (assembly GCA_044447375.1). GTDB lineage: Bacteria > Acidobacteriota > Terriglobia > Terriglobales > Acidobacteriaceae > JAHFUA01. The sequence continues at coordinate 30,773 of JBIOFT010000017.1, read as the reverse complement.
CCTGCTGCTACCGCCGACGCCGGAACAATTACGAATTACCAATTACAAATTACCAATTGCCCCCTACCGATCCACCTCTCCCAGCACGATATCTATGCTCCCAATCGCCGCCACCACATCCGCAATCAGCCGTCCTTCGCACATGGTGGGCAGGGCCTGCAAATTGGCGAACGAGGGCGCGCGCACGTGTACGCGGTAGGGCTTGGGGCTGCCGTCCGAGACCACGTAGTAGCCCATCTCGCCGCGCGGCGACTCCACCGCCTGATAGACCTCGCCAGCCGGCACCGGGAATCCCTCGGTTACGATCTTGAAGTGATAAATAAGGGCTTCCATCTGCGTCTTCATCTTTTCGCGGTCGGGCAGTACGATCTTGGGCGCGTCCGCCTTGATGGGCCCCTCGGGCACGCCTTCCAGCGTCTGGCGCACGATCTCGTTGGACTGGCGCAGTTCCTGGACGCGCACCAGGTAGCGCGCGAACACGTCGCCATCGTGCGAGATCGGCACCTTGAACTTGAACTTCTCGTAGCCGGAATACGGCATGTCACGCCGCAGGTCGATATCGATTCCGCTGGCGCGCATGGTGGGCCCGGTGGCGCCCAGAGCGACGGCATCTTCGGGCGAGAGGTACGCCACCTTCTTCGTGCGTTCCATCCAGATGGGGTTCGAGGTCAGCAGGTTTTCATACTCGTCCACGCGGGAAGGGAAGCGTTTGACGAACTTCTTCACAAAATCGAACATGCCCAGCGGAGGTTCCAGCGCCAGCCCGCCGATGCGGAAGTACGAGGTCATCATGCGCTGTCCGCTGACCATCTCGAAAATGCGCAGCACGTCCTCGCGTTCGCGGAAGCAGTAGAGAAACACCGACATGGCGCCAATATCGAGCGCGTGCGAGCCCAGCCAGACCAGGTGGGAGTTGATGCGCGTCAGTTCGTTCAGCATCACCCGCAGCCACTGCGCCCGCGGCGGAATCTCCAGGCCCAGCAGCCTTTCTACCGCCAGCACGTAGCACAGGTTGTTGGTCAGCGGGCAGAGATAGTCGATGCGGTCGGTGAGCGGCACCACCTGCTGATAGAACTTGGCCTCGCAGGTCTTCTCGATTCCGGTGTGCAGGAAGCCGATGTCCGGCATCATCCGCACGATGGTCTCGCCGTCGATCTCCAGCAACAGCCGCAGCACGCCGTGGGTGGAAGGGTGCTGCGGACCCATGTTCAGGGTCATGGTGCGCGGGCCGGTGGCCTCCAGCGTCGGCGTGGGGGTGAACATCTGCGGCATCAGCGGTAGCCCTCGACGGGATAGTCCTTGCGCAGAGGATGCCCCTCCCAATCTTCCGGCATCATGATGCGCCGCAGGTTGGGATGGCCCGCGAAGCGCACTCCGAACAGGTCGTAGACTTCGCGCTCGAAGAAGTTCGCCGACGGCCACACCGAGGTGATGGACTCCAGGCTGGGATCTTCTCCGGCAAGCCTGACCTTCAGCCGCAGCCGCGCGTGCCGCGGGATCGAAAGCAGGTGGTAGACCAGCTCGAAGCGCGGCTCGCTCGGATACCAGTCCACGCCGGTGATGTCGGCAAGGAAGTTGAACTGGAGCGCGGGATCGTCGCGCAGGAGGGCGCAAGCCTGGCGGATGGCCGTGCGCTTCAGCACGATGGTGAGCTCATCACGGTCGAACTTGGCGGCCTCGACCGCGGCCGCATCCCAGGCCAGCAGGCGCGCCAGCGCTGGGCGCTCTTTCAGTTGCTCGAGGTCGGTGATGGCGGGCGCGAGCGGCATGGAGCTACACTCCGCTCCCTTCCGGCTTGTTCCAGTCCAGCACGCCCTTTTTCCAGATGTAGTAAAACCCGGCCAGAAGGACGAGGATGTACACCAGCATCTCGAAGAAGCCGAACATCTTCAGCTCGCGGAAGATCACCGCCCAGGGATAGAGGAACACGGCTTCCACGTCGAACAGGATGAACAGCATGGCCACCAGGTAGAACTTGACCGAGAAACGCTGGCGGGCATCGCCTACCGGGGGCATGCCGCATTCGTAGGGCTGAAGCTTGGCGCGGGAAGGCCGGTGTTGGCCTACCAGGGTGGAAAGAATCACCATCCCGCCGGCGAGCGCCAGCGCAAACAGCACATGGATCAGGAGCGGGAGGTAGCGGGCGAAGTAGTTGTCCGGCATAATAAGGGGGCGGTATATGGCCCGCGACAACAACCAGTTGCCAAACCATTGAATATAAGTTTCGCCCTCACCACTGTCAACAGGGAGGGACTCGCAGCAGGAGTTCAGGGCGCGCCACCATGATCTTCGGCTTCAACACGGCTGTGCGGCTCGACGACACCGTCTACCACATCCAGAGCGAACCGCGGGACCGCGAGCGGATGCTGGAAACCCAGGTGTTCGTCGGCGGCCGCTGCATCGGCAAGCGCGCCGTTTCCTACGACGAAGTGTTCTTCCAGCCGGGGTCGATCGAGGACCAGCTCCATGACCTCCTGCGCTCGCAACACCGCCAGGTGGTGGAGGCGGCGCGCGACGGCCGTTTGGACCAGGTGCTGGGCGGGGCGGCTCCGCAGGCCGAACTGGCGGTACAGTTTCTAAACGCCGATTCAGTGTTCGCGGACGACGCTGTGGTCATGCGTTTCCGCGTCACCGCCGGCGGCCAGGCGGTCCAGGGCGCCAGCTTGACCTCCCGGCTGCGCGTGCCCGAGGCGGATCCGATCTATGCGCAGGCGGTCACGGATTCGACTGGAACCGCCGAGATGAGAGTGGCCTTGCGCGAAGCCGCACTGCAGGACGCTGACATCCTGGTGGAAGCCATGCACGGCGGCAGGTCAGCGGTGCGCAAGTTCCGGCTGCGGAAATCCGGTCGCTGATGTGCCTCGATGAGCTACGCCTGCAAGGACAGGAGTGGTCCGCAAACCCAATACGGGTGAAGGGGCACGACCTTGGTCGTGCCATCCTAGGCCTAAAAACAAGAGGGCTTTAGCCCTTGAGGTTCTTGGAGGTGTCCTCGACAGACACAGAAACCTCAGGGGCTGAAGCCCTCGATTTTTGGGCTCTGTACGGCACGACCAAGGTCGTGCCCCTTCACTCGCATGTGTCGGTCCGTGAAATCCCACACCGAATTTGCATGGTCACGCTGTCTCGGAGATAGCCAGTAGAGGCATTCCGGGATAGCTGGCATTGACGCGCCGCCACTGCTCGCGGTCCACGCCGAGCAGCCGCGCTTCGACCATCATCGCTTCAAAATCTCGCGCCTGGAGCATGCTCAAAGCAGCGTTGACGTTGCGGGCCGTCAGGATTTGGTATCCCTGGCCCTCGAGCACCAGGTCTAGCGCTGCCGGGCGAGAGGTTTCGCCCACGTAGAGAATTTTTCCGTTTGTGCTCATAACTCAAGACTCCTTGCCAGCGCCCTGCTCCATCTCCAGCAGCGCCTTCTTCCGCTCCGTGCCCCAGCGATAGCCGCCGAGATCTCCGGTGCCGCGCACCACGCGATGGCAGGGGATGGCCACCGCCACGGGATTGCTGGCGCACGCGCTGGCCACGGCGCGCGCGCTCGACGCCTGGCCGATGGCGCGAGCCACCTCGCCGTAGGATTTGGTCGTGCCATATGGGATCGACTGCAGGTGCTCCCAGACGCGGCGCTGAAATGCCGTGGCCTGCACGTCCAGTGGCAACTGCGGCAGCGGACGTTCGCCGTGGAGCTGCTCAAGCAACGCGCGCACCCAGCGCCGCAGCACCACGTCGCCTCGGCGGAGAGTAGCGTCCGGAAACTCGCTCCGCAATCCCTCCAGCAATCCGCCGTCGGATTCGCCGAATGAGATGGCGCACACTCCGTGGTCGGTGGCTGCCAGCAGCATCCGCCCCACCGGAGAATCGAGCGTCGTGTAGCGGATGAACATGCCCTTGCCGCCGCGCTGGTAGGTGGCGGGAGTCATGCCCAGTTGCGGGCCGCTGCGCTCGTAGAGCCGGCTGCTGGAGCCGAAGCCGGCCTCGTAGATGGCGTCGGTCACCGAGCGGCCGGAGCGAAGCTGCGACTTGAACGACTTCATGCGGAGGGCGTCCACGAACTCGCGCGGGCTCACGCCCAGCACCGACTTGAAGACGCGCTGCAGGTGGAACGGATTCATGCCGAAGCGTTCGCCGAGCGCGGCCAGCGTTACCGGCTCGTCCGTGTGCTCGCGGAGAAACTGGCAGATGCTTTCCACGGTCTTGATGCGCGAGTCAGGATCGCGGGGCCGGCAGCGCAGGCAGGCGCGGAATCCAGCGCGCTCCGCTTCATCCGGCCGCGAGAAGAACCGCACCCGCTCGCGCCGCGGCCGCCGCGACGGGCACGAAGGCCGGCAGTACACCCCCGTCGAGGTCACAGCGAAAACGAAGACGCCGTCCCGGCTGGCGTCCCGGGCGATCACCGCCTGCCAGCGTTGTTCCTGGTTACCGCTGCTCATCGGAGGATTGATTATGGTATCGCTCATGAGGAGACGATACGGTTTGGATGGTTTCCCCGACTATCCGATTCTTGCGTTCAAAATAATTTTCTGATTCCGTTATCGGGAAACTTCTACAATGTTTCTCGATGAAGCTCCTGATCAATGGAGAAGAGCGCAGCTTCGGCGACGATCTGACGCTGGCGGCGCTGGTCGAGCAATTGGGCGTCAAGCCCGACCGCGTCGCTGTGGAGCTGAACCAGATCATCGTCCGCCGCGATGCCTGGGCCGGCACGAAGCTTCGCGATGGCGACCGCTTGGAAGTCGTGCACTTCGTCGGTGGCGGGACTTAACCGCTGAGCTTCCGCCCTGTTGCTCTCCCCGGTTCTTTTCCACAGACAATCTTCTTGACACCCCACAGACCAGCCCTAGAATGTTTCAAACAATTGAAATAATAATTGTTTTAAACAGATTGCACCCGAAATGGCCGATCTACTCACTTCGAACGAAGTCGCGGCGCGCACCGGCATTTCGCTGCGCCAGTTGCAGTGGTGGGATGAGCGCGGGCTGGTGGTGCCGGCGCGCCAGGGCCACCGGCGCCTGTATTCGCTGGATGACCTGGCCGAGGTAGCGGTGATCGCCGAGCTGCGCCGCAAGGGCTTCTCGCTGCAGCGCATGCGCAAGGTGGTGCGCTTCCTGCGCCAGGAACTGGGCAAGCGGCTGGTCGAGACCGTCAGCGGCGGCTCCGATTACCACCTGCTCACCGACGGCCGCCGCATCTATGTGGAGAACTCGGCCCAGCAGGTGATCGACATCCTGAAGAACGCCCGCCAGCCGATGTTCGCGGTCTGCGTCACGGACGCGGTCCGCCGCGTTCACCCCGAGTTGCGCGGGCGCAAGTCCGCGAGCCCAGCACGCGGTGGCGGAGGCACTCCGCTCAGAAAGAGAGTCAAGCTCCGCGCCTGAGCGGGGCTTTTTTTGTTGTGCGATGAGTTTGCGGACGGAGGCGCGATGGTTGCTGAACTGAATATCCTGAGCGAATGGATCCCGGAGCAGATGGAGCCGGGGACGGTGTTCGTGCTGGAAAACGCCGGCGAAGTGGGTGAGTCGGACGACCCCTACTGGGCGGTGCTATCGTGTCCTTCCTGCGGCACGCTGGGGCTGATCACGCGCCGGCAGATCGCCGGGCTGATTCCCGTGATCTGCGGCTCGAATAGTTGCCCGGCACAATTCCTGATCCGCGAAAGCGAAATCGTCGCGCGCAAGCCGAGCTAATCTCCGCGGCGCGAACCAAGAGCTTGAAGTGAAGTGGCGGCCTGCCTGCAGGCCGCTTTTTCTGTCTCCGCCGAACCCGTGAAACGTGAAACTTGAAACGTGAAACTAGGTTATCGCGCCGTGCGTGACCGAAATCGGGATCTGCTCCACGATCTCGATCCCGTAGCCCTGAAGCGCGGCCACTTTGCGGGGATGGTTGGTGAGCAGCCGGATGGCGGAGATGTTCAGGTCAGAGAGAATCTGCGCCCCGATGCCGACTTCGCGCTGGGTCTTGCGCTGGTGGTCCGGATTGGAGGGATCGCGCACGTCGCGATGGAAGGTCAGCGTGGGGCGGTCGTTCACCCGCTCGACGGAGAAGCCCTTCGAGGTCTGGTGCAGGTAGATGAGCGCGCCGCGGCCCCCGGCGGCGATCATCTCCAGCGAGCGCCGGATGATCTGGTGGCAGTCGCACCAGGTCGCGCCGAACACGTCGCCCACCAGGCAGTGGGCGTGCATGCGCACCAGCACGGGCTTCGAGCCATCGTGCTCGACGTCGCCCATCACCAGTGCCACGTGCGAGTTGTGCGCCATATCGCTCTCGTAGGCGATCATGCGGAACTCACCGAAGGGCGTGGGCAGCATCGATTCGCCAATGCGATGCACCAGCCGCTCGTGCCGCATGCGGTAGCGGATCAGCTCGGCCACCGTCATCATCTTGAGGCTGTGCGTGTCGCAGAACTCGATGAGCTGCGGCACCCGCGCCATGCTGCCGTCTTCGTTCATGATCTCGCAGATCACGCCCGCGGGCACCAGGCCTGCCAGGCGCGCCAGGTCCACGGAAGCTTCGGTCTGCCCGGCGCGGACCAGCACGCCGCCTTTGCGCGCGCGCAGCGGGAAGACGTGTCCCGGCCGCGCCAGGTCGTCGGGACGGGTAGCGGGATCGATGGCCACCTGGATGGTGCGGGCGCGGTCGAACGCCGAAATGCCGGTGGTGACGCCCTCGCGCGCGTCGATAGCCTCGCAGAACGCGGTGCCGAACTGAGCCGTATTCTGTGCGCTCATGGGACCGATGCGCAGGTGCTCCAGCCGCTCCTCGGTCATGGCCAGGCAGACCAGTCCGCGCCCGTGCCGCGCCATGAAGTTGATGGCTTCGGGCGTGACCTTCTCGGCGGCCAGCGTCAGGTCGCCTTCGTTCTCGCGGTCCTCGTCGTCCACCACCACGACCATCCGCCCCTTGCGGATTTCGTCGATGGCGGTTTCGACATCGCAGAATGGCGAGGCTGCAAGCATATGCGTGCCCCCAAATTGTAGCACCCGCGCTCTGCGGTTTTCATTTGATCCGCCCCTCGACTTCGCTCGGGGCAGGCTATCCGTGGCGGAAGACAATCACGCCCCGTGGTGGAAGGCGCGGATGATGAAGAAGGTCAGTGCGGCCATGGAAGCGGAGGCGGGGATGGTCAGCACCCAGGCCCAGACGATGCGGCGGGCCACGCCCCAGCGCACCGCCGAGAGCCGATGGGTGGCGCCCACGCCGATGATCGCTCCAGTGATGGTGTGGGTGGTGCTCACGGGGATGCCGGCCAGGGCGGTACCAAACAGGGTCAGCGCGCCGGCGGTCTCGGCGCAGAATCCTCCCACCGGCTTCAGCTTGGTGATCTTCGATCCCATGGTGTGCACGATGCGCCATCCGCCGAGGTAGGTCCCCAGACCCATAGCGAAGTGCGCCATCAGGATGATCGGCCAGTGGAAGTGTCCCCAGTTGCCGGCCAGATCGGCTTTGGACATGTAACCGCCGGTGAACAGCGCGCCGGCGACGATGCCCATGGTCTTTTGCGCGTCGTTGCCGCCGTGGCCCAGGCTGTAGCAGGCGGCGGAGAGCAGTTGCAGGCGGCGGAAGAGCTTGTCCACGCGCTGCGGCGTGCGGCGGTGCATGATCCAGTAGACCAGGATCTGGATGCTGAAGCCGAGCACCAGGCCGAGGATGGGCGCGAGCACGATGAAGATCAGGGTCAGGGTCCAGCCGGAAGGCAGAATGACCTCGCGGGCGTGGCTCCAGCCGCGCAGCAGCGAGGCGCGGGCCATGGCGGCGCCGGCGTAGCCGCCAATCAGCGCGTGCGACGAAGACGTCGGCAGTCCCCATAACCAGGTGAGCAGGTCCCAGATGATCGCTCCCAACAGTCCCGCCAGCACCACCCACTGGGTGACGATGGAGAGGTCGATCATGCCCTGGCCGATGGTCTTGGCCACGGCGGTTCCGAGGAAGAAGGCGGCGATGAAGTTGAAGAATGCCGCCCAGAAGACGGCCACCGTGGGCGCCAGCACGCGCGTCGAGACCACGGTCGCGATGCTGTTGGCGGCATCGTGAAAGCCGTTCAGAAAGTCGAACATGAACGCGATGAAGACGGTGATGACGACCAGTACGAGGCCGGTGTGCATAGGTGCCAGTGGCCAGTTGCGAGAAACAGGATGCTCAGGCGCTTTTGAGGACGACACTTTCTAACACATTGGCGGCGTCTTCCGCCTTGTCGGTGGCGGTTTCCAGCACTTCGTAGAGCTCCTTGAGCTTGATCAGCGTGATGGGATCGAGCTCCTGGTCGAAGAGGCGGCCGATGGCGCGGCGGCTGATGCTGTCGGCCTCGTTCTCCAGGCGGTTGACCTCCACGCAGTATTCCAGCACGTGGTCGGATTTCTCCAGGTTCTTCACCGCCTTGTGCAACTCCTCGCACTGCCTGACCACCAGCTCGGCCAGCTTCTCGGCTTCCGGAGGCGCGCTATTGATCTTGTAGAGCACCAGGCGGTCGCCGGCCGAGTTCAGGAAGTCGAGCACATCGTCGAGGGAAGAGGCCAGCTTGTGGATGTCCTCGCGGTCGAAGGGGGTGATGAAGGTCTGGTTGAGCTTGGTGATGATGGCGTGGGTCATGTCGTCGCCACGATGCTCGATGTCCTTCAGCTTCTGCACTCGGGCGGGGATGTCCTTGAAATCGTGCAGGATCTCCACCATCAGGCGCGCGCCCAGAATGAGGTTGGCGGATACTTCCTCAAACATGCCGAAGAACTTGGTTTCTCGGGGGACAAGACGGACCATTCGGGCTCCCTCAACCGGCTGCGAAAAGCTCTCCAATATCGCATCCGGCGCGGGAGTCGGTCAAAAGAAAACAGGCCGTCGCAACGGACGGCCTGCGTAACCTGCTCGAGCGCAGCTCGCTTACAGCGTCGATTCGATCTCGAACCCCCAAGCCTGCAGCAGGGTTTCGGGGATGAACTTGGAGTTCTTGTTGCGCCGCGCCCACTCTCGCAGACGCGTGGAGCGCAAGTACTGGTCGGGCTGCAGCTTGAACTCCTTCACTGCCTGCTCGAAGGAGGTGACTGTGGGAACCACCGGTCCAATCGGCTCCGGTTTCCCCCAGTTGGGATTGCCACGTCGCTTAGCCATGATAAGTTCGTCCTGCCTTTTGTGTTAGTTCCATCGTATTGGATTCAATTTCGCCCGCCCGGGATTCTCCCAGGCCGCGCACCCTGAGTGCTATCGAAGGGCCTTCCAAATCCCCTATCTTACTTCCATTTAGACGCAAAAACAATGGGTTTGGGATGGAAAAACCGTCTCGGAGCCCCCTCAAAGAGCATAAAAAATACGGTAAGCCATGTTATTTCAATAACATATGATAAGTATTTAACTTATCAACAACCCGCCGGAGGAACTGGAGACGGGCGCAGACCAGGCTGTTTTGGAGATCCCGCCCGCAGGCGGGCGGAAATGCCCGTTCAGCACGGTCAAATCGATGGCTGGTGTTAAGCTGTAGCCCAAGCCCGGGTGGCGAAACTGGCAGACGCACGGGACTTAAAATCCCGGGTCCCGAAAGGGACGTGTCGGTTCGATTCCGACCCCGGGCACCACTCAACTCCTGTCTCTACCAGCATTTCACTGCACCTTGGCCGTGGGCGCTGAGGGCGCGCCCGCGTCCGTTTTGGGGCAAATCAAAGCGGAATCAAAGCTAACCTCCCGGCCCGCTTCGATCTTCCGGGCTGCGTCCGCCAGATCCGCTTCGCTGACGATGTTGTAGCGGTCGAAGACGGCGCGCGTCTTGTGGCCGCTGATCTTCATGGCGATCACCTCGGTGATCCCACGGCGGATCATGTTACGCACTGCCGAGCGCCGGAGATCGTGGAACAACAGGCCGGGGCATTCGGCCTCGGCAGTGAGCTGCCGCCAGCGCTCGCGGAAATCCTGCACCCGTTGCCCGTCTTCACGCGTGAACACGTAGTCATCCGGTACCTTGCCCGAGACGCACGCCTGGAGCAACGCGAATACCTCAGCGGTCATCTTGACCACGCGCCCGGCACCGCTCTTGGTCTCGCCCGCGTTCAGCCGGATAGTGCGGGCCTTTAGGTCCACCTGCCGCACGCGCAGCCCCAGCAGCTCACCCTTGCGGAAGCCGAAGGCGTAGGCGCAGGCCAACAGCGCCCGCAGCCACAGCTCCGGAGCGCACTGGGAGAGCCGCACGTAGTCCACGTCCCCTACAAACCCGAGGCGGACGTTGTTCTCTTTTTCATTGGCAGGAATGTGGGGAACGGCGCGGACCCGGCCATCCTCGTACCCAAAATTGAACATACGCCTCAGGGACGCCAACTCGCGGTTGACCGTGGCCGTCGCTGCGCCTGCCTTCAAGCGGGCGTGGCGGTATTCGCGCACTTTGGGGGTGGTGAGGCTGGCGGCGAGCATCTGGCCGAATACGGGGCAGAGGTGAAGCCGCCAGTGCTTTTCCAGGTCGTACACGCTCTCGGGCTTGTTGTCCTCGTTGTACGCGAGGAGCGCTGTGTACAGCTCCTCCACGCGGACTGGCTTGCGCGGGCGCTCCACGTACTCGCCCTTGTCCACCTCGCCCAGCCGTGCCCGTAGCTGCTGTTGCGCGACCGTTTTATCGCTGGTATGCGTGGATTCGCGGTGGACCACGCCGTTGACGTAAAACTGCAGGGTCCACGTCCTGCAACCGGTTTGGCGGTAAATGCTTCCGTTGCCTCGATGCTGTCGCTTCACGGTTTGCCTCCCTTGGCTTTGCGGGCCGTGGCTGCCCGCGCCAGCCCGGCTTTCCGGGCCTTCGCGCTGCGCTGCTCGTCTGTCAGGGCCTTGGCGCTGGCCTTTCCGCCCATCCGCCCTAGCTCGCTGAGGGCCTGCTGGAGTAATGCCTTTTTCATTTTGCCTCCTTCGTGTTTACAGCTCACCGGTGAGTATAAGCCCACCGGTGAGCTGAAGGCAAGGAAATTATTCGCCTGCGTTTGCTGGAGTGCCCGTGTCGTGTTCCTTTTCATCGCCCGGCTCGGCAAGTTCAAACCGAACAACGAAGGGAAGGGGCGTGCGTTGAAGGCACAGAAGAGCACCTAAGAACTGCTCCAGGACCTCCTTGCCAGGATCGTCATGAGCGGCCTGCATCCACACTTTCCCGCAGTTGCCGCAGACAACCTGGCCCTGCCGCCCCTTCGCCGCCGGTTGTGCACGCTCCGTCGGCGTCTTCGTCTTCAATACGCCACTCTCATCAGCGACTAACCGTGTGACGCGATAGTAACAATCGCTGCATTCCAGTTCGTATTTGTTGAGTTCGCGCAGTTCAACTATGGTTCGCGTTATTAACACGTGAGTTCTCCTTTCGTTGGTTGGACAGCATTTCGTTCCACGTAGCGCAACAGATCGTCGCGCCGCACGATTACACGACGGCCCATGCGGGAGGCGCGAACGGCCTTGTCGCGGATGAGTTTGTCTATGGTTTGAACGTTGACGCACAGGAAGGCCGCCGCGTCATAGCGGGAGATGTACTGGACATCGGCTGCGGAAGGCGCGGCGCGGGGCTTCTTCTGGCTGCTGAATGGAAGGGAAGGGTTGGAAGGACGGGGCATAGGGCAAAACTCCACATTTGGATTGCCCTATGAGTTGGGCCTGCACTACTTCAGAACTCAGTCCGTATCTTGCGAAACCCCGGTGCCCCCGGATACTGGTTTCTACGTTTTGTTCCTACTCAGTGCCGGACTTCCGGTTTTTTCGGCCTGCGCGCTGCGGCTATTCCTTCACTAACTCCCGCGCAAGTTCCCCGGTGAAACCGCAACGAGGGAATTATACTCCGGGTGTTAGCACACCTACCGAGTATATTTCAGCTTTGATTGCGCTTTGATGGCTTGCAAACCCTTGCCGCCGTACAGCTTGACGCTGACACGCGGGATTAGAAAACCCGAGCGCTCAGGCGTGGCCGTTGCCATTCGCTGGCGGGGTACCGCTGTCGCCCTCCAGCAGTGCGGGCAGCTCTGGCGCGGGCGGAGCCTTGACGAAGCGGACGTTCAGCACTGGGGCGGGCACGCCCAGTTCCTTGAATATCAGCGCCTTGGTGCGCTCCACGGCCTCAGCGCCATGCGCCTTCACAGCATGGCACCAGGCCAGCAGATCCTCATCGCGCACGTTCATGAAGTTGAAGTTGACGGCGGCCTGCTGCTGTAGCTCGCCAGTGATCCGGCCAAGGAGTTCAAGGTAACTGCGCACCTCGCGGTGACCCTGAAAGATCGTAGACCATTGCGGAGTCCGCTCCACGCGTGCCAGCACCCGCTCGCAGCGTTCAAGGTGTAACTGTACCTTCTGTAAGAGCGTAGTCGCATCGGCAACCTCGGCGGCTCCAGCGGCCAGGGCCAGATCGGCGGGCAGGTGCTTCAAGGCATGACGATCTACGGACGTAAAGGGCAACCGCTTGTCCTTGGTTGAGAAGGTGCGGCTGATTGCTTTGTGACTAGTTCCAGCAACTAGTAACTTATCAATCTGCCGACGTTTGGGATGAAGACAAACACAACAAGGTCGCGACATGAGACCTATTATAGGTGAAGCTACCCCGTCCCGACCCGCTAAATTTTCGTCCTGGGTGGTCAAGTGCGTGCGCGCGGCTCGAAAACCGGGCAAAATGGAGCCACATTTGACTCGGGTTACTCGGGTCTGAGCGTAACCCGAGGGAGGGGAACTGTATGTCCGCTCTGTAAGTTACCTCGGGTTACTCGGGTTACTCCAGTTCTTATAAGAAAAAGAAAGTTAATTTAACATATAATACCATTCCCTCTTTATAAAAACATAGGGAAAACCCGAGTAACCCGAGTAACCCGAGTCAGCCCTTCCGCGAACCCGCGTAAATACAGGACCAGCGGCTAGTTAATTTCCCCCTCGGGTTCTGTAGTAATCAGCAGTACTATGCAGGAAGGTATGTACACTCAAATAGCTCTTGCCCATTGCGATATACCGTAGCTATCCTATAGGTGCGTACCCTACGCCCCGCCGACGGGTGGGCAATTTGCTGTACGGTATGGGGCTCTGACTCATCCCAGAGCCCCTTGCCGAAAAGGATGAGAGCAAGTGACAAGTCGCCTGAAAGGCCGCATCACACGTGGCTGGCGCACTCACGACTCAGCACCCAGGCTGGAGCATGTCATCAAGTTCCAGGCTGATTACAAGAGGCGTGGCTTCAGTCGCCATGATGCTGAGATTATGCACCTCACTCCCTACGCGGCAGAAGAAGTCAAACGGCGGTTCCCACTGCTCCCCGTTCACGGCTCGGGTGTTCATATTCCATACTTCGACCTGAGCGGCAAGCCCACAGGCTTTTATCGCTTCAGGTTCTTCGACGTGAGCCCTAATGGCTTCGGTGCCTTGGTAGGCCGTAAACCGCTCCGATACGCGCAAGAGTCGGGTTCGGTGAATGAGATCTACCTGCCACCCTTCGTAGATTGGCAGGAGCTTGCCAAGGACGCAGCGAAACCGCTCATTATCACCGAGGGCGAGCTGAAGGCAGCGTACACCACTAAGCGGGGATATCCCACGCTAGGGCTGGGGGGCGACTGGCTGTTCAAGAACGGCAATGGTCTGCTACCCCAGTTCGCAGAGTTCGCGTGGGAAGAGCGCATCGTGTATCTCTGCTATGACTCCGACGCAGCTACAAATGCTCAAATCGCGGCGGCAGAGAGTGCCCTGGCACGCGCCCTGCTCCACCGCAAGGCCCAACCCCACATCGCAAGAGCACCCGCGCTGCCGGAGCTGAAGAAAACCGGGCTGGACGATTTCCTGCTGGCGCGGGGCACTGAGGCGCTTGATGCCGTGCTGGCCGAAGCCAAGCTAGCCGCAAGCGCGGAAGAGCTGTTCAGGCTCAATGCGGAGGTGGTCTACATCAAGAGCCCGGCAACTGGAATAGTGGTTCGCGTCCAAGACTGCGAAACCATGAGTCACAAGAGCTTCGTTGAGCATGCCTATGCTCCTCGCATTTTTACCGTGAAACAAACCATAAACAAAAAGGGCGATACGAAGTCTGTAGAAAAGTCTGCGCCCAGGGAGTGGTTGAAATGGCCGCACCGGGCAGAATGTGAGCGCATCACCTATGCTCCCGGCCAGTCGCGAATCACAGACGCCAACGAATTCAATATGTGGCCGGGTTGGGGCTGCGAGGCAAAGCAAGGTGACATAGCGCTGTGGGTTGAGATGTTGGACTTTTTGTTCGCGGGCCACGAGGCCAGTCACAAATGGTTTGAGCAGTGGCTCGCCTACCCACTCCAGTTCCCCGGCACGAAGCTCGCCACAGCCGTCCTGCTTCACGGAGCGCAGGGCACTGGTAAGTCCCTCGTTGGCGAAACACTGTTCCGCGTTTATGGCAAGAATGCCACGGAGATAACTAACCGAGACCTGGAGGGAACGTACAACGCTTGGAGCGCCAGCAAGCAGTTCATCATGGGGACAGAGATTGGCATTGGCAGCGCACGCGGCGACAGGAAGCGAGCCTTGGCCGATTACGTCAAGGTGATGGTGACACAGAAGGAGGTGCGTATCAACGGGAAGTATGTGCCGCACTACAACCTCCCGGACGTGATGAATTTTTATTTCACCAGCAATGCCGTTGATGCCCTATACCTAGAAGATGACGATCGGCGCCTGTTCGTACACGAAGTGCCGAGCAAGCCTCGCGATCAGTCCTTCTACGCCAGATATGGGGCGTGGATGGAGAGCCCAGAAGGACCAGCTGCCTTGTTCTGGCATCTTCGGCAGCTAGATTTGACGGGATTCGATCCCAACGCTCACGCACCTAGAACCGTGGCCAAACAAGAGATGATTGCCGCTGGTCGCAGTGATGTTGCGGCCTGGGTTGCCCAGCTCCGCGATGACGCGGACGCCACTCTAATAGGGAAGACAGAGCAGGACGCGGGAGTACGTATTAAGTGGGAGCTCTGGACAACGCGGGAGCTGATGGACATCTATGATCCTGACGGTAAGGGTCGGGTAACAGAAACCGGCATGGGTAATGCTCTGAAAGCTGGCGGCATTCTCAAGCTGTTGGGTGGTGCGCAAATCGAAATAGAATCGCCGGGCAAAGCTGTCGTCATCCTCAAGCTGTTGGGTGGTAAGCAGATCGAAATCAAATCGCTGGGCAAGCGGCGGCTCTGGGCAGTGAGGAATGTAGAGTATTGGCGGCAGCGCAACCATACGGGATGTAGCAAGGAGATGGCGTGGAAATATATTGATGAGCGGAAAGCGAAGTTTTGAAAAGGTTCGCCATTCGCAACTAGCACGGCGTACATGGAATAAATTCCTTTACTATGGTTACTGCTAACCATATGCTATAGGTATGAAGCGTACTATAACAATCACAGTTGAAGGAGCGGCGCGAATTCTGGGCAGCTCTGGCGGCAAGGCGCGTGCGGCGCAGCTCTCAGCAGCCGAGCGCTCAGCAATCGCCGCCAAGGGCGCAGATACTCGGTGGGCAAAGGAAAGAGGGGAAGATATGAGTGGAAAACGGATGCGGTTTACTGACGCGCCGGACAAGCACGGCAAGCGAGCCCGCGTGCTGGACAAGGAAGAGCCCGACGAGCAGGAAGAAGATTATGACCCGGCGGCCATTGCCAGCTTTGACGGGCGCTATCACGTTGGCCGCGTAGACGACGCGGGCAATATCCACATCCACCGCCGTCGCGAGCGGACCACGGACACTAAGACCGTGCCCATGAGTACCCAGCTCAAGAAGTTGAACGAGGCGCAGCGCGCGTTCTGGGCGAGGAAGTCATGACGGACGCTGGTAAGAAACTGGAAGCACTCGCCCAGCGCATTCGCGCGCTGGAGGAAACACTTCGCCGCGATAAGCACGGCGACCATGCCGCTTACAGGCGTGAACTGGCCGCCATACAGGACCAGTACGACCAGCTTGAGTTCGTCGTGCGCGACCGCAAACCGCGTCTGACATTGCGGCAGCTAAATCAGCGACACCGCGAATTTTGGAAAAAGGAGACAATCCAATGAGCAACCCCGCGAAGTACGGCTACACCGGCCCCAGCGATTCCGGCGCTGTGCGCCCCGTCAATTACCCCACTGGCCCCGCAGGCATCAACGAGACGGCCCCGGCGCACGTACCCGGCGCTGTAAAGCGCACCGAGCAGCCCTACGATGTGGGCGGCGAGCAGCAGGCCCACGATGTAGTGCAGAGCGGCGGCGGCGCGGGTTTGGGCACAGATGCGGGCGAGGAAGGTATGGGCGAGCAGGCAGTTGCGCAGGAAGTTGAGCATCAACTTCCCACGCCCAGCAACATCATCGGGGGCTTTGAAGCCGGGGCGGAAATCGGCAAGAGTGTTGCCACGGGAGAAATCGTTGATCCGCGCTCCTATGGCTTTGATCAATCACCGCTGGAATCGAGCCTGCCCACGCAAATGACCCACGCGCAGATCCGCGAGCAGTGCCAGGAGCGCATTGACAGAGGACATCTGGAATAGGAGGAGACAATGGCCGCAACCAAGACCGCAGAAGTAATCCTGGCCGAGCAAGCCCTGACTGCCGCTCAAGCTCGACAGGCAGAACAGAAGAAACAGGAACAACGGGCGCAGTACCAAGAGTTGGCGCGCCAGCACCGCGCCGCGCAGGAGAACGTTCACCGCCTGAAGGCCCAGTTTGACCGCGCCGAATCGACAGTGGCGACGTGCTTCCAAGCTGCCTTGACCGCAGAATCCGCCCTGCAGGAGCACAACGCGCGGGCGGCGGGAGTGGAGTTCCCCACGGAAGAGGAAATGGCTGCCGCTGGTGCCAAGCGCGCCCAGCTAGAGGCCACGCTAGGGCAGAAGCGGACGGCGGTCCTGCTGGCCAAGCAGAAGCGTGACGCCATCCGGCTTGACTGCGCGAACGAGGATGGCCGACGTCAGCAGTTGGAGCGCACCCTGCGTAACGCCAAGGCCGTCTTGGAGGGCGACGAGCTGGGCAGCGGATGGAAGGGCGGCGTCTTTGGGTTGGAGGATGGCCGAGAACTGAAGCTCTAGCGGGTTGCGGCGGGTTTTGGCGGGGTGCTTCCGAGTTCTCCTTTCCTCACCCCAAGGTTGCCCGCCGCCCCTGGGGGGCTGGCGTGCTTCTCCTTTCCGCGCCAGCCCCTCCGGTTTGGTTTGCGGTGGGACGGGTATAGTGGCCCGCACTCCGGCCCGTGATTCACGGGCTCTTCCGCCGCATGCGAGGGGCTGGATAACCGCCGGCCCCTCGGTTTTGAGGCTTGCGGCTGGCGGTCCCGTACCTTGTCGAGAAGCGGGCGACACCCGCGCCATTCTCTCGCGGGTGCGCCAGTCGCAGGGTGGGGGCCGGTTCCAGCTCCCGGCTCCCACGATTAGTTGTGAAAAGGCGGAAGGGGTTATGTACTTCAAGCAAAAGGCGGGAGGTATAATATCATGACTATCCCTGCGCTCACAGCTTCCAACGACAGTTCAACTCAGCGGCGCAAGGGAAGGTGGGGGTATGCGCTGTGGCTGAGGTCGGAGGCAAACAAGAGACCACAATATACAAATTGCTTCGCGATACGGCCATTGGTGTACTTGGTGGTATCGTGATTGAGGCAACCGTCAAGTATTTCGATGTTGATGTTTTGTTTCCAGTACTACCCTATATTTGGCTCGGCATCATCGGATTCTTGACGTTCGACGTTCTCAAGAAAAGCATCAGAATTGAGAACGTTGCGGTCTGTATCTATGGAAAGCTGAGCGAGAGGTCAAGGGTGATTTCATATCTCGTCATCTTCGCGATCGGCGGGTGCGTCTTTGCTGGATATTGGTGGGGGATTAGCAAAGTCTTCACGCATAGAAAGACAGAAGGCCATGCGACAATCCCGGAATCTATCAAACACCCGCAGCTCATCCCCGAGGACCAGCCCGGCCCAGGACCACTTACCGGCATGACCGATAGTGTCAGCGTTGTGGTCACTCCAGCTACGCCAAAAGGCGGAGCCATGATGGGTGGGTTTAAAACAACGGGAGCGGGCGAGTACGAAGTTGATATTCTCAACGTGACACCGGAAGAGTTGCTATTTGAACCCCCCGGAACTGTTGTTAAACGGAATCGGCTTCCCGCCGACTTAACAATCAGTGGTCATAAGATGACGATTCGCAGATTCACCGATAAGGGATTCGTAATTTTTGATAATGGATGGCGAGATATTACCGTCAGCGTGGCGCTGATAAAAGCAGACCGTCCTCAGCAACCCGAAAGCAAAACTGTACCAGCAGTGACGGTAATAGTGCCACTGACACCACGCCATGTGAATGCCGAGCAGCTTGGAAAGCATCTGATGGCATTTGAGGGTGTAACGGCTGCGATTTGGAACGATGGAACGAATGAACCGGGAGCACTAGCAAAGCAGATTGAAATCGGCTTGGGGATGGCTAAATGGAATTTACAGGCTGGAGGCTCGAAGGGGAGTGATGCAGCATGGTTCCCGGACAGCCTGACAATCGAGGTCAGTTCTAAAACAGAGCCATCGCAAGAGAGGGCGCATCAGGCGGCGGCGGCGCTGAAGAAAGTGCTGAAGAGCAATTTTCAAATAGACTCGCAAATCCGATATACAGACCAAGCGTTCCCTGAAAACTTCATGCGGATAAAAGTAGCGAGTCAATGATTGGTAACGGCGATCAGGCCGCTGTAAGTTCTTTGAATTCTAGATTGGTATCGCGGAACAGAAAAGGGTCATTTCGTTCAGGTAGGCCGGGAGATGCTTTGGACTCACGCGATGCCACTCCTCCATTAGACTTGCGGGCCAGCACCCGGAGCACGGTCATCGGGAAGAACGGGCGACCGTATCGCGTCTCCCCGCAATATCAAAGCGGAATTCAAAGCTAACGAGCCCCTTCCGTGCGCCCTCCAGGGTTTGCGTAGGGTCGTAAGCCTTGACCTTATTTAATGCCGAGGGGTGCCGGGGTATGCCGAATTATATTTCGGCGGACTTAAAATCCCGGGTCCCGAAAGGGACGTGTCGGTTCGATTCCGACCCCGGGCACCAGCAGGCCCGCGATTGGTGATTAAGCTAGGAATTCAATGTATGCCTTTTCCATGTCCGCAATGATGGTCTTGACCTGCACGATCAACATGACAGCGTGAATGTCTTCTCCTGGCTCTTGCGGAAGCAACAGTCGATCTGTGGTAACACTTACCTCACTCACCAGCACATCGTTCTCAAGTAAGCAGTGAAATGGCTTTTCATCCTCGGCAGGATGGCAATGGCGTATCTCGTTGCCGTCTGGTTTCCGCAGAGCGTCAAACAAAACTTTGATTCGGTTGTCGATATCACCGCCGCTTTCGATAAGGTGACCAGGGTTGTCACGCCGCAGAAACAAGATGTGAAGCGAGCAGGCCAGCCCACCGGCCTCGTTTATTAGCGGGACAAAACTGAAATCGTTCACCTGATATTGTTCAGCGATCAGTTCCAGGCGCGTGCAATGCTTCTCCACCACGCCCTCGCGTTCAACGTGTATAAGCCCTGTCCCTCGTTTGCGGAGAAATGGATTCTGGTTCCATAGTTCTTTCAGTTGCCGGTGAAACTCCCGCCTGATCGCGTGCTTTTCTTTCCGGCGTTTACCACCTTTCCCTGAACCTTGCGCTGGCAGTGCTCCCCGATAAATCAACCGGAATTCCACGGTTTGTCCCTCCCTCCCAGACGGACGGGAATAGCGGCGATAAACGGCTGGTCCCCGGTTCCCCTTTGGTTGTTAGAGCACCTTCCGCTTGCGCTCATGCCTGCGAAACCTGGCGGCGAGCTTCCGCGCCTTGCGTTCCGGCATCATTGCCAGCGTGCACGCCTTGCCGCTCATGGTTTCAGCTCTCCTTGCTGAAATGTCGTGCAGCTTTGTAAATCTCCAACAGGAGTTTTACTCCAGCGCCTGCCCCCTCAAGCGACTTCAAAGCCTGTTTCGGGTCGAAGCTGATGCCGTTGTCCTGAATCAAAGCCTCTATTTCCGATTGCTTGGTCCCGCGCTTCAACGCCTGCACGATGCGCTCCAGCGAAAGCGGTTCAGGAACGGGTACAGGTCCAAGGTCTCTGTCGGCTTGTGCAAGTGCGGCGTTCGCCACATAGCGGCTTAGACTCTCCTTCGCTTTCTCGCTAGCAACGTCCAGCCGCTCCCGTTCCTTTTCGGTGAAGTAAGAAAACACCTTTGAACGCTTAGGCCCGCCTTCGTTACGACGAGCTGGTATGTAGTCTTTCATGTTAGGTTTTTCCAATCTCTGGTCTGCCCAGATAACAGGATTACAATACACCTAAAATAATAGAACGTCAATACACCAGAAGGCAATGCACCAAATAATATGCAACTACAGCACACCTGAGAGCGTACAACAGGATTTTCCATCATGCCCGTTTTCATGCCCAACATTCGGCTGTGCATGGGCACAGGCGGGCGCACTTTGCCGCGCTGGAATCACACAAGCAATTGGAAACACATGCAGGGCGGGCACTTGGGGAAACGGGTTTGCGGACTTAAAATCCCGGGTCCCGAAAGGGACGTGTCGGTTCGATTCCGACCCCGGGCACCAGATCCCTAGCTCCACCACCCCAGCAAACCAGAACCGGGTTTGCCGGGGCCCCCGATCATGCTCGGGATTTCGGCAGCGGACTCCCACTCTTTAGACGCCTCAAGCTCACAGCTCTCTTAGCGCCACCGCAACCCGCGCGCGGGCGGCGCGGATGGCGGGCGGGACGCCGCCGGCGATCCCCATGGCCAGCGCGAAGATCACTCCTCCCACCAGCAGCGCCGGGGTCACGCGGAAGGCGAAGGCCAGGTGGGAAAAGGTCTGCCAGTTCATGGTGCCGGTGGTGTAGCCGTTGAGCGGCAAGACGGCAATACATCCCAGCAGGCCCCCGATGAAGGCGATGCACAGTGCCTCGAAAGTAAAGGAGAGCACCACGCTGCCGGCGCCGAAGCCAACGGCGCGCATGGTGGCGATTTCGCGGGCGCGCTCCGCCACCGCCGAGTACATGGTGTTGAGCGCGGCGATGATGGCGCCCACACTCATCACTCCGCCGACCAGCAGGCCGAGGAACGTCACCAGGCGGGTGAAAGCGCGGGACTGCCTCTCGTAGTACTCGATCTCGCGATCCACCTGCAGGGTCACGCGCGGGTCGGAGGTAATGGCGTCTTTGAAGGCCGGGTACGCGTCAGCCGAGGTCAGGCGCGCGGTGACCGACTGGTAGATATTGAGTGGCCGCTTATAGACCTGCTTGACTACATCCGCGTCCGCCCAGAGCTCGGAGTCGAAGGCGCTGCCGCCGGCGTCGAAGATGCCGACCACAGTCCACGTCCCGCCGCCGAACTTGATGGTGCTGCCGAGGTCGAGGCCGGCATAGGTGCGCGCCACGTTACGTCCCACCACGAGTTCGTCGAGGCCGGGTCGGAAGAAGCGTCCGGCGACGATCTTGACCTGGTCGCGAACGTCGAGCACCCGCGGCGAGACGCCGCGCACCTGCACATTGGCGTCGGTGCCGGTGGCCTTCAGCGGGAAGGCGGCGACCACCACGCTTTCCGGGCTGACCAGCGGTTCCGAGCCTTTGCGGGCTACACCGGGCATGTCTTCGATCACGTGGACCTGATCAAGGGTGACGGCGCTCTCCATCTCGGACGTCGCGCCGGCGCGGCGGATGATGGCATTGCTTGGCGAGCCCGACGATACCAGCGTCGCCCTGAATCCTCTGGCCAGCGCCAGCATGGCGACGAAAACCCCGACCGTGCCGGTAATGCCCAGCACCGCTACCACCGTGGAGGTCCAGCGAACGCGCAGGCTGCGCAGGTTGTAAGCGAGCGGGATGGCCATGTCACACCCTCCGCAGCGCGTCCGCGACGCGCAGCCGCATGGCCGACCATGCGGGCAGGATTCCGGCGACCACGCCTACGGCCAGGGCGCTAAACAATCCCAGGATCACCACCGGCGGCGCCAGATAGAAATAGGGCATCAGGCCGCCGGTGGGATCGCCGCGGAGGGTGAAGAGCTTGCAGAGGGCGAGTCCGAATCCGCCCCCGATGGCGGCGAGCAGCAGCGATTCGCCCAGCACCAGCGAGAGGACGAAATTGTCGGAGAAGCCGACCGCTTTCAGCACCGCCAGCTCGCGCACGCGCTCGCGCACGGCGATGGCCATGGTGTTGCCCGTCACCAGCAGCAGCGTGAAGAAGACCACGCTGCCGATGCTGACCAGCAGGAACTCGATGTTGCCGGCCTGCTTGACGAATCCGGCGGCGAAGGCTTTCTCGGTCTCGGTCTTGGTCTCCCAGGGAGAGTTGGCGAACATTTCATCGACGGCGCCGGCCACGCGGGTGGCGTTATCGGGATTGTCGATGCGCACGGTGTACCAGCCGATCAGGCCCTTCCAATAAGGGTTTTCGCGCTCCTCGAGATACTTGTAGCGGAACCAGAACTGGGTGGTGTCGTCCTGCGGCCGGCTGCCCTTATAGATGCCGCGGATGTTGAATTCCCAGGTGCCGGGGAAAATCGTCCCCTTGATGGGGACGCGGTCGCCGACCTTCCAATGGAAGCGCTCGGCCAGGTTATCGCCGACTATGGCGCCCTCGCGGTCGCCGATGAAAGTGTTCCACTGGTCTTCCGGCACGATGAACTCGGGAAACATCTGGCGATAGGTTTCGTCCTCAATGGCGAATTGCGGGAAGAAGTTGCGCTCGTCCTGGTAGACGCCGCCGAACCAGTTGGCGTGCGTGACCAGCGTAACCCCCGGAATGCGCGCGAGCTTTTCTTTATACGAAATGGGCAGCGGCTGGATGATGGAGACTTTGTTGACCACGACCAGGCGGTTGGCGCCGGCCACTTCCAATCCCTGGTTGAAGGCGCCGCGGACCACCGCCAGCAATCCGAACAGGAATAGCGCCACCGCGAAGGAGCCCAGCGTCAGCGTGGTGCGAATCTTCTTGCGGAAGAGGTTGGCAAAGATGAGATGGCGGTACTTCATCGGACCTCCGCCGCCCGGCCTTCGACCAGCACGCCCTTTTCCAGATGGAGAACGGTTTGCGCGCGCTGCGCGGCGATGGGATCGTGGGTGACCAGCAGCACCGTCTTGTGGTGCTCGCGCACCAGGCGCGAGAGCAGGTCCATGACCTCGTCGGCGCTTTTGCGGTCGAGGTCGCCGGTAGGCTCGTCGCAGAGCAGGAACGTGGGATCGGCGACGATGGCGCGCGCGATGCCCACGCGCTGCTCCTGCCCGCCGGAGAGCTGGCGCGGGTAGTGGTTCATGCGGTCGGCCAAGCCAACGATTCCCAGCGCGGCCTCCACGTGCTGGCGGCGTTCGGCTTTCGAGAGCTTGGTCAAGAGCAGCGGCAGCTCCACGTTCTGGAAGGCGGTGAGCACGGGGATGAGGTTGTACATCTGGAAGATGAATCCGACGTGGCGGGCGCGCCAGGTGGTGAGCTTGCCGGACGACATGTGCGTGATCTCATCGCCGGCGACGGTGATGCTGCCGGCGGAAGGCAGATCGATCCCGCCCAGCAGGTTGAGCAGCGTGGTCTTGCCCGAGCCGCTGGGGCCCATGAAGGCGACGAAGTCGCCGGCGTCCACGTCGAGGTTCAGTCCCTGGAGCACGTGGATCTCCTCGCTGCCGCGCTGGTATTTCTTGTCCAGACCGCGCACGCGGACCAGGCTGTTGCCGTTGCCGCGACCATCGACTTTGACCATGAGTGTCCCCCGTATGCCGCTGCGAATTTGGATGTCGAAATGAAAAGGGACGATTCTACTTGCGGGTTGTTACAACACGGTTAAGATGCTTTGCCCCACATCACTGCTTCACATCCACGCGCTGGCCGTCCTTCAGCGGTTCGCTGCCCACCACCAGGCGATCTCCATCCGCCACCCCGGCGATGATCTCCACGTCGTTGCCCTGCGTCGCGCCCACGCGCACCGCTCGGCGCTCCACTTTGCCTTCACGGTACAGGAACACCACTGGCTGGCCATTCTCCTGGCGGACGGCCTCGTGCGGCGCCAGCACCCGCGCCGCGGCTTTTGCCGCGCCCGTCTCCTCGCCCAGGAACGTGACCTTCACTCCCATGTCGGGCAGGATGCGCGGGTCGAGCTTGTCGAACGAGATCCTCACCTTCACCGTCGCCTTTTGCCGGTCGGCGGTGGGAATCACGGTGCGCACGTGCGACGGGATCTTCCAGTCAGGATAGGCGTCCAGCACCGAGGTCACCGGCTGTCCCGGCTCCACGCGGGCGATGTACGACTCGTTCACGTCCACCTCGATCTCGTTGGAATTCATGTCCACAATGGTGGCGATGCCGGTGCGCGTGAAACCGCCGCCCGCCGATACCGGCGAGACCATCTCGCCCACCTGCGCATCTTTGGAGACGACGATGCCGGCGAAAGGTGAGCGCACCGTGCAGTTATCCAGGTCCTGCTGCGCGACTTTGATGCGCGCTTCGGCGGCGCGCACTTGTTCATCGGTGGACTTGATGCGCGCGCGATAGCTGTCTGCCGTAGTTCGCGCCAGGTCGAGGGCCTGCGGGCTGCTGACGCCGGCCTTCTCCAGTTCCTGGGTGCGGTGCAGTTCACGATCGGCGTTGACCAGATTCACTTGCAGGTCGGCAAGCGCGGCCCAGGTTGCGTCGCGGTCCGCCTGCGCGGAAACCAGGCGCGTGCGCGCGTCGGACTCATCCAGCACCGCCAGCACCTGGCCTTCCTGTACCTGCATGCCTTCTTCGGCGTTCATCTTGACGACGCGGCCGGTGATCTTGGCGGCAACCGTCGCCCGGCGGCGCGGGGTCACGTATCCACTGGCGTTCAGCAGTGCGACCCGCGTGTCACCGCTCGCGCTGTGGGCGGTGGCCAGTTGCACGCTGGGAGCCTTCCCGATGAGTACAAAGCCCAACGCAAACACGAGGAAGCACACGCCGACTGCGGCGGCAACCCAGCGCAGCCACTTGCTCCCGCTCCGGGAGCGAGCGTGCTCGTCGATCTTCAGGGCCGACAGATCAGGCTCGGTCGGGCGCACAGGCATCCCCCATCTCCCTTTCCTTAACCCAAATTACACTGCGCAGGCGGGGCTTTCAACATCCCACGCTTCGCTCCACCACCGCAGCGAACCAAATTCACCCGGCTGCACCCGTCACAGCCATGCGTGCGCTCCGTCCTATCTGCGCCGTCGCGCCGCGCCCACAATCAGTGGAGAAAGGCAGGTCTTCAGGGGAGGTGTGTATGCGCAGTGTAGCCTTCCTGCTTGCTCTCTGTGTGGCCGGCGCCCTCATGCTGGCTCAAACCCTTTCCAACCCCGCGGTGATGGACCGGGCCACCCCTGGCGCGACGCAAATGATTCCGGCCCACCAGACCGGACTCGGCGAGCGCATGTGGCGGCGGGCGGAGATCCGCGTGGTGCCGCTCGACCTCTATCTCGCCAACAAGGTGGAACTCGATTCGCTGCGGGCGCGCGTCGATCAGGCCCAGGCCGACGCAGGCAGAATGGAGCCGCCCGACCCGGCAGCTCGCGAACTCCTGTACCGCCAGCAGCAATTGCTGAAGGCGCTGCTGAACCTCGCCGGACGGCAGGAGTCGAATGCCGGCAAGGGGCCGGCTGTCCTCGAGGTGCAACGGCACTTGAACGAGATCGAGGGTAAAGTGCAGTGCGAGGCATGCCACACCGGCGTGGTCGCCCGGCAAGCTTCAGCCCGGTAGCGCGAACGACTGGATGGCGGCGGCTTCGTCGGTCTCGACCGGGAAGAAGTGGTCAAGACGAGTGAGCCGCAGAACATTGACCACCTTCACCGTCGGGTTGAGCAGCTTGAGCTGCCCGCCTTGGGCCTGCACTTTGGTAAAGGCGCCCACGAGTTCCCCGATGCCGGAACTGTCGATGTAGTTGACGTTCTTCAGGTTGAGCAGGATCTTGTGCCGCCCCCGCTTCAGCAGGTCACGCACGATCTCGCCGATGACCACCGGCCGCTCACCCTCCCCGGGGTGGTCGCCACTTTCCGAATCATGCGCCAGCGCCTCGCCCAGAGTGATGGGCCCCTTCAAATCGATGAGGGTCACATCGCCGCTTTGCCGGATCTTGTATTCGAGCATGGCTAGCGCCTGCGGAAAGATCAGCGCAGAAGATTGTAGCACCCGGCCCTCGCACCGAAGCGCGCGATCAGATCAGAACCCGATTGCGCTCGTCGGCGCTCATCTTCGGTGTTTCGCGTGAGTCTGCGCTGCGGATATTCCACCGCTTCAGCCACAAGAACAGCATCAGAAGTCCCCACAAGTGGTAACCGAGATTGGCACGCCTTTCCAGATGATCGCGGATGACGGCCTGGATCCCCTGCCAGCGGAACAGGCCTGTCTGCTCGACCGCTGCCTCGGTCACGGTGTCGAGCAGCAGCGGCTTCAAGAGGCCGCGGAACCAGTCGTGTGCCGGAATGTCGAAGCCGCTCTTCTTGCGATACAGGATGGAGCGCGGCAGCTTGCCCTTCATCAGCTCACGGAGGATGAACTTCAGCTCCGAGCCGCGGACCTTGTAGGCTTCCGGCAGGGCGGCGGCAAATTCCACGATGCGGTGATCGAGGAACGGCGGACGTACCTCCATCGAGTGCGCCATGCTCATGCGATCGACCTTGTAGAGAATGTCGTCGGGCAGGTAGTAGCGCTGGTCGAAGAGCAGGAAGCGGTCGAGGCCGTCGCCGGGTGGCACCTCGCCCAGCAGGCGGCGCATGGGCTCAGGATCGGCCTTCCGGAAGAAGGCTCGCAGTTCCGCGGCGGAGAACGTGCCGTTCCAGAACACGTGCGCTTCTTCAGCCGGAAGCAATGAGCCTTCCAGAAAGCGCTTGAGCTTGTATTCGAAGCTGATCTTGTCGTCGGAAACCGGCCAGTGTTGAGCGGCCGAGGCGGCGGCGCGCCGCAGCAACGCCGGTACTGCTTGCGCCATCCGCGCATAGCGGTCGGCGCTGTAGGTGAGATATCCGCCAAAGAGTTCGTCAGCGCCTTCGCCGCTGAGCGCCACCGTCACCTGCTGCCGGCTCATCTTGGAGAGGAACCAGACGGGGAGCGAACCGGCGTCGGCGCTGGGCTCGTCCGAGTAGTAGGCGAATTGCTGGATGGCGTCCACCAGCTCGGCCCCGGGGCTCAGGTCGAACTCGGTGTGGTCGGTGCCGTAGAGGTGCGCTGCCTCGCGGATGTAGCGGCTCTCGTCGAAGCTGCGTCCTTTGAAAGTGATGGAGAACGTTTTCAGCCGCGATGGGCTGGCCGCGGCGGCGTAATGCAGGATGGTCGAGGAATCGATGCCGCCGCTGGCCCAGACGCCCAGCGGCACGTCCGACACCAGGTGCTCTTTCACCGAGCTTTGCAGCAGCCCATCGAGCTGCTGCTTGGCCTCTTCCAGCGTGGTTCGCGCGGCGAGCGGCTCGGGCGCGCAACGCCAGTAGCACTCGGTGCGTACCTGGCCGTCCTCCCAGACGAGAAAGTGTCCGGGCAGGAGCTTCACGATGTCGCGCACCAGCGTGTGCGGCGCCGGAACCCAGTTCAGGCGGAGATAGCAGTTGAGCCCGTCGAGGCTGATGGCGCGGTCAACCTCGGGGTGGACGAAGATGGCCTTCAACTCGGAGGCGAAGTAGATGTCGTCACCCCGACGGCAATAGTAGAGCGGCTTGATGCCCATGCGGTCGCGGGCGAGCACGAGTCGCCGCCGCGATTCCATCCACAAGGCCAGTCCGAACATGCCGCGCAGGCGCGCGAAGCATCCGGTGTCCCACTCGAGAAAAGCCCGGAGCACGACTTCGGTGTCACTGCGGCTGGCGAAGCGATGGCCGCGCGCCTTCAATTCCTCGCGCACTTCGGCGTAGTTGTAGATCTCGCCGTTGAAGACCAGGACGGTGTCGCCGTCGTCGCTGCGCATGGGCTGCTCGCCCGAGATGAGGTCAATGATCTTCAGCCGGACGGCGCCGAGCGAGACGTTGGGCGTTTCGAAGACACCCTGCTGGTCGGGCCCGCGGTGGAGCAGCGTGGCGGTGGCTTCGCGGATGCGCTCGCCGCCCGAGGAGCGGTCCTTATGCGTGAATCCGACGATGCCGCACACCAGGCGATTCTAGCAAAAGGCGGCCGAACCAGCCGGTCATATATACTGACAAACTCGCCACCCCACGCGATGAAGCGCAGACTCCTCGAATACCTGGCTTGCCGGCCGTGCGGCCGCCCGTTCGCGCTGCGTGCCCAACGCGAAGAAGACGCGGAGATTATCGAGGGCACGCTGTCGTGCCCTGCGTGCGGCGCGAGTTTTGCGATCGTGCGCGGCATCCCGCGATTTCTTTCGGTGGAGCTTTCGGCGGAAAAGCGCGCCACCGCCGCCGCCTTCGGGTACGAGTGGACCCACTACTCGGAGCTGAACGAGCAGTACCGGGCGGAGTTTCTCGACTGGATCCATCCCCTCCAGCCGGAGGCTTTCCGCGACCGCGTGGTTCTGGACGCAGGCTGCGGAAAGGGCCGCCACGCCTGGCTTTCGGCGGAGTTCGGCGCGCGCGACGTGGTGGGCATCGATCTCTCGGACGCGGTCGAGGCGGCCTACCAGAACACGCGGCAACTGCCCAACGTCCACATCCTGCAAGCCGACATCTACCATCTGCCGATGCTCGCGCCCTTCGACCTGTTCTACAGCATCGGAGTACTCCATCACCTTCCCGATCCCAAGCAGGGATTCCTGGCGCTGGTCGGCCACCTGCGGCCCGGCGGCCGCGCCGTGATCTGGGTGTATGGCAAGGAAGGGAACTGGTGGATCGAGAAGATCGTCAACCCGGTGCGGATTCACGTCACCTCGCGCGCGCCCAAGGCGGTGACCCGCGCGCTGTCGTTTGTGCTTTCCCTGCCGCTCTACGCCGCGCTCAAGCTGGTGTATGCCCCGGCACGGAACCGTCCCCGGCTGAAGAAGCGGCTGTTCTACTCCGAATATCTCTGCACGATTTCCAACTACTCGTTTGCCGAGAACTTCTGGAACGTCTTCGACCACCTGGTGGCGCCGACGGCCTTCTACCACAGCCGCGCCGAGATCGAAGACTGGTTCGCGGCCGCAGGACTCTCCGAAGTGGTGATCACGCAGCGCACCAACAATAGCTGGCGAGGGACGGGAGTGAAGGGGGATTTGTGATTTGTAATTGGTAATTGGTAATTGGTAATTTGCAATTTGTGATCGACGACCACCACTATCGAGCACGCCATCCGAACCTGCACAACAGACCAAATTACAAATTACAAATTACCAATTACAAATCACGTGATTCTAACCATTTTGCCGCCGACCTCCAGGCGGTAATGCTCGCCCCGCCATAGGATCCGGTCGCTGAAATAGCTGGCCACCCAAAAGCCGAAGCCCATGAGGTCGCGGAAAGGATAGAGCCAGCAGTAGGCGAGCGAGCGCGGATCGTGCAGGGCGCCCCAGCCGGCGATGATGGAAAGCAGTGCGCGGTTGAGAAACGTGGCTGCGAAGAGCATCACGCCCGGCAAGAGCCTGCCCGAAGCCGCGCCCGCCAGCAGGCCGAGCACGCCATAGGGCATAGCGAAGGCCAACGCCATTCCCAGGTGTCCCATGGGACGGGAATAGCGCGTGCTCTTCATCCAGCGCGTCTGATGAGCCAGCGACTGGCGCAGCGATTCGTGCAGGATGACATGGTCGATGACGTGGGGCGAGAGGATGACCTTGTAACCGGCGGCGGCAATCTCTTTGCCCAGCAGGAAATCGTCCGAGCAATAGTCGGCAAACGCGGCGAAGCCGCCGATCTTTTGCAGGGCTTCCCGGCGCACCGCCATGGTCGGCCCGAGGGCGAACTTCATGCCTTCCAGCATCTCCGCCACCAGCACTCCCGAGGTCATCTCGACCGACATGCCCAGGGCTTCCAGCCGGGCCCACAACCCCTCCGTCGGTTTGCCGCGATAGACGGTGGTCACGCAGCCGACGCCGGGCTCGAGCAAGGCCGGAATCAAATGCCGCAGATAGTCGGGCGCGACCTCGACGTCGCTGTCGCTGATGACCAGGTGATCGAAACTGGCTTCGCTCACCATCTTCACCAGCGACCAGCATTTCGCGTTCGGCCAAGGCGGGTCGCCGGACGTGACCAGCTTGACCGGCACCTGCGGGTAGATACGCATCAGTTCGCGAACGATCGCAAGAGCGGGATCGTCGGTGGTGCGGGCTCCGAAGATGATCTCGAATCGCGGGTAGTCGAGGCGGAAGAAGCTCTCCAGGCTGTCCCGGAGTTGCGGTTCGATTCCGTGTACGGGCTTGAGCAACGTAACCGGCGGGAGTTCGGCTCCGCCGCAGGCCAGGCGTTTCCTACGGAAACGCAACACCGCCAACCCGACCAGCATGAGGTAGAAGGTCGAGGTGAGCAAGCCAGCCAGCGCGACCGCCATCAGTGCGCGTGCGACCATGCGTGAGGTCTCGATTCGGATTGTAAATGGTGAGCGAGAATTTTCGCGCCGTTATGCTGGCCGTTGCTAACGGTGTGGCGGGACAATCGTCGCCGGCTGCTGCCCCGAGGCAGGATCGTTCCGCGGCAGTCTTTCACCAATTTCACCACTTTCACCAACTGGTGCTACAATGGAGGGTATGAAGCGCGCTACTGTGACCATCCCCGATGACTTGGCTGAGGCCATGGAAAGCTACGTCCGGGCCCAGGAGGCGCCGCCTCCGCTCACCGCCGTGGTTCAGGCCGCTTTGCGGCAATACCTGACGGATCGCGGTTACCTGCGGGCGCGAGGCCCGCTCCGCATCAAGCCTGCACCGCGCGGGAGCGGCCGTCGTGATGTGAGCCAGTCCCACGACTAGTATGGAATCTGCGCGGGCTTTCCTGTAGGCTGCCGACGCATGT
>JBIOFT010000016.1:0-36551 GCA_044447375.1 Terriglobales bacterium | reverse complement strand
GCGGTATATCTGGGCGCGGCCGAACTGCTGGCGCGGCCCACCAGCGCCCTGATGCTGGTCGCCGCGCACAACTACGACCTCGCCGCAGCGCGCTCGCATGGCTACCGCACGGCATTCGTCGCGCGTCCAACCGAGTACGGCCCGCGGCAGAAGAAAGACTTCGGCCCGGAAGACGCGTGGGACTTCTCCGCCGGCAGCCTGGAGGAGTTGGCGGAAAAGATGGGCGCGTGAGGGAGCGGCTCTTGGCCATTAGCTCTTGGCTTTGTACCGTCGCACGAACGGCGTCGTCTCAGCCCAACTCATGGCAGCGCGAGCCTCTCAAACCGCAGAAGAAGAAAGCTAAGAGCCAAGAGCTAAAGGCTAAGGGCCGTTCTCAGACGATCCCCATGCGCTTGCCAACTTTGCGCAGCACATCCAGCGCCTGATTGAGTTCCTGGCGGGTGTGGGTGGCGGTCATGATCGTACGCACGCGCGCCTTTCCTTCGGGTACGGTGGGGAAGACGATGCCGGTGCCCAGCACGCCTTCCTTGAACAGTTCGCGCGAGAACTCCATGGTGCGAGCGCCGTCGCCGATAATGATGGGTGTGATCGGCGTCTCGCTGGCCGGCGTGTTCACCCCGCCGATGTTGAAACCCAGCCCGCCCAGCTCCTTCTTCCAGAATCGGGTGTTCTCCCAAAGCTTCTCGATACGCTCGGGCTCTTCTTCCAGCACCTCGAAGGCGGCAATGCAGGTGGCCGCGACCGAGGGCGGATGCGAGGTGGAGAACAGGAACGGCCGCGCGCGGTGATAGAGGAAATCGATCAGGTCGTGGGAGCCGCAGACGTAGCCGCCGAGCGCGCCGATGGCCTTGGAGAGCGTGCCTACCTGGATGTCCACTCGCCCATGAACGTTGTAGTGATCGATGGTGCCGCGGCCGTTGCGGCCCAGCACGCCCGAAGAGTGGGCGTCGTCCACCATCATGATGGCGCCGTATTTCTCGGCCAGGTCGCAGAGCGCGGGCAGCGGCGCGATGTCGCCGTCCATGGAGAAGACGCCGTCGCTGATCAGCAGCTTGTGGCCGGGCCTGTCCGCGACTTCCTTCAGCAGCTCTTCGGCGTGCGCCGTGTCTTTGTGGCGGAAGACCTTGATGGTCGCTCGCGAAAGCCGCGCGCCGTCGATGATGGAGGCGTGGTTCAGCTCGTCGGAGATGATGAAGTCGTCTTTGCCGAGGACCGCGGACACCGTGCCCGCGTTAGCGGCGAAGCCTGACTGGAAGACGACTGACGCTTCCACGTTCTTGAAGCGCGCGATTTTCTCCTCCAGCTCCATGTGGATCTTCATGGTGCCGGCAATGGTGCGCACTGCCCCGGAGCCCACGCCGTATTTCCTGGTGGCTTCGATTGCGGCCTGGCGCAGCTTGGGATGCGTGGCCAGCCCGAGATAGTTGTTCGACGCCAGGTTGATCACCTTCTTGCCGTCGAAGGTGGAGACCGGCGCTTGCTCATCCTCGAGCACCCGCAGGCGAAAATGCGTGCCCTTCTTCTTGAGCTCGTTCAGTTGTTCGGAAAGATAGGAAAGCTGCGGGCGGGAAGATGTCTGCGTAGCCATGGCGGAATAAGTGTAATACCGCGAAATGAACGTGCACGAAAAGAAAACCGCCGAGGACACAGAGGACGTCGATGGAGACGAGGTCGCCCGGGAGAACGCGTGTCCTTTGCAGTAGGATATGGACTCCATGGAAACAGCGGATATCGTCATCATCGGCGGAGGCATCGTCGGCTCCAGCATCGCCTATCACCTGACCGAGGCGGGATGCACCAACGTGCTGGTGGTCGAACGCGAGACCCACCAGGGCAAGGGCTCGACCGGCAAGAGCATGGGAGGGGTGCGGGCCCAGTTCGCGACTCCCGTGAACATCCAGATGTCGCTGTACTCCATCCCCTTCTACGCGAGCTTCGACGAGCGGCTAGGACATCCGGCAGGCTACAAGCCGCAGGGATATTTGTTCGTTGCCACCAGCGAGCGCCATCTCGAATATCTGCGGACGAACCAGCAGAAGCAGAAGGCGCTTGGCCTGAAGACGGCGCGCATGGTCAGCGCCGAAGAGATCCGGAGTATGTTCCCGCAACTGTGCTCCGACGACATCGTGGGCGGCAGCTTCTGTTCGACCGACGGCTTTGTCGATCCCTACAGCGCGATGGTGGGGTTCATGGCGCGCGCCGCGGAATCGGGAGCGCGGCTGTGGCGCAATACGGAGGTGACGGCCATCCACGCGGACAGCCCCGGCGTCACGGGCGTCGAGACCACGCGTGGGCTGGTGGCCACGCCCACCGTGGTGAACGCCGCCGGGCCGTGGGCGGCGCAGGTTGCCAAGCTCGCCGGTGTGGAGCTGCCGGTCGAGCCGCTGCGGCGCATGCTGGTGCCCACCGAGCCCTTCGACCAGTTCCCGCACTCGGCGCCCATGATCATCGACATGTCCACCGGCTTCCATTTCCGGCCGGAGTCGCTGGGCTTCCTGCTGGCGTGGAACGATCCCGAGGAGAAGCCGGGCTTCAAAACCGACTTCGAACCGGGATTCATCGAAAAGGTGCTGACGCGCGCCGCCGGCCGCGTGCCCTGCTTCGAGAACCTGGCAGTCAATCCCAAGCGCGCGTGGGCGGGCCTCTACGAGATGACGCCCGACCACCATCCTATCCTCGGCCCGGTGGCGGAGGTCCCCGGGTTTTTCCTCGCCAACGGCTTCAGCGGACACGGGGTGATGCACGCCCCCGCCACCGGCAAGATCCTTGCCGACCTGATTCTTCACAAGAAGTGCGATCTGGTAGACACGCGCCTGCTCGCGCTCGACCGCTATCGCGAAGGCCGCCTGATCGAGGAGACTGCCGTTCTGTAGAGGAGTTCCATGGATGATGTGCCTCGAATGGGGCAGCTCTTGTCATCCCGAGGAAGCGCGAGCCGAGTCCCCGAGGTGAGCGCGACGAGGGATCTTGGTGTTGCGTGGCTCAGTTCACTCTGAATCTTACGCACTTTGCGCGGGGATCATGCAAACCAAGATTCCTCGCTGGCCCTCGCTCGCAGGGACTCGCTCGGACGGCGCTCGGAATGACATGGGTTGATTTTTTGCGGCGCGGCTCAAAGCCGTGCCCTTTCAAATCGATCCGCTTTGGGGTACATCTACAGTTACAGTGAAACTGGCCCGGCCATGTCCACCCTGACGGATATCTTCCACCAGCTCTGCCCGCGCTGCCGCAGGGGAAGGATCTTCCGCGGCTCGCTTCTGCGCGGCTTTCCCCGGATGCACGAGCGCTGCCCAGTCTGCGACCTGAAGTTCGAGCGCGAAGAGGGCTATTTCCTCGGCGCGATGTACATCAGCTACGGCATCGGCGTGGTCGTGATCTGCGTGTTCGCGGCCGTGTTGTGGTTGCTGACCAGGTGGTCGCTCCCGAAGGTTGTGCTCTGGGGCGTGCTTCTGTTCGTGCCGTTCGCGCCGAGTATCACGCTGTTCTCGCGCGTCCTTTGGATCTACCTGGACCGCGCGGTCGATCCCGAGCGGGACAAGTGACGCAGAGTCGTCGTGTAAAATCGCGCTATTGATGTCTTCTCCCGCGGAATCCAATCCCAAGCCGACGCCGGGCCTGCTGCGGCGCGCGGCGCGGCTGTTGCGTCCCTCGCACCAGCACTCGGCCTTCTCCGCCACCCTGCTGCTGATGAGCGCCATCATGCTCTCGCGCGTGATTGGCTACGTGCGCGAGGCGTACATCGCCTGGGCCTTCGGCGCTGGCCTGCAGACCGACGCCTACGTCGCCGCGTTCACCCTGCCGGACTGGTTGAACTACGTGGTCGCCGGCGGGACGGCTTCCATCACCTTTATCTCCATCTTCACGCGCTATTTGTCGGAGAAGCGCGAGGACGAGGCGCAGAAGGCGTTCTCGGTGGTGATCACGGTGATGACCGCGGTGCTGGCCATCGGCATCGGGCTAGCCGAGGTCTTCACCCGGGACATCGAGAAGTACATGTTCCCGCACTTCCGCCCCGAGCAAATGGACCTCTGCGTTTATCTGACGCGCATCCTGCTGCCGGCGCAGCTCTTCTTCTATGTCGGGGGAGTGGTTTCGGCGGTGCTGATGTCGCGCCGCATGTTCCTGTTCCCGGCCATGGGCCCGCTGCTCTACAACGTGTTCATCATCCTGGGCGGAGTGGCGCTCTCGGGGCGCATGGGGATCGCGTCGCTGGCGGTGGGAGCGGTCGCCGGCGGGATCATCGGGCCGTTCCTGGTGAACGCCATCGGCGCCGCGCGCTCCGGCATGGGTTACCGGCCGTCGTTTGACCTGCGCCATCCCGCGTTTATCGAGTGGGTGAAGCTTTCCATCCCGCTGATGCTGGGCGTGTCGCTGGTCACCGCCGACGAGTGGATCCTGCGCTACTTCGCCTCCGGAGGCGCCGGCGACATCACCCGCCTCAACTACGCGAAGCGGCTGTTCGCCGTTCCGATCGCAGTCCTGGGACAGGCGACCGGGCAGGCGTCGCTGCCATTCTTCGCCCGCCTGTTCGGGGAAAAACGCATGGCCGACTTCGCACAGACGGTGAACGCGGCGGTGTATCGCGTGTCGGCGGCATCGTTCCTGGCCACCGCCTGGATGGTCGCAGCCGCGCTGCCGGTGGTCGACCTGGTGTATCGCCGCGGACGCTTCCACTTTTCCGACTCGCAGGAGACCTCCGTCTTCTTTTTCTGGTTCTCGCTTTCGCTCGCCTTGTGGGCGGCGCAGGGACTCTATGCGCGCGCGTTCTACGCCGCCGGCGACACGCTCACGCCCATGATCGCAGGGACCGTCATCACGGTGGTTTCGCTGCCCATCTATGCCGCGCTCTTCCACGCATACTCGGTTGTAGGACTGGCGATCGCGTCCGACCTGGGCATCCTGGCAAACACCCTGGCGATGTTTCTCCTGCTGCACTGGCGAAAGCTGGTGCCCGCGACCGGCATGCGTTGGGGAGAACTGGGGAAAGCGCTGGGAACCGCCGTGTTCGCCGCCGTGGTGAGCTACTCGGTGGCACGGTTGGTCCCAGTGCATGGTAGCCGCAAGGCGGACGTGATCTCGCTGGCGCTGGTGTCGCTCACCTGGGCGGCAGCGGTGGCGGTGGGTTTGCGTCTGACACGCTCGGAATTGCCGGAAGCGCTGCGCCGGCGGAGGCAGCCGGAAGTTGTGCCCGAACCGGCCGCCGATGGCTACACGCGGGAACTACAGGAGCCGTGATTCAACGGCCGACAGCCGAAACCGGCTTACCGGACTACCCGCATATTGCTCCAGTCGTAGCTGAACTTCTTGCCACAGTCCAGGCAGACGACATAATGGCTGGGGCCGCCGTGGCCAACGGGCATCCAGTCGGCGGTTTTGTAGCCATTATCCAATTCAGCCGTGAACGGCTTGGATAGCTTGCGGTGGGAGCAGACGATCGAGAGAAGCTGCAGGACCTTTTCCAACATCACAGTAGGCGGACCAGTGGGCGCTCATAGGGGTTGAGGTCCCCGCTCCCGCATTCTGCCGTGCGGGAGCGAGGAAACTTTGGTGGTCTTCACGACACCCCACCCTGGCTTGGCCACAGGTGGGGTAGTCGGAGTACTAGACGCGGGCTCCGACGGGCGTTTTGTCTTCCGCCGTCGGGACTTCCTTGGCGTCGCCGTTGGTCTTCTGACCGGGCTTGCGGATATCGATGCCGCCCTTGAAGAACGCGCCATCTTCGATGGAGATGCGCTGGGCAACGACATCGCCGGTCAACGAGCCTTCGCTCCGAATGTCCACGCGGTCGCTGGCAACCAGGTTGCCGCGCACTTTGCCCAGCACCACGATCTCGCGGGCATTGATGTTGGCGGCGACCACGCCGTTGCGGCCGACGGTCACGCGATTGCCGGCGAGGTTGATGGAGCCCTCCACCCGGCCGTCGATGTAGAGCGACTCCGAACCCGTCACTTCACCTTTAATGACCAGGGATTTGCCGATGGTCGCTTGCTCGGCGGAGTTGATAACGGCATTGCGGGGGGCGCCCGCCGGCGTAGGCTCGGACGGGATCATGCTGGGCGTGCTCGCGCTCATGGGCTTCTCCGGTTGCGAAGGGGTTGCGGGTTGATTAGTGGGCTTCCACATGGTTCTAAAAATCCTTTCCTTGAATTCACCGTTGGGTCACGACGCGCACCAGGGTCCCCAACCCACCCCGCTTTTGGTGTGCTGAGGACGGCTTGCCGTTCTCTTGCTGGTTTACCCTTGCGCTTGCTTCCGAGCAAGAAAAATCGCTCTCCACGTACCGGATAAGGAACAACTCGTTCGCACTTCCGTCGCCAAACCATCCCTTCCCGCCGCGTCGGGCCGGGAAAGGAGAGTTGCTGCAACCACGGCACTTGCGGAGCGAGAGCGCTCGCCGCCTCCGGACTTCCACATCTGCCGAACCGCGGAAGATGTAATTATTCCTGTCCGGATTGAATTTGTTATATCAGGCAAAGGCCCGATCAGGAAATCCATTCCTGCTTAGGATACAGTTACGTTGGGCGTAGAACGGCGGCGCAATTCGCCGTTCCCGTTCCTAGACTGCCGGAACCATGCTTTCCGACCGCTTCATCCTGAACAAGATCGATGGCCAGCCGAAAAAGACGGCCGGCTTCAAGCAACTCGTGCGCGAACTGGGAGTCCACGGAGACGAGCGCCGCGAACTGAGCCAGCATCTGGACCGGCTGGTCGAGCGAGGCGAGTTGGTGGAGGTGCCCGGCGACCGCTACGCCATCCCCCAGGCCGCCGGCCGCAACCTGGTGCTGGGACGCCTCAGCATGCACCGCGACGGCTACGGCTTCGTCATCCCCGAGGCCGCCGACGTCAAGCAGCGATTGAGCGGCGACATCTTCGTGCCGGCGGCCGCGATCGGGAACGCCATGCACGGCGATCGCGTGCTGGTCGAGATGGGGGCGGTGCGGGACGGCCGCGCCGAAGGACGCATCGTGCGCGTCGCCGGCCGGGCTCACCCCACGGTGGTCGGCACGTTCCATTATGGAACGCGCTTCAATTATGTGGCCCCTATCGACGAGAAAATCACGCAGGAGATCGTGATCCCGCGGGGGATGGAGGCTCCAAAAACCAATTCAGATGACGCCGAGGGACAGAGGCACAAGAAGGGCAGCGCCGTGCACCGCGTCATCGGTCAGGAGGCGCGCCGCAAAGCGGAATTTGCCGATCTTGAAGGCCTGGTGGTGGACGTGGAGATCACGGACTGGCCCTCGCCCACGCAGAGTCCGCGCGGGCGCGTGGTCGAGATCCTCGGCTACGAAGACGACTTCGGAGTGGACGTCGAGATCATTATCCGCAAGTTCCACCTGCCGCACCGCTTCCCGGCCGAGGTGCTGGAGGAAGCGCAGCACATCGCGGACATCATCTCCCACGACGAGCTGCGCCGGCGGCGCGACTACCGCGGCCTGCCCATCGTGACCATCGACGGCGAAACCGCCCGTGACTTCGACGATGCCGTCTACGCCCGCCGCCTGCAGAGCGGCAATTACGAACTGCAGGTCCACATCGCCGACGTAGCGCACTACGTCACCGAGGGCTCGGCGCTCGACGGTGAAGCCCGGCTGCGCGGCACCTCCGTGTATTTCCCCGACCGCGCCGTGCCCATGCTCCCGGTCGAGCTCTCCACCGACATCTGCTCCCTGCGCCCCGATGTGGAGCGGCTCGTGATGTCCTGCGTGATGGAGATCGATCACCAGGGCGAGATTACCGGCTACGAGCTGCACCCGGGCGTGATCCGCTCGGCCGAGCGCATGACCTATACCGACGTCAACCTGGT
Organism: Terriglobales bacterium; assembly: GCA_044447375.1. Lineage (GTDB taxonomy): Bacteria > Acidobacteriota > Terriglobia > Terriglobales > Acidobacteriaceae > JAHFUA01. The sequence continues at coordinate 28,744 of JBIOFT010000016.1, read as the reverse complement.
CCTCGAAGGCGACCAGCCGCTGAGCGAGCGGTACGCGCGCCTGGCCGGGAGCTTCGAATTGATGCGCGAGCTGGCGCTCATTTTGAACCGTAAGCGGGTGCGCCGCGGCTCCATCGATTTCGACCTGCCGGAGCCAGTGATCGAGTTCGACGAGGAGGGCATGATGCGCGGCGTCACCCGCTCGGAGCGCAACATCGCCCACCGCCTGATCGAGGAGTTCATGCTCTCAGCCAATGAGTGCGTGGCCTCCTATCTCGAACACCATGGCGTGCCCTCGCTCTACCGCATCCACGAGAAGCCCGATCCCAAGAAGGTGTTCGAGTTCGAGACCATCGCTACCAGCTTTGGCTACTCGCTCGGGGTGGTCGCGCTGCCGGTGCGGCGCATGGAGATGCGTGCCGAACGCCGTGCGCGGCACGGCACCGGCCGTCCGGCGCACGTCATCGAGCTGCCCGAAGAAGTCCACATCACCCCGCGCATGTACCAGAAGCTCACCGAGAAGATCGCAGGCAAGCCGGAGGAGCGCATTCTTTCCTACCTGATGCTGCGCTCGCTCAAGCAGGCCCGTTACTCGGAGGATAACGTCGGACACTTTGCGCTGGCCGCGCCTACGTATACGCATTTCACGTCGCCCATCCGGCGCTATCCCGATCTGATCGTTCACCGCATCTTGAAGGAAGTGCTTGGCGCCAAAGACGGACGTGGCGTGCCCGCGCACAGCGAGACGCCGTCGCCGTGGTCGAAAAGAAGTGGCAAGTGGGAAGTGGAAAGTGGGAAGTCGAAGGCACAGCACACGCAGGGAAAGGTTGCTCGGCCAAGTACCGCACAGGGACCTATTTCCGAAGAAGCGCTGCACGACATCGCCGAAGAATCCAGCCAGTCCGAGCGCCGCGCCGACGATGCCGAGCGCGAGCTGATGGAGTGGAAGAAGATCAGGTTCATGCGCGACCGCGTCGGGGACGAGTTCGATGCCCTGATCGTGAGCGTCACCAAGTTTGGTTTCTTCGTCGAGCTGATGGATATGTTCATCGAAGGACTGGTGCCGATCGCGACGCTCACCGGCGACCGCTACACCTACCGGGAAAACACCAGGCAGATCATCGGCGAACGCTCGAAGAAAAAATACTCTCTCGGCGACCGGGTCAAGGTCGTGCTCGACCGCATCGACCGCATGCAGAGGAAACTGCAGTTCGCAGTGCTGGAGGAAGAGCCGTCGCGCGCGCAAAAGGGGCACCGGCAGCGGTAGGGAGGAGCGCACATGGAACGGGTAACCGGAATTGGCGGCATCTTCTTCAAGTCGGATGACCCGGGCAAGCTCTACGAATGGTACGAAAAGCACCTGGGCGTCAAGGTTGACCCGCAGTACGGCAAGATGTTCGAGTGGCAGCAGAAGGACGGCAAACCCGGCGGCACCGCGTGGAGCATTTTTTCGCGGGACACCAAGTACTTTGATCCCAGCCGTGCCGGCTTCATGGTGAACTATCGCGTCGACGACCTGGACGCGCTGCTGGAAGCGCTGCGCGCGGAAGGGGTCTGGATCGACCCCAAGCGCGAAGACTACGACTACGGCCGCTTCGCCTGGATCATGGACCCGGACGGCAATCGGATCGAGTCTCTGGGAGCCGCCGAAGGGCAGTACCTAGTACTCGGTGCTCAGTACACAGTTCTTGCAGGAGACGCAACACGCGGGGTCTAACCACGGTGAGCACTGAGTACTTAGGTACTGAGTACTGACTAATCAGATAGAATCCCCCCATGTTGCGCTTCTCCACCGCGGGTGAGTCGCACGGCGAAGCCCTGGTGGCCGTGCTCTCCGGGGTGCCGGCCGGGTTGGGGATCGACTCCGCCCTCATCGACCGCGAGCTGTGGCGGCGGCAGCAGGGATACGGCCGTGGCGGCCGCATGAAGATCGAGCGCGACACCGCGCACATCCTCTCCGGCGTGCGGCACGGCGCGACCATCGGCTCGCCCATCGCGCTGACCATCGAGAACCACGACTGGAAGAACTGGCAGGAGGCGCTGCCCGTGGGCGCGGGTGATCCGGAAAAGCACAAGGCGGTGAACTCGCCGCGGCCCGGCCACGCCGATCTGGCTGGCGCGCTCAAATACAATTTCCGGGAAGCCCGCTACGTGCTGGAGCGCGCTTCGGCGCGGGAGTCGGCAGCGCGGGTCGCCGCCGGGGCCATCGCCAAGCTGCTGCTGCGGGAGTTCGGCATCGAGGTACTCGGCCACGTCATCGCCGTGGGTGGCGCCGCCGTGCATGATGCCGAAATCCCCTGGGAGAAGATCCGGGCGCTTCACGCCCGCGAGGAAGTGCTGCTGAACTGCGCCGATCCTGAGGCTGAAGAGCGCATGAAGGCGGAGGTGGACAACGCGCTCAAGACCGGCGACTCCGTCGGCGGCGTCTTCGAAGTGGTGGCGCACGGCGTTCCTCCGGGCCTGGGCACCTATGCCAACTGGGATGAGCGCCTGGACGCGCTGCTGGCGGCTGCCGTCATGTCGTTGCAGGCGGTCAAAGCGGTGGAGATCGGCTCCGGCATTGGCGCTGCAGCCTCCCCAGGGTCAGCCGTGCACGATGCGATAGGATATGAAGTGCGCGCGCACGGCGACGGTCGCGCCGGCTACACGGGGTTCACGCGCAGGACCAACCATGCCGGCGGGATCGAGGGCGGCATATCCAACGGCGAGGATATCCTCGTCCGCGGCTACCTGAAGCCGATCTCCACGCTGCGGCGGCCGCTGGAGTCGGTGGACTTCCGGACGCGCGAGCCGGTGAAGGCGGCTTACGAGCGCTCGGATGTGTGCGTCGTCCCGGCAGCCGGCGTGGGAGGCGAGTCCATGGTGGCGCTGACGCTGGCGCGTTGCGCGCTGGAGAAGTTCGGCGGCGATTCCATGGACGAAGTGCTGCGGAATTTTGGAGGCTATAAGAAGCAGCTCAAGGATTACTGATGATCCGCGCTGACAACTGGCAACTGGCTACTGACAACTGCTCCTGATGATCTATCCCGTCGTCAAATATGGCAACCCGGTTCTGGAGAAACCGACGGAACCCATCACCGTCTTCGATGACAAGCTGCGCAAGCTGGTCGAGGACATGTTCGAGTCCATGTACGCGGCACATGGCGTAGGTCTGGCGGCGCCGCAGATCGGCGTCTCCAAGCGCCTGGCCGTCATCGACGTTACCTTCAAGGAAGATCCCAAGGCCAAGCTGGTGCTGGTGAATCCCGAGATCGTCCGCACCGAGGGAAAGCAGCGCGGCAGCGAAGGCTGCCTGAGCCTTCCCGAGTTCCGGGAGGAGGTCACGCGTCCGCTGCGCGTCACCGTGCGCGCCCAGGACGCGAACGGCAAGCACTTCGAGACCACCGGCGACGAACTGCTGGCCCGCGCCTTCATGCACGAGACCGACCACCTCTATGGCAAGCTCTACATCAGCCACATCAGCGCGCTCAAGCGCGACCTGATGAAACGCAAGATCCGCAAGCTGATGAAAGCGGGAGAATGGTGAGGATTGGTAATTTGTAATTGGTAATTGATAAAGTTGGCACGAGCTGTCCCGTTAGCTCCTACGGGTTTCAAATTACAAATTACCAATTACAAATTACCAATCCCCCGATGGACCTCATCTTCTGCGGCACTCCCGAGTTCGCCGTCCCCACGCTGAAGAAGCTGGTGGAGGCCGGCCACAACGTCTGCCTGGTGGTCACGCAGCCTGACCGGCCCAGCGGACGCGGCCAGGAACTCGCCGCCCCGCCGGTCAAGCGGCTAGCGCAGTCGCTCGGGCTGCCGGTGGTTCAGCCCGACAAGATAAAGAACAACCAGGAATTCCGCGCGCAACTCGAAGCGCTGAAGCCCGATGCCATCGTCGTCGTCGGCTACGGACGCATCATTCCCAAGTGGATGATCGACCTGCCGCGGCACGGCAACATCAACCTGCACGGCTCGCTGTTGCCGAAGTACCGCGGCGCGGCGCCCATCCAGTGGGCCATCGCGCGCGGCGAGACCGTCACCGGCGTGACCACCATGCGCATTGACGAGGGGCTCGATACCGGCGACGTCCTGCTCGCGCGCGAGATGCCCATTGATCCCGAGGACACAGCGGTCACCCTGGCGCCACGGCTGGCTGAGATTGGCGCGGAACTGATGATCGAGACCCTGCGCGGCCTCGAGGCCGGCGCCGGCGCTATCCAGCCGCGCAAGCAGGATCACACCGAGGCCACGCTCGCGCCTATCCTCGAAAAAGACGAGGGGCGGATCGACTTCAACCGCGAGGCGCCAGAAATCCTGAACCGCCTGCGCGGGTTCCAGCCCTGGCCGGGCGCGTTCACCACCTTCCGCAGCAAGAACCTGACGCTGCACCGCGCGCGCCTGGCCGCCTACGGCATGGGGCCGCTCGTCCCCGGCGAGATGAAGGCCGCCGGCGAAGACTTGTTTCTCGGATGCGGAGAAGGAACCGCGTTGCAGGTGGTCGAACTTCAACCGGAAGGCAAGCGGCGCATGAGCGCGAAGGACTTCATCCACGGCTATCGGCCGAAAACGGGCGAGAGGCTGGGGGATTGGTAATTTGTAATTGGTAATTTCAGAACGTCATATTCGCGTCACACACTTCACAAATTACAAATTACCAATTACCAATCTGAAATGCTTTCTCCTTCCCGCTCCGCCGCTTTCGACATCCTGATGCGCGTCGAGCAAGGCGCGTTCGCGGATGAACTGCTGCACTCCGCGCGGCTGAACGGCCTCTCTGCGGCTGACCGCGCGCTGTGCACCCAGATTGTGATGGGCGTGCTGCGCTGGCGATCGCAGCTCGACGCAATGATCGCCTCCTGGTCGAAGGCGCCGCCGCACCAGCTCGATCTGGAAGTTGCCACAGCGCTGCGCATCGGCGTGTACCAACTCGCGCACCTGGAGCGCGTTCCCGCGCATGCCGCCGTCGATCAAACAGTGGAACTCGTCAAACGCGCGGGCCGGCGATTTGCTGCTCCCATGGTGAATGCGGTCATGCGTAAGATTGCCGCGTCCAAACCCGCTCCGCCACCGCCGATGGGGGAGAAAGAATCTCTCGATCGGATCGCATCCGCCACCGCGCATCCGCTCTGGCTTCTGCAGCGATGGTCGTCCGAGTATGGCCTCGACGCAGTCCAGCAGATCACGCGCTACGACCAGGAAATCCCTGTGCCCATGCTGCGCCTGCGAGATGCCAAAGCGGAGAGCGACTCGCGGGACGAAGGTATTGAGCTTGCGCCGGGCGTGCTTGTGGCCGGGGCTCGCCGCGTGAGTTCGGGCGACGTGACCAAGACCCGCGCCTTCGCCGAAGGGCGCGCTTATCTGCAGGACGAAGCCTCCCAACTCGTCGCCTTGCTGGTCGGCCACGGCGCGCGGATCCTCGACTGCTGCGCTGCGCCCGGCGGCAAGACTTCCGTTATAGCCGAGCGCAACCCGTCTTCGCTGGTGGTCGCGACGGAGCTTCACCCCGCGCGGGCCCGATTAACACGCCGTCTAGTGCGAGCGCGCAATGTGTGCGTGGTTGCCGCCAACGCCGAGGCCTTGCCGCTGGCGCCGAACTTCGACCGCGCGCTCGCCGACGTTCCCTGCTCGGGCACCGGCACGCTGGCGCGCAATCCCGAGATCAAATGGCGGCTCCGGCCCGAAGACCTCTCCGGCCTGCACCGCCGCCAGGTGTCGATCCTGCGCGCGGCGTTAGGCTACCTCGTCCCCGGCGGACATTTGGTGTATTCCACTTGCTCGCTGGAACGCGAAGAAAACGAGGATGTAGTGGCCGAGGTGGTGGCCGGCCGTAACGACCTCCACCTGCTCGACTGCCGCGACGAACTCCAGCGGCTCCAGGCCGAAGGCGAACTTGCGTGGGATGATCTCGATTCGCTCGTCCGCGGCAACTTCCTGCGGACGCTGCCGGGCGTTCATCCTTGCGACGGCTTTTTCGCCGCCATTATTGAGCGCGTCTAGTTGCCAGTTGCCAGTCGCCGGTTGGGAATGCTGCACCGGTTTGCTCTGGCGACTGGTGACCGGCGACTAACAACTGCTCGTTTTTACTGCGCCACCTCGAGCGTCACCGCCGTTCCTGGCGTGACCTTCTGTCCCGCGCCGGGTGATTGCTTCAGCACGGTTCCGACGGGCAGTCCCGGGGCCGGCACGGTGTTGACCACGGCCACGCGCAGGCCGGCGTCTTGAATGGCTTTGCTCGCGTCTGCAAGCTGGCGTCCGGTCAAGCTCGCCATAATGAGCGTTGTCGGCTCCGCCGGCGAGGTCACCAGAAGATTGATTTTGGGTGAGGCCACTCCCTGAGCGTTGGGCGGCGGGCTCTGCGCCACTACCTGATCGGGAGGCTGGTCTGGAATGTGCGCTACGGCCACGGTGCCGACGTCCAACCCACGGCGCGTGATGTTGATCTCCGCCGCGCGCTGGCTCTGCTTCAGCAGATCGGGCACGGCGGCGGGCTGCGGACCCAGACTCTCGGCGACGCGCACGTGCCAGCCGCGCCGCACCAGGGTGCCCGCGGCCGGAGCCTGCGACAACACCCGTCCTTCGGCCAGGTCGCGGCTGTAGAAACCACCCTCCCGGTCCAGCAGCAGACCGACTGCGGACGCGGCTTTGCGCGCCTCGGCCACGCTCATGCCCACTACTTTGGGCACGCGCGCCTGGCGCCCGTGGATGGCCAGCCGCATGGCAGTCAGGGCGGAGATCATGGCCACCGCCACCAGCACCAGCGCCAGCAAGACCAGTTGGAAGAAACGCTTCATGGTGGGCGTGGATTCGATTGTACCGCGTGCATGCCTGCTGGCCGGCGGCGCGCCGGAGTGCTGGTAAACTTAAGCTGAGGCCGCATCGCGGAGAGGTGCGTGAGCGGTCGAAACGGGCAGTCTTGAAAACTGCTGTGGTCGGAAGGCCACCGGGGGTTCGAATCCCTCCCTCTCCGCCAGTCATGCTGAAACAGCCGCTCAGGCCTTCAGCTTCTCCGCGAAAGCCTTGCGGAACTTCTCCAGCTTAGGCGCGATGATGAACCGGCAGTACGGCTGGTTGGAATTGTCGTTGAAGTAGTTCTGGTGATAGCCCTCGGCGACGAAGAACGTCGCGGCCGGCTCCATCGCGGTCACGATGGGCGCGGAGAACTCGCCCCCGGCCGTCAGTTCGGCAATCACCTTCTCTGCCTCCAGGCGCTGCTTATCCGAGTTGCTAAAGATGGCGGAGCGGTACTGCGTGCCCACGTCGTTCCCCTGCCGGTCGAGTGTGGTGGGATCGTGAATGGCGAAGAACACCTCGAGCAGGTCGCCATAGCTGATTTGGCTGGGGTCGAAGGTCACCCGCACTACTTCCGCATGGCCTGTGGTCCCGGTGCAGACCTGCTTGTAAGTGGGATTCTCGACACGGCCTCCCATGTAGCCGGATTCCACTGACTTGACGCCCGGCAGGCGCTGGAACACCGCCTCCAGGCACCAGAAGCATCCTCCGCCGAAGACTGCGGTTTCAAGGTTTGGCATAGGGGTTGGATGCGCGGAGAGCGAAGAAGTTCCAGAGCTAAGAACGACCGTGCCTGGCTCAGGGTGCGGGCTGCTGCCGGCGGCCGAACCGCTGCGCGACCACTTGCAGACTCTTGTTCAGATCCACCGACGCTCCCAGCGGCGTCTGGCGTCCGGGATAGCGGTAGCGCAAATCAATAAACCGCACCCGGTAGGCGACGTCACGCTCCTCCAGCGGCTCGGTGATAAGGAGCGGGTACTTCGCCCAATCCAGATACACGCGCCCGAGGTGCGAATTCTTCGCCGCCTCCAGCACCGGGGCTTCCTCGGGCTTGTAGTAGGTGCGCGCGCGATCTTGGGGATCGACTTCGCCCCGCCGAGCATCTACCAGCAGGGTCTGATAGAAATCCCTGGTCTCGACCACCCCGTGCCACACAAACGGATTCAAGGCGTACGGATAAGCGGAAACGCGCACCGGGTCCGCGCCCTGGTAGATGCGCGCTTCCAGTGCGGAGACGGCGCGGCGATGATAGAAGTCCCGCACCCCCCACATCAGCACGACAGCGGCCAGGGCCACAACCGCACCCACGCGCCCACGGAACTGCGGCTGCCGCGCCCCGATCTCTTCATTGATCAACCCAAAGAGGTAGGGCAGAACCAACCCCAGGATAAGCACCCCCAGCATGAATGGCTCGATGATCGAGACGATGTCCCACTCGTACCACTTGTAGGAGAACGGCTCGAACATGCGGATGCCGTAGGCGGTGGTGTAGTCGAGCAGGATGTGGCTGAGCGGCCCCAGCAGGGCGATGCCGTAAAGCACTCCCCAGCGCACGGGCGGGTTGGCGTCGAGGCGTTGTTTCCGAAAAAGCCGGTTCCAGGCCCACACCACTAGAACCGCAAGCCCAGCCATAACCGGCACGGCAACGAAAGAGTGCGTCCAGCCGCGGTGGTGCTGCAAGGCAGCGACCCGGCCGTGGATACCGTAGAAAACGTCGAGGTCGGAGGCCTCCGCCGCCAGCACCAGCGTGGCGGTTGCCAGGCCCGTCTTGCGGTTCAACCCGGCGCGGCTCATGCAGGCGCCGGTCAGCATGTGCGTGATCGGTTCCAAATCGTCGGCGAAACTGGACGAAGTTTAACATCCATTGCTACTGGTCGTCGGCCTTCGGTCGTCGGCCAAAGCTGGTGTAGACGAGGGTCGTAGCGACCGAGGACCAACGACCGACAGCCGACGACCAACGGTCACCTCTTCGGCACAAGCAGGGTGAGGGCTTCGGGCACGGTGCTGAAGCGCACCGGCAGGCCACCCAGCAGTTCCCCGTCCGCCTCGGCATAGATGTTGCTCGCGGACTCACCCGCGATCGGCCGGCAGAGGGCTTGGCGCGCGCACACCAGGTCCACGCCCGGCGTCTGCCAGCGCTGCTCGAACAGCGCGCGCAACAGGTACAGACAATACGAGACGCGGCTCGCCGTCCGGAACAAAACGAGCTGGAGATCGTCGCTCTCCAGGGCGGCGTCCGGCGCCAGCCAGCGCAGGATGCCTCCGAACTGGCGCAGGCGCACCGCCATGATCTGCGTGACGACCACGCGGTGAGCTTTGCCCTCACGATCTTTCCACTCGACTTCGAAGCGCTGGAAGCGGTGGGTCAGGAAAAGATGCAGGGCTTCGCCGTAGTACGCGGCCATGCCCTGCCGCTGCTTGGCGGCGACGTTCATCTGGTAGAGCATGCGGGCGTCGACGCCAGCGCCTGCGATCACGATGAAGTAGCGTGCGCTCTCGCGGCCGGTGCCGCGCTCCGGATATTCAACCTTGCCGACCGCGATCCGGCGCGGCTCGCTGGCGAGTATCGCCCGGGCGGCGTGCGCGGGGTCGCGCGAGAGCCCGAGTTCGTTGCCCAGCGAATTGCCCGTGCCCAGCGGAATGACGCCCAGAGGCGTATCGGTGCCGACCAGCCCCTGGACCACGTCGTGGATGGTGCCGTCGCCGCCACAGGCGAGCACCGTGTCATAACCTTCGGCGACCGCCTCCCGCGCCTGTTCGCCGGCCGAGCCCGGTGCGCGGGTCGCCACAGGCTGGGCCTCGACGCCGGCGCCACGCAGCACCTGCGCCGCGGCTTCCACGTCGGTGCGGCGGCGCTCGCGGTTCTTCCCGGCTATAGGGTTGTAGAGCAGGACGACCTTGCGCATACAGAATCAAACATAGCGGATTGTTAAGCGCGGCGCAGGTAGGAATCGGGGAACATGGAACAAACTGCATCCACCACGAAGTGTACCTGCGCTTCCGCCGTCTATAATTCTGCCGATGCCCACAGCCGCCCAGGATGTGCCACACAAAGACGCGCAGCGCAAGATCGAGGCGCTGCGCGAGAAGATTCGCCACCACGAGTACCTCTATTACGTCCTCGACCAGCCTGAGATCTCCGACTCCGAGTTCGACCTGCTCATGCGGCAGCTTAAGCAGCTCGAAGCCGAGCACCCGGAGTTGGTGACGCCAGATTCGCCCTCGCAGCGCGTTGGCGGCAAGCCCCGTGAAGGCTTCGTCAAAGTGCCGCACTCCAGCCCCATGCTCTCGCTCGACAACGCCTACAACGAGCAGGAGTTGCGTGACTGGGAGCGGCGGGTGCGCGAACTTTCCGGCCGCGACGGCATCGAGTACGTCTGCGAACTCAAGCTCGACGGCCTCTCCATGGCCCTGCGCTACGCCCGCGACGAACACGGCAAATCGAAGCTCGTTCTCGGCATCACCCGCGGCGATGGCTCGGTGGGCGAGGACGTAACCCCCAACGTGAAGACCATCCGTTCTGTCCCGCTCTCCATCGCGGCGGCCACGCTGAAGAAGGCCGGCCTGCCGCAGGAATTCGAGGTGCGCGGTGAGGTCGTCATGCCGCTAAAGGCCTTCGAGCGCATGAACGAAGAACGCGAGCGCCAGGGCCTGGCGAAGTTCGCCAACCCGCGCAACGCCGGAGCCGGAGCGGTGCGCGTGCTCGACCCCAGCATCACCGCCCAGCGCCGTCTCGACTTCTACTCCTACTTCCTGCTCGTGGACGGCCGCACCTTCCTCGGCCGTCAGGCCGAGGCGCTCGAAGCCCTGGGCACGGCCGGGTTCAAGGTGAATCCCAACTGGCGCCTGGCGAAGAACATCGACGACGTCTGGCGCTTCATCAGCTCCTGGGAGCAGAAACGCGACAGCCTGGGTTACGAGATCGACGGCGTGGTCATCAAGGTGAACGACACCCGGCTGTGGCGCGCACTGGGCTTCACCGGCAAAGCTCCGCGCTGGGCCATCGCTTACAAGTACGCGGCACGCTCGGGCGTCACCCGGATCGAAGACATTCACGTGCAGGTCGGCCGGACCGGCAAGCTGACGCCGGTGGCGCACCTCAAGCCTGTCCCCATCGGCGGCACCACCGTCAGCCGCGCCACGCTCCACAACATGGACGAGATCGAGCGCCTGGCCGTGCGCATCGGCGACTGGGTCATGGTCGAGCGCGGCGGCGACGTCATCCCCAAAGTCGTGTCTGTGGTCGAGGACAAAGACCACCCTCGCGGCACGAAGCACTTCCACATGCCGGAACGTTGCCCGGAATGCGGGGGACACGTGGTGCGCGTGGAAGGCGAGGCCGACCACCGCTGCGTGAACGCCAACTGTCCGGCCAAGCTGCGCGAGTCGATCCTACACTTCGCCTCGCGCTCGGTGATGAACATCGAGGGCATGGGCGACGCGCTCGTCAACCAACTGTGCGACCGCGGGCTGGTGAAGAACGTCGCCGACATCTATCGCCTGACCAAGCCGCAGCTCACGGAGCTGGAGCGCATGGGCGAGAAGTCGGCGCAGAACGTGCTCGACGAGGTCGAGGCCTCGAAGAAGCTGCCGCTCGAGCGCGTGATCTACGGGCTCGGTATCCGCTTCGTCGGGGAGCGCACGGCGCAGTTCCTGGCCGAGCATTTCGGCTCGATGGACGATCTGATCGAAGCGGCCATTTTGAAAGACGAAGCCGCCAGCATCGCCAGATTGGAAGAGGTCGAGGAAGTGGGGCCGCGCATCGCCCAGAGCATCCGCGAATTCTTTGAGGAGCCGCGCAACCGCAAGCTGGTGGAAGACCTGCGCAAGGCCGGCCTCACCTTCAAAGGCAAGAAGAAAGAACGCGGGACCAGGCTCGCCGGCCGGACCTTCGTCCTGACGGGAACCCTGGCCAACCACTCGCGCGACGAGGCCAAGAAGCTGATCGAGAATGCCGGCGGACGCGTCTCCGGCTCCGTCAGCAAGAAGACCAACTACGTAGTGGCCGGCGCCGATCCCGGTTCCAAGATTGACAAAGCGCGTGAGCTGGGCGTGCAGGTGATCGGCGAAAAGGAGTTGGAAGAGCTGTTAGGCGGCTAAAGCAAGAGGCGCCGGTGGTCTCACTGGCAACTGGCAACTGACAACTGCTTACCCGATCTCCAGGTAACTGTCGATCCAGCGTTTCACTTCCAGGCGGCGTTCGTCGGTGGAGTCGAAGCGGATGCCGAGCATGCCGGCGGCTTCGCGCTTCCAGCACACGCTGGCGCGCGAAACTACGACTTTCCCGTTGGGCGGCAGGCTGAAGGTGACCTCCACCGGATGCTCCTTGGAGAGGCGGATCTCGGTTTTCATCGACATGCCGCCGGCGCTGATCTCCACGCTATTGGCGTGGAAGCTGCTCTGGCCGCAGTTCACTTTCACTTCGGTGACCACCGGCAGGCGCACGTAGCGCCGCAACTCATGCACCACCAGCAGGTGGGTGGAGCGCACCACCTTCAGCACCGTCTGCCGGTCCACGGGATGATCGATCACGGCGTTGATGCCGAGCTTGGAGAAGCGCATGGCTTCCTGGGTGTCGCGCGAAATGCCGTAAATGACAATGCGCGAGTTGGAGGAGGAGTTGCGGGCGGCGCTCAGCACGCTCTCCGCATCCGTTCGGCCCAACTCCACCACGCAGGCTTCGAACTTCTCTTTCTGCAGCCGTCTCTCGGTGCCGCCATTGCTGCTGACGGTCTGGATGCCGAACTGCTTGAAGCAATCACGCAGCACTGCGCAGGTGGGATCATCGAGTCCTGCAAGCAGCACGCGGGCGACGATCCTCTTGGGGACAAAGTTCGCGGACGAGGGGGAGATCGGTGGTGCAACAACCTTGGCCATTGGGTATTAGTCCGGTTTTATTGTGCGTTCTGTGGGCCCGTAGTGCAACCCTCTTTGGTAACCCTTTGGACATTGCCGCGCGGGAAACCGGCGTAGCACTTCAGGTCGGAGAGCTGCCCAACATCCTGTGCAGTGGGGTGGAAGGTCAGAAGGTGCCGCGCAGCATGTGCGCCGTGACCACGCGGTTGCGGCCGGTCTGTTTGGCGGCGTAGAGCGCCTCGTCGGCGGACTTGACCAGCTCGTCGCGCGTGCCTCCCTGGGCGGGAAACTCCGCCACCCCGGCGCTGATGGTCACCGGGCGCGCCACGCCCGGAAAATGCCAGCTCTCCACCACCCGCCGCAGCTTGTCGGCAACGGCCAAGGCACTGTCCAGGGCGGTTTCCGGAGTGATGATGGCGAACTCCTCTCCGCCATAGCGGCTGAGCACGTCGCTCTTGCGGAGTTGCTGGGTGAGGATGGCGGAAACCTGCCGCAACACTTCGTCACCGACCAGGTGTCCGAATTCGTCGTTGAGCTGCTTGAAGTGGTCGATGTCCGCCATGATCACGGAAAACGTCAGGCCGTGGCGGGTGCTGCGCGCCATCTCCTCGGCGATGCGCAGCTCGAAATAACGGCGGTTGAAGATGCCGGCGACTCCGTCTAGGTACGCCAGTTGGCGCACGCGGTCGAAGTAGCGCGCGTTCTGGATGGCGGTGGCGCAGATGTCGCTGACCGACTCCAGCGCGTTCACGTCCGCCGGCAGGAAGGCCTCGCCCGACGCGCTCTCCAGCGCCAGCACCCCCAGCACTTGCCCGAACGAGACCAGGGGAAGGCAGACCGCCGACACCGTCTCCCGGAATCCCGGCAGGTGCCCGGGGACCTTGCCCACGTCGTTCTCCACCACCGCCTTGCGGGAATCGATGGCGCGGGCGAACAGTCCCTCGCCCGCCGGCAACTCGTCGCCAATCTTGAACAGCGGCGTCAGCCGGCCCTGGTGCGCGCGCAGCACCAGCCGGTCGTCTTCGAACAGCAGCACGCTGGCATGGTCGCCGCCGAACGACTCCAGGATCAGCGAGCACACCTGCTCCAGCAGTTCCCCGATCTCCAGCACCGCCGTGGTCTGCAGAGCGATGGCGTTGATGGCCTCCAACTGCGCTCGGCGGCGCTGCTCCAGAGAATAGAGACGGGCGTTGGACAGCGCGATGGAGGCCTGGGTGGAAAACAGCCGCAGCAGCTCCAGCGTCTCCTCGTCGAAGAAGTCCAGTTGGTTGCTCTGGCAATCGAGCACGCCCACCACGTCTCCCCGCACCACCAGCGGAATGGCCACTTCCGAGCGGGTGGCGGCAACCGGGCGGATATAGCGAGGATCCTGGCTCACATCAGGCGCGTACACTGGCTTCTTGGTCTGGGCGGCGATCCCGCTCAGCCCCTTGCCCAGGGGCACGCGGATCGTCTCACCCGCTAGATCCCATCCGAACTGGGTCTGGACGTAGAGCTCCTGCATCTTGCCATCCAGCAGCATGATGGCGGCTTTGTCCAGGTGGAACACGTCGCGCACGATTTCCAGGATGCGGCTGAGGACTTCATCCAGGTCGAAGGTGGAGAGCACCGCCTGGCTGGCATCGTAGAGGATGGCGAGTCTCTGCATGGGTTCGCGGCCCGCTTCGCAAACCTAAAGACGGGCACCGATTGCATTCTATAGCCCGAACGCAAGGCTCAGAGCGGGAATTCGGGGATGAGGTTACCACAGGGATCACCGCTGGCGGCGTCTCCTCCTCAACCCGCAATACATGATCTACTTGAAACTTGAAACTCGAAACTTGAAACTGGTTTGAATGCTCGAACTCCACACCCCGGTGCAGTACGTCAAGGGAATCGGCCCGCGGCTGGCGGGGATCCTGGCCGGTAAGGGGATCAGCACCGTTGAAGACCTGCTTTACTATCTGCCCTTCCGTTATGAGGACCGCATCAATCCCCGCCACATCGCCCAGTTGCGTCCCGGCGAGATGGCCACCATCATCGCGGAAGTCCGCGGCGCCGGCCTGTTTCGCACCCCCCGGCGTGGCATCCAGATCTTCCAGATGACCGCCGGGCAGGGCCGCGACTCCATCACCTGCCTGTGGTTCAATGCGGCGTATCTCCAGGACAAGTTCAAGGCCGGGCAGACGGTCGCGCTCTATGGCCGGGTGGAAGAACCGCGCAGCGGGCGCAATCGCATCCAGCTCATGCAGCCGCAATTCGAGATTCTGACCGAACCTCTGGCAGAAGCGGCAGGAAAATCGCCCGAGGATCTGGCGGCTGAGAGTTTGGAGATCGGGCGCATCGTTCCCATCTACGAATCCGCCGCCTATGGCCGGCTGAGCCCGCGCTGGTTTCGCCGCGTGGTCCATCGCGCGCTCGAAGACCTGACGCCCGAGCTGCCTGATGGCATCCCGCGCGCCATCCGCCAGCGCCTGGACCTCATACCCCGGCGCGAAGCTTTCCGCCTCGCCCACTTTCCCGAGCCCGAAACGCGGTTCGAGGATCTGCAGAACGCGCGCACGCCCGCCCACCGCCGCCTCATCTTCGAGGAGTTGTTTTTCCTCGAGGTCGGACTGGAGCTGAAGCGGCGCAATCTGCGCGCCCAGCCTGGCATCACGTTCGCCATCACGGACGGCGTGCGCGAGGCCCTCAAGCGCGTGCTGCCTTTCCATCCCACCGCGGCGCAGAAGCGCGTGCTGAAGGAAATCGCCGAGGACATGCAGCGCCCTTCGCCGATGCGCCGCCTGTTGCAAGGCGACGTCGGCTCGGGCAAGACCATCGTCGCGCTGGAAGCCGCCATCATCGCCATCGAGAACGGCTACCAGGCCGCCCTCATGGCCCCCACCGAGATCCTGGCGACGCAACACTATCTCTCGGCGCGGCGCCTGCTCGAGCCCGCCGGCTATCGCATCGCGCTGCTCACCGGCTCGCTCGACGACGAACAGAAGCGCAACACCCGCCGCCACATCGCCCGCGGCGACGTGCAACTGGTGATCGGCACCCACGCCCTCATCGAAGACAAAGTCGAGTTTGCCCGCCCCGGGTTGGTGATCGTGGACGAGCAGCACCGCTTCGGCGTCCTGCAGCGCTTCAAGCTGATGAAGAAAAGCACCGGCGACGGCAGCAGCGCCGGCGTCCCGCCGGCATCCGCGCTCGCGGGAGGGCACGGCTTTAGCCGTGCCGAAAAGCCGCCTCTTAACCAAGGGGCTTTAGCCCCTGAGGGCGAGGCCACCGCCGAGCCCGACGTGCTGGTCATGACCGCTACTCCCATCCCACGCACGCTCGCGCTCACCCTCTACGGCGATCTCGACGTCAGCATCCTCGACGAACTCCCGCCCGGCCGAACGCCCGTGGTCACACGCCGCGTCTCCGACGAGCGCGCCGACGAGGTCTGGGACTTCGTTCGAAAACAGATCGCCAAGGGACAGCAGGGGTTCGTGGTCTATCCCGTCATCGAAGAAAAGCCGGAAGAACAGAGCAAGCTGCCGGCACTGCCCGAAGCCGGACGCACCGGCCTGAAGGCCGCCATCAGGATGTACGGCGAGCTGCGCAAACGCGTTTTTCCCGAGCTGCGCGTGGGGCTCATCCACGGCCGCCTCTCTGCCGACGAAAAGGAGGAGACCATGCGCCGCTTCCAGCGCGGGGAGATCGACCTGCTGGTCTCGACCACCGTCATCGAGGTGGGCGTGGACGTGCCCAACGCCAGCGTGATGGTGGTGGAGCACGCCGAACGCTTCGGCTTGGCACAGCTACACCAGCTTCGCGGACGCATCGGGCGCGGCGCCGCCAAGTCGTACTGCATCCTCATGACCGGCGGCAAGGTCACGCCGGAGGCCGAGCGCCGCCTCGACGCCATGGTCCGCACTACGGACGGCTTCGAGATCGCCGAACTTGACCTCCAGTTGCGTGGCTGGGGAGAGATCGCCGGCACCCGCCAGGCGGGGGCGCCCAGCTTCCGCGTCGCCAACCCTATCCGCGACCGGCAATTGCTCGAGGCCGCCAAGCGCGAAGCCGCCGCCCTGGTCAGCGGTCCGCATCCGGACATCACGCCGGAAGAAGTCGCGCGCGGCATGACCCACCTCAAAGCGCACTGGCAGCGGCGCTACGGGCTGGTGGAGGTGGGGTGAGTGATTCGCGGGAGGGCACGGCTTCAGCCGTGCCGCAGGCGCTCCAGACAGATTGTCATCCCGAGGAAAACGCGAACCGAGCCCTGCGAGGCGAGCGCGACGAGGGATCTTGGTTTGTGCCCGCAGCCGCTACAATGAACTCTGCCCATGGGCATCTTCTTCCCTCTTCTGCGCTACGGCTTCATCCTGCAGGCGATCGCCATTGTCCACTTCATCCGCCGCCGCCCGGACGGCTTTTGGCTCTGGATCATCATCCTCGGCGGCGGCTTCGGCGCGCTGATCTACATTGTGGTGGAGGTGATCCCGGATTTCGGTCTGCTGCGCGGAAGCCTCCGCTTTTTTCCGCGCCGGCAGCGGATCGGCGAGCTCGAAGCCATGATCCGGGATAATCCCTCCGCGGGCAACTACGAAGAACTCGGCGGCCTTTATCTGGACAACGGCGACTACGCGCGCGCGCGCGAGTGCTTCGATCGCGCCATCTCCGCGCGCACCGATTCTCCCGATCCGTTCTACCGGCGAGCGCTGGCGGAGCTGGAGTTGAAGGACTTCCCGGCCGCCGTGGCCGACCTGGAGCGGGTCGTATCCAAGGAAGCGAACTACGATTTCCATCGCGCTGCCGGCCTGCTCGCCTACGCCTATTGGCGCGTCGGCAACATCGCGCAAGCCGATGCCATGTTCGCGCGCGTCACCCAGGTCTCCACCTCGACCGAGATTCAGTTCTACTATGCGTCGTTCCTGGCGGCGCAGGGACGAACGGTGGAAGCGCGCGAGTGGGTGAACCGCATCATGGCCAAGCAGCGCTCGATGCCGGGATTCCAGCGCCGGCGCGATCGTCCGTGGTTCCGGCAGGCCGCGGCTCTCATGCGCCAGCTCACGCGGGCAGGTGGGGCTTCGGCGCCGGCATCCTGAGTTACCGTACTGAACCAGTCAAAGCGACAAGAAGATCAGGGAACTTTGGAGCTCTTGCTTCGGGTACCTGGCTTCTTGGTGCTGAACGCGGACGATGCGACCAGGAGTTTGCCTTCATCTTCATTCACCGGATCAAGGTCGAAAGTGAAGGCCAAGTTGAGCTCGGTGATGCGGGCCCGGAAGTAGTAAGTCTTTCCCGTTTCCGCCGCAAAACTGGCCAAGGCAACATTCTTTGAGAGCCGTTTGAATCTCGACTGCCAGTCTGCGCACAAATGATGTTCGCCGGCAGTGACGGAAAAGGAGAAATAGGAATCGCCCTTGGTCGCGCCCACCCAGGCGCCATCGAGGCCAACCCGCACGGTGGGCTCCCCCAGTTCGTTCGAGGCCTTGTTGAACACCTCGATCACGTAGACCAAAGCCTTATCCTCTCCGGGCTCTGCAACCGGCCCAGTCGCGCGCGTCTGCACCTCGAATCGAACCTCGTCCGGGCCGCAAGCGGATAGGGCGCGGGTGACCGCAGCCCGGTCCTCTGCCGCGGCGGATGCCAGGCAAACCATGGCCAGCACTGTCCCCATGGATAGCCCTGCCCAAAAGTGCGATGCCAACCGTGCTTTTCGCATGAATCATCAAATTGTAGCGGCAATGCGGTGGCAACGCTATTGCGCCCAGCGAGCCATTTATCAGCTAACTCCCGTAAGAAGAAACGATACAATTCCTCGCGTGAAAGCCGCTCCCAGGAAGGACCTCTACCGCAAGCTGCCTTCGGTGGACGAGTTGTTGCATCAGTCCGAAGTCGCGGCGCTTATTGAGAGCGAAGGCCGTGCTGCGGTGACCGAGGCCGCACGCGAGGTGCTCGAGACCCTGCGCCAGGAGATTGGTTCCGGCAGTCTCGATGCATCAGGCATAGAGCTGGCGGTTGGCGGCCTGGCGGCTGCGGTCGAGCGCCGGCTGCGACAATCGCTCGCGCCTTCACTGCGTCCGGTGATCAATGCTACGGGAGTAGTTCTGCACACCAACCTGGGACGCGCACCGCTGGCCGAAGGTGCGCTGGACCGCATCCGCGAAGTCGCCGGCGTGTACAGCAACCTGGAGTTCGACATCCCTTCCGGCGAGCGCGGCAAGCGCGATGTGCACGTCGAGCGGCTGACCGCGCGCCTGCTCAACCAGGAGGGCCTCTCCGGAATCTCCACGGTGGTGGTGAACAACAATGCCGCCGCGGTGCTGCTCTCGCTGAACACGCTGGCCGAAGGCGGCGAGGTGATCGTCTCGCGCGGCGAACTGGTGGAGATCGGCGGCTCCTTCCGCATTCCCGACGTGATGGCCAAGTCGGGCGCGCTGCTGCGCGAGGTCGGCACCACCAACCGCACCCGCCTCGCCGACTACGAAAAAGCCATCAACGAGCGCACCCGCCTGCTGCTGCGCGTCCACCGCTCGAACTTCCAGATCGTCGGATTCACCGAGCAACCCGCGCTCGAAGACCTGGTGGCGCTTGCGCGCAAGCACAAGCTGCCGATCCTCGAAGACCTGGGCTCGGGCGCGATGATCGAGCTGCGATCCGTGGGCGTGAGCGGCGAGCCCAGCGTGTGGGACAGCCTGCGCGCCGGCGTGGACGTGGTCACCTACAGCGGCGACAAGCTGCTGGGCGGGCCGCAGGCCGGGCTCATCAGCGGCCAGAGCGAGACCGTGGTCCGCATCCGCTCGAACCCGCTGTTCCGCGCCCTGCGTGTGGACAAGCTGACCTACGCCGCGCTCGAGGCCACGCTGCTCGCCTACGTCCGCCAGGACCACAACGCCATCCCGGCGCTGCGCATGATGCGCCTGAGCGCCGAGGAGATCGGCCGCCGCGCCCAGGCGCTGGCTGACACCCTGCGCGCCAAGGCCCCCAGGCTGAAGGTGGAGTTGGTCGAGGGAGCGTCGGTGATCGGCGGTGGCGCCGCGCCCGGCGCGGCCTTGCCGACGGTCCTTCTGGCCCTCACCTCCCAGGGCCTGAGCGCCGACGAGCTGGCCGCGCGCCTGCGCGCCCATCGGCCGCCCATCGTCGCCCGCGTCGAACAGGGAAAGGTGCTCCTGGACCTGCGGACGGTCTTTCCCGAGCAAGACGCAATCATCGCCGCCGCCTTGAGTATTGCTTAATCTTGCTATATATTGCCCCTATGCGGACCACCAAAACCCTTTCGATCACCATTCCGCCGGAGATGCTCTCCCGGGCCGAGGCGCTGGCCAAGAAAGAAAACCGCACCATGAGCGAACTGGTACGGGAAGCGCTTCGCTGGTACGAGCGCCAGCGCTGGTGGGAGGAAACGAATGACTATGGCCGCGCCCGCGCACAAGCGCTGGGCATCCGTGAGGAAGACGTGGACCGCCTCATCCACGAATACCGCGAGGAGAAGCGGACTCGCGGGAAGCGCGCGCCGAAGTAATGCGCATCGTTGTGGACACGAACGTCATTGTATCGGCGCTCGTTTTTGGAGGCGTTCCACGGCAGGTGCTGGACCTGGCGCTCACGGGCGTGTGTTCGCTCTATTTCTCCAAGCCCATTCAGGCTGAGGTAGAACGCATCCTGAAGGAAAAATTCGGCTGGAGCCGAGAAGAGATTCATGCGCGCGCACGGACTATCTGGAACTTGGGAACCGAGGTCAGCCCGCAGGTCTCGCTCGCCGTGATCACGAATGATCCTGATGACGATCGCGTTCTAGAGTGTGCCGTGGCCGCCGAGGCGAACGCGATCATCTCTGGGGACGGACATTTGCTACGTCTTGTTTCGTTCCAGTCGATTCCGATCCTGTCGCCCCGGCAGTTTTTCGACCGTCTGGTTCGCTAGAGTTCCAACTCGCCTCATTACCGTCAGTTCCCACCGTTTGACAGCCCCGCCCCAGCCCAGTAACCTTCTAATACCGGGGTGAAGCGCGCATTCCCCAGCCATCATCCAATCTCTTGTGAACCATTGGCGACAACTCGTGCGGCTGGCAGCCGCCATGCAACTCTTGCCTGCCCTTGAAAGCGGCAATGAGACGCTGGTCGGCGGGCAGGCGGTGCTGGAGGGCGTCATGATGCGGTCGCCGCACGCCTGGGGGATCGCCGTCCGCAAGCCCTCGGGCGAGGTGGCCACGCACTCCGAGCCCATCGAGCGGCCGTCGGAAAAGCGCAAGTGGCTGGCCTGGCCGGTCATGCGCGGCCTCACCACCCTGGGACAGGCGATGTCACTCGGCTTTCGCGCTCTGCGCTACTCCGCCAACGTCGCGCTCGACGCCATCCCTCGCGAGCAGGAGGAGAAGAAAATCGAGATCAGCGGCTGGGTGATGGCGGTCAACGTCTTCTTCTCGGTTGGGTTCTTCGTCTTCATGTACAAGTTCATTCCGCTGGTGGCGGCCACCGAACTGAAGCGGGTCTCGCCGGCGTTCGGCAACCAGATCGTCTTCAACCTGGTGGATGGCGCCATCCGCATCGCGCTGTTCCTGCTGTTCATCTGGGGCATCTCGCTGTGGAAGGACATCCGCCGCGTGTACCAGTATCACGGAGCGGAGCACAAGACGGTGTTCGCCTTCGAGTCCGGCGACCCGCTGACCCCGGCCGCCGTGCAGAAGTACTCCACCTATCACCCGCGCTGCGGCACCAGCTTCCTGATGACGGTTCTGCTAATCTCAATCGTGTTCTACACCCTGATCCCGGTGACCACGTTCTGGGCGCGCTTCGCCATCCGCATCGCGCTGCTGCCGGTGATCGCCGGGGTGTCGTACGAGATCATCCGCTACGCCGCCAAGCACCGCGGCTCGCTGTTCGCGCTGATGACCGCTCCCGGCCTCTGGCTGCAGCGAATCACAACTCAGCCTCCCAGCAACGAACAGGTGGAATGCGCCATCCGCGCGCTCGACGAAGCCATGGAACTCGAGAAGCAGCGCGGCGGCGAGCTGGTGATTGCCTAGCGGCTGGCGCCGCGAGAGAACCTGTTTCAAGCTTCCGGAAAAAGCATTGTCCCTCGACTCGCGCCGCAAAGCTTGCCCTGAGCGAAGTCGAAGGGTCGGCGGCGCTCGCTCGGGATGACATTTCGGGTTAAGCTAAGAGCCAAGAGCTAAGAGCCAAAAGCGATGTTTGACAGACTCGATCAGATCGAATCCAAGTACGACGAGCTGACCCAGGCGCTCGCCACGCCGGAGGTGATCTCCGACTCGGCGCGCTATCAGAAAACCGCCAAGGCACACAGCGAGCTGGCGCCGGCAGTGGAGAAGTATCGCGAGTATAAGGACCTGAAGCGCGGCATCGCCGAGAGCAAGGCCGTGATCGCCGAGGAGTCCGACGCCGAGATGCGCGCCTACGCCCAGGAAGAACTGGCCAAGCTCGAAGACCGCATCGGCAAAGTGGAGGAAGAACTCAAGGTCTTGCTGATCCCCAAAGATCCAAACGACGAGAAGAACGTTATCCTGGAGATCCGCGCCGGCACCGGCGGCGACGAGGCCTCGCTGTTCGCCGCCGAGATCTTCCGCATGTACACGCGCTACGCCGAGTCGCAGCGCTGGAAGGTGGAAGTGCTGTCCACGTCGGAATCGGGCGTGGGCGGGCTGAAGGAAGTGATCGCCATCATCGAAGGCAAGCGGGTCTATTCGCGGCTGAAGTACGAGAGCGGCGTGCACCGCGTGCAGCGCGTCCCCCAGACCGAGCAGCAGGGCCGCGTGCACACCTCGGCGGTCACCGTGGCGGTGCTGCCCGAGGCCGAAGACGTGGACGTGAAGAT
The DNA here is from genome assembly GCA_044447375.1 of Terriglobales bacterium. Lineage (GTDB taxonomy): Bacteria > Acidobacteriota > Terriglobia > Terriglobales > Acidobacteriaceae > JAHFUA01. The sequence continues at coordinate 6,346 of JBIOFT010000016.1, read as the reverse complement.
CGACGCCAAGGACCTGCGCATCGACACCTTCTGCTCCTCCGGACCGGGTGGGCAATCAGTGAACACCACGTATTCCGCCGTCCGCATCACGCACCTGCCGACCAATACCGTGGTCTCCTGCCAGGACGAGAAATCGCAGATCAAGAATCGCGACAAAGCCATGCGCGTGCTGCGCTCGCGGCTTTACGAGATGGAACTGGAGAAGCAGCAGCAGGCCCTGGCCAAGGAGCGGCGGCAGATGGTGGGCACGGGCGACCGCAGCGAGAAGATCCGCACTTACAATTTTCCGCAGGACCGCATGACCGACCACCGCATCGGGCTCACGCTGCACCAGTTGAGCGACATCATGGACGGCAAGATCCAGCCCATCATCGACGCGCTGGTCACGCACTTCCAGGCGGAGAAGCTGAAGCAGGAAGCGCTCGCGTAAAACCGTCGTCGGCTTTCATGCAGCTCAAGCAAGCCCTGACCGCAGCCATCGACACGCTGACGGCGAAAGCCGTCGGCTCGCCGCGCATGAATGCCGAGACGCTGCTGATGTTCGTGCTCAACTCCGACCGCGCCTACCTCTATGCCCATCCTGAATACGAACTCACGGCCGACGAGCAAACGCGCTACGACGAAGCCATCGCCGAGCGCTCCACCGGCAAGCCGGCGCAGTACATCACCGGCCACCAGGAATTCTGGGGCATGGACCTGATCGTCTCGCCCGCCGTGCTGATCCCGCGTCCCGAGACCGAGCATGTGATCGAGACCGTGCTGGAGTTGGCGCGCGCGAAGCAGGCGCATCGCATCGTGGACGTGGGCACCGGTTCGGGCTGCATCGCGCTGGCGCTCGCCATGGAGATGCCGTGGGCGCGCGTGGAAGCGGTAGACATCTCGCCGGCGGCACTGGAGGTGGCGCGGGCGAATGCTGCACGGTTGCAGTTGGACCATCGCATCATCTTTCAGCAGCGCGATCTGCTCGCCGGAGCCCCGGCCGCTGCCTACGATTTCGTCGTCTCCAATCCTCCCTATGTGCCTGCGTCCGAGCCGGAGAAGGCGCAGCGCGAAGTGCGCGAGTTCGAGCCCAAGGTGGCGGTGTTTGCGGGAGAAAGCGGGCTTGAGGTTTACCGACGTCTCGTCCCGCAGGCGCACGAAACTCTGAAGCCGGGAGGCTGGCTGGTGGTCGAGATCGGATTCTCCCTCGCATCCACCGTGCACGAATTGGTAAAGGATTGGGCGGAGGTGCGGGTCACGCCGGACTTGCAGGGGATCCCGCGGGTGGTCGCGGCGAGGAGATAGTCGCGGGTAGCGAACAAAGCTCTCCCCTATTTCGTATCATCTGACCAAGGAGAGCCTCCTGTTTCTACGACGCATTCTCCCGAGAATCGTTGGCTACTATGCGATTGCCTGCCTCGTGCTCGCGGTCGCATTAGGCGAGATGGCGTTTCATCCGCTACGTGTACCCATCGAATGGCGCCAACAGGCCGAGACTACAGCCCGTCGATTCAACGGGACACTTCAGGATGTCGCTGTCGAGTCGCGGGATGGCATCAAGCTGCGGGGGTGGTTCGTACGGCCGACCCCTTACAACGGTGATGCGGTCATCCTCTTCCATGGGTCAGGTGACAATCGGCAGGGCATGGGCGCATATACGGAACTTCTCCTCGCGAATGGCTATGCAGTGTTGCTCCCCGACTCCCGCGCTCAAGGTGCAAGCGGTGGCGCATTCGCTACCTACGGAATCAAGGAGGCGGATGACATTCGCAGGTGGGTTGATTGGCTGGCTGAGGCCGATCACCCTGGTTGCGTATTCGGCCTGGGAGAGTCCATGGGTGCGGCTATTCTGCTGCAGGCACTTCGTGTAGAGCCACGCTTCTGCGCGGCCGTCGCAGAGTCCTCATTCGCAAACTTCCGCGGAATCGGGTATGTACGAGTTGGGCAGTTCTTAAGAGTGGGCCCCTGGCTGGGACGCATTGTTCTCCGCCCGGCCGTCGAGTTGGCGTTTCTCTACGGAAGGCTCCGTTTCGGTGTCAACCTTGCGGATGCCTCGCCGGAACGCGCCGTGGAGAACGTCCGGATACCGATCCTCCTGATCCACGGCCTCGAAGACCACAACATTCCGCCGAGCCATTCACGAGAGATACAAGCTCACAATCCGTCAGACATCACGCTGTGGGAGGTACCGCGTGCCGGTCACTGCGGTGCGGTGATGGTCGCGCCCGAGGAATTCAACAGGCGCGTGCTTCAGTGGTTCGACCGAGGACGCGTTACTTCCGCGCCGGCTCTTCCGCCGGCTTGATTTCCTCGACATCCACGAACGCCGTCGGATACTTGCCGGTGTAACACGCGGTGCAGTAGGTGAGAGACTCACTCTCGCCGCAGGCCTGCTTCATGCCTTCGAGCGACAGGTAGGCCAGCGAGTCGGCGCCGATGTAGTCGCGGATTTCCTCGACCGTCTTGTTGGCGGCGATGAGCTGCTTCTTCGAGGGCGTATCCACGCCGTAGAAGCAGGGAGAGACGGTGGGCGGGCAGGAAATGCGCAGGTGGACCTCGGTGGCGCCCGCGTCGCGCACCATGCGCACGATCTTGCGGCTGGTGGTGCCGCGCACGATGGAGTCGTCGATCAGCACCACGCGCTGGCCCGCCAGAATGCTGCGCACCGGGTTCAGCTTGAGCTTCACGCCGAAGTCGCGCACACGCTGCTCCGGCTCGATGAACGTCCGCCCGACGTAGTGATTGCGGATCAGTCCCATGCGCACTGGGATGCCGCTCTCCGCGGCGTAACCCATGGCCGCGGCCACACCGGAATCCGGCACCGGGACCACCAGGTCCGCCGTGGCGGGAGCTTCGACCGCCAACTGCCGTCCCAGCTTCTCGCGGCTCTCGGCCACCGAGCGTCCGAAAATCACGCTGTCCGGCCGCGAGAAATACACGTGCTCGAAAATGCAGCTCGACTGCGCAGTCTGGCTGGCGAAATAGCGCGAGTAGATGCCTTCGGGGCCGACCACGATCATCTCCCCCGGATTCACATCGCGCTCGTAGGTAGCGCCGATGAGGTCGAAAGCGCAGGTCTCGGAGGCGAAGACGATGGTGTCCTTGCGCAGGCCGCCGGCGATGCGTCCCATGGAGAGCGGGCGAAATCCGCGCGGGTCGCGCACCGCAAACACACGGTCGCGGCTCATAATCACCAGCGAGAACGCGCCTTCGATCCGCCGCAACGCGTCGGCAATGGCTTCGGGCAGCGTTTCCTCGCGCGACTGCGCCACCAGATGGACGATGACCTCAGTGTCGCTGGTGGTTTGGAAGATCGAGCCCTGGGCTTCCAGGCGCGAACGGATCAGTTGCGCGTTGACCAGGTTGCCGTTGTGGGCCAGAGCGATCATGCCCTTGTTGCAATCCACCATGATGGGCTGGGCGTTGAGCAGCGCCGAGTCGCCGGTGGTCGAGTAGCGGGTGTGCCCGATGGCCAGCGTGCCCTTGAGTTTTTCCAGCACTGTTTCCGTGAAGATGTCGGCCACCAGGCCCATGGACCGGTGAGCGTACATGGTCACGCCGTCGGTGGAGACGATCCCCGCCGACTCCTGCCCGCGATGCTGCAGCGCGTGCATCCCGAGGTAGGCGAGCTTGCCCGCCTCCGGATTGGAGTAGATGGCGACCACGCCGCATTCGTCTTTGAATTTGTCGAAGGCCATAGCTATGCAGACACCGTAATGGAATCGGCCACCGTGGTTGGCTCAGGCACCGGTTCGCCGTGCTGTTTCAGACTTTCGATATGGAGTTCGATCGCTTCACGGATCAACTTCTTTACCTGCGCTTTGGTTTTGCCGGTCGCAACGCAACCCGGCAGGTCGGGGATGTAGGCACCGTATCCTGTAGCAGATTTTTCGTAGATGACCGTGTACTTCATTTCTTAAGACCTGCCTGTTTCAGCACGCTGTTGAGTGTTCCACGGGGCATTTCGTCTGATGGATGCCCCGCTACAGTTACGGTTCCGGGTTTGACGTTGCTCCGATATTGCCGATGGCTGCCCCGTGTCCGTTCCAAATACCACCCGTCCCTTTCAATAAGCTTGATCACGTCACGGACTTTCATGTCGTCATCAGCTTTTGTCCAGCACCACCGGTACCAACTCCTCGCCCGTCTCCACCTGTAGCGCTCGCTCCAGCGCGCTCGCCCAAGCTTCCTTCAACTCGGACACTCCCGCTGCGGCCACTTGCCGGCCATCAACCAGGATTTCGATTTTCTCGGAAACGGTCTCGCCCAGCACTTCCGCCGCGACGCCGTATTCTACCGCTAATTCTTGGATTCGCCCGACGTGTTCCCTGGCGCAGGAAATCAGGATCCGGCTGGCGTCTTCTCCGAACAGCAGGAACTCGGCCGCGAGGCCGCTCGAAACCAGCTCGATGCGCGCGCCCACGCCGTTGGGGAAAGCGGATTCGGCCAGCGCCACCGCCAGCCCGCCGTCGGAACAATCGTGCGCCGACTCGGCCAGTCCCTGGCGGATCAGCTCGACGATGCACTTCTGGAGCGTCGCTTCCTTCTCCAGTTCGAGCGCCGGCGGGAACCCCCAGACCATGCCGAGGATCTCCTTGGCATACTCGGAGGAGCCGAACTCAGCCTCGGCATCGATGGCGTCGCCGGGCTCGGTGCCGCGCAGCAGCACCACAACCCGCCCTGGTTCGCGGAACTCGAAGCTGGCCGCCTTCTCAACCTCGTCGATCACGCCCACCACGCCGACCACCGGTGTGGGATAGATCCCCTCGCCCAGAGTTTCGTTGTAGAAGCTGACGTTGCCGCCAGTGATAGGGACTTCGAGCTCTTCGCAGGCGCGGGTCATGCCGTCGATCACCTGCGCGAACTGCCACATGATCTGCGGCTTCTCGGGATTGCCGAAGTTCAGGCAGTTGGTGGCCGCCACCGGGGTTGCGCCCGTGCACGCCACCTTGCGCGCCGATTCGGCGACGGCGTGCATGGCGCCCAGCCGCGGATCGAGCCAGCACCAGCGCCCATTGCCGTCGAGCGCCATGGCCAGCCCGCGCTTGGTGCCCTTGATGCGGATCACGCCGGCCTCGCGCCCCGGCCCCTGCACGGTGTTGATCTGCACCATGGAGTCGTACTGCTCGTGCACCCAGCGCTTAGAGCAGATGTTGGGCGAAGCCAGCAGGCGCTTGAGATTGGCGGTGAGGTCGGCAGTTTCACCCAGGCGGATGGAGGGCGGCATCTCGCGCTCGACCGGCGGCTCCCAACGCTCCGTGGGACGGTGGTAGAGCGGAGCATCGTCGGTCAGCGCGGCGTTGGGGATCTCGGCCACCACCCGCCCGTGCTCCAGCACGCGCATCTTGCCGTCGGGCGTGACCCGGCCGACGGTCACCGCGTCCAGTCCCCACTTCTCGAAGACGCGGAAGACCTCGTCCTCGCGGCCCTTCTCGGCCACCAGCAACATGCGCTCCTGCGACTCGCTCAGCATGATCTCGTAGGGCGTCATGCCCGTCTCGCGCTGTGGAACGCGGTCCAGCTCGATCTCGATGCCGACGTTGCCGCGCCCGCCCATCTCGCAGGTGGAGCAGGTGAGGCCGGCGGCGCCCATGTCCTGAATGCCGACCACCGCGCCGGTGCGCATGCCTTCCAGGCACGCTTCCAGCAGCAGCTTTTCGAGGAAGGGATCGCCCACCTGCACGTTGGGCCGCTTCTGCTCCGAGGCTTCGCTGAATTCTTCGCTGGCCATGGTGGCGCCGTGGATGCCGTCACGGCCGGTCTTGGCGCCCACGTAGATCACCGGATTACCTTCCCCGGCGGCGCGCGCGTAGTAGATCTCGTCGCGCCGCACCAGGCCAAGCGCGAAGGCGTTCACCAGCGGGTTCTGCGAGTAGCAGGGCTCGAACTTGGTCTCGCCACCGACGTTGGGCACGCCAAAGCAGTTGCCATAGGAGGCGATGCCGCTCACCACGCCGTCCACGATCGAATGGTTGCGGTGGAGGGTGGCTTGATCAGGCCTGCCGCCGCCGGCTGTGATCGGCCCAAAGCGGAGCGAATCCATGATGGCCACCGGCCGCGCGCCCATGGTGAAGATATCGCGCAGGATGCCGCCCACGCCGGTGGCTGCTCCCTGGAAGGGCTCGATGAACGACGGATGGTTGTGCGACTCGATCTTGAAAGCGCAGGCCCAACCGTCGCCGATGTCGATGATGCCGGCGTTTTCGCCCGGTCCCTGCACCACGCGGCGGCTGTGCGTCGGCAGGCGCTTGAGGTGCACGCGCGAACTCTTGTAGGAGCAGTGCTCGCTCCACATCACGCTGAAGATGCCCAGCTCGGTGATGGTGGGCTCGCGTCCCAGCCATTTCAGGATGCGATCGTACTCTTC
>JBIOFT010000015.1:0-36985 GCA_044447375.1 Terriglobales bacterium | reverse complement strand
TCGTCGATGAGCTAGAACGGGTTGACCTGGGGAAGATGAATCTTCAGCTTATAGCAAATGTAGAGAACCAGGATCGCGCCCAGTGTGGAAAAAATGAGGCCGGCGGGATGATATCGTTCGTTTGTCGGGCGCGAAAACATGTGGCTAACGCCGCCGCCGATGATGGATCCGATGATGCCGAGCACGATCGTCCAGAAGATCGTCATATGCACGTGCATCACCGATTTCGCGATAACCCCCGCGATTAGCCCAATAAGAACATACCAGACTAAGTGAAACATACTTCTTCCTCCAGCGTTTGCCTTCAGAACATCGTCGAGTATAACCCAGGGTTTGGCAATTATTAATGACTCAATTCCAACAGCTCGGTGCAGCATTCGACGCACAAGTCCGGTCCGTGCGACTTGAGCTCCTCCAGGCTGAAGATGCCTGTGGCCACGGCGATGACGGGCACGCCGGCGGCATGGGCGGCCTGGATGTCGGACGGGGTGTCGCCGACCACGTACACCACGGCTGCGGTCGAAAGGCGGCGGCGCGCTTCGGCCACACCCCAGCGGATGATGTCCGCACGCTGCTCGCGCTGGTCGCTGAACGAGCCGAAGGCGAAATACTGCCGCAGGCCGCTGGCCTCCAGCTTCTTCCACGCGATAGTCTCCAGGTTCCCGGTGGCGAGGGCCAGCAGCTTGCCGGCGGCATCCAGCCGCTGCACCAGTTCTGCTACCGACGGGCAAAGCTCGGGCTGCATGCCGATGGCGTTGCGCTCCACTTCCTCGCACATCGCGGCGGTCATCAGCGGCAGCTTGTCGTCGATCTCGACATCGCTGACGCCCTCCCGCCGCAGCACCGCGCGGATTATCCCCAGGTCGGTATTGCCGTGCAGCGGCACGCGGTCGATTTTCGATGGCACTCCGAAGAACCGCCGCACCGCGTTGTGGAAGGCGGTGAAGTGGATGCCGTCGCGGCTGTTGAGCAAGGTGCCGTCGATGTCGAACAGGTAAGTGTCGGCCGAATCCCAGCGAAAGGCGGAAGCTTCCGCCGGCGTGGCCGGAATGCGGGAGTCGGTATTCACTGCCGTAGTACGAGGCGCTCGATCGCCGTTGCCCGCCCGCTCTCCGGGTCGCAGTCGATGACCACGGCCGAGAAGCGCACGTCGCCGGTCGCCGGGTCGAAGCGCGCTGGCATGTTGGTGAGAAAGCGCTGCAGCACCTGCTCCTTCTCCACCCCGATGACGCTGTCGTAGGGCCCGGTCATGCCCACGTCGGTGAGATAGGCGGTGCCTTTGGGCAGCACGCGCTCGTCGGCGGTGGGGATGTGCGTGTGCGTGCCCAGCACCGCGGTCACGCGCCCGTCCAGGTACCAGCCCATGGCTACCTTCTCGCTGGTGGCTTCGGCGTGGATGTCCACCAGGATCACCTTAGCGCGGATGTTCTTGAGCAGCGCGTCGGCGGTGCGGAAGGGATCGTCGTTATCCACCATGAAGACGCGTCCCTGCAGGTTGATGACGGCGAAGGGCGTGCCCTTCTTCGTCTGGCCCTCGTACCAGCCCAGGCCGGGCGTGCCGGCGGGATAGTTCGCCGGACGCAGCACGCGGCGGGCGTTCGAGCCGTTGCGCTCGGCGGAGCGGAAGTAGTCCATGATCTCGCGCCGGTCCCAGACGTGATTGCCGCTGGTGATGACGTCGACGCCCAGGCCGAGGAACTCTTCGGCGAGCGAAGGAGTGAGCCCGAAGCCGGCGGCGGCGTTCTCGCCGTTGGCCACCACCAGCTCGATCAAGCGGGTGGCCACCACGTCGGCCAGATGGTCGCGCACGATCTCCCGCCCCGGCCGCCCGAAGATGTCACCGACGAAGAGAATGCGCACTTGCTACGGGTCCCCCGTGCTCGATGGTACCACGCTGGCTCCCCACACAATTGTCATCCCGAGCAGCGCGAGGGAGCAACGCGACCGAGCGCGTCGCCGAGGGACCTTGAGTTTCTTGACGGAAATACAACCTCCAGGTCCCTCGACTCGCGCTCCCTCACTACATTCGGTCGCGCTCCGCTCGAGATGACAATTTTTATAAGGGAGCTCAGCGCCCCAACTCCGCCCTCTTGAGAAAATCGTAATTCCCCGCCGAGCCGACCTCCAGGTTGCGCACCCGCCCGGAGTGCACCAGCACGTTGTCGAAGTACCACAGGTTGACATAGGGCAGCTCCTCGGCCACGATGCGCTGGATCTCGTCGTAATCGCGCTTGCGGCGCTCGCGGTCCACGGTGCTGCGCGCGTCGTCGATCAACTGGTCGACACGCGGGTTCGAGTAATAGCCGCGATTGCCGCGCTTGGGAGGAAAACTCTTCGACGAGAAGACGTGCTCGAAGATGTCCGGATCCTCGTTGCCGCCCACCCAGCGCAGCGAGAAAATCTGGAACGCGCCCTTCTGCACGTCGGAGTAGAAGGTGGCGAACTCGAAGGTGCGGATGTCGAGCGCGATGCCGGCTTCCCGCAATTGCTGTTGCAGCACCGCCGCCATCAGGCGCGTGGACTCCTCCTGAGTTGAGGTTTTCATGGTCAGGTGGAAGCGCACGCCATTGTGCTCGGAGTAACCGGCGGCATCGAGCAACTGGCGGGCGCGCGCGGGATCGTGCGCATAAGTGCGCACCTCGCCGTCGTAGGCCCAGTGCTCGGGTGGAAGCACGCTCGCGGCGGGCCGCGCCATGTCGCGCCACAGGTAGTGGATCATCGGCCCGCGGTCGAGCGCATAGGCGATAGCCTGTCGCACACGCACGTCTTTGAGAATGGGATCCCGCAGGTTGAAGGCGAGATATGCGTAGATCGTTCCCGGCGAGCGCATCACGTCGAGCTGCCGCTGCTTCTCGATGGCGACCACCATGTCAGCAGTGAGGGCATTGATCTCGAGATCGGCGCTTCCCTTGCGCAGCTCGAGGACGCGCGTGGTCGTGTCCGGCACCACGGCGAAACGCACGCGCTCGATCCGCGCCGGCGTTCCCCAGTAGGCGGGGTTGCGCTCGATCACGACTTCCTTGTCCTGCTCCAGGCGCACCAAGCGGAACGGCCCCGAGCCGATGAGATGTTGGTTGAAATCGGCGCCGCTGCCGGCGGGCACGATGCCGATAGCCGGGTTCGACAGGTTCCACAACAGCGGCGAGTAGGGCTCCTTGAGGTGGAAGATGACGGTCGCGTCGTCGGGGGCGTCGATGCGCTCGACCAGGCGGTAGGAACCCGCTTTCGGCGTGAGCACCGCGCCCGTGAGGATGGAGTCGAAGGTCCACTTGACGTCGCGGGCGATGAGCGGGCGGCCGTCGCTGAAGCGCACACCCGGGCGCAGGTGGAAGATGTAGGTCAGGGGATCGGGAATCTCCCAGCGCTCGGCCAGGCCGGGCGTCAAGTTGAAGTGCTCGTCGCGGTTGACCAGGCCGTCGAACAGCAGCGCGTCAATGCGCTCTGACTGTGCGTCCGTGCCCACCCGTGGATCGAGATTCGCCGGGCTGGATTCGATGATCATCACCAGCGTGTCAGGCGCGGGTTTCTTTGCGCAGCCGCCGACTAATGCCAGCGCCACCAAGAGGAAGCAGGAAGCAGGATGCAGGAAGCAGGTTTTCCTGCCTCCCGCCTCCTGCCTCCTGCCTCCTGTCCTAAGTCGCATACGAAATTTTTCCCAGAATGGCCGGCTGACGCGCGCCCGTCGCCGCTGGAATATTCGACGGCCGGCGATGCCAGGTCTCATAGGCGAGGATTGCGAAGGCCACAGCTTCCTTCGCGGCCGAGGGCACGCCAAATTCATCGGAGTGGCGGAGCTTTAGTCCGAGCGGCTCGACCTCTGCGCGCAGCATGGCGATGAGCGTTCGATTCTTCGCTCCACCACCGGAAACCACATACTCAAAAAATTTGTGAAGGGGCACGGCTTTAGCCGTGCCAATAGAGGCGGCCTGGACCTGGGCTTTAGCCCCTGCGGGCAAGAGGACGAACCTCTTCACCGCCTCCCCAATCGAGCGTGCCGTCAACGCCGTCGCCGTCGCCACGATGTCTTCTTTCCGCGCGCGACCGCAGCGGCGAAGAAAATCCGCCACGAACTCCCGCCCAAACTCCTCCCGACCGGCAGTCTTCGGGGGCTTCCGCCGGAAAAATGAATGTTGAAGTAATACTTTAAGGACTGCCTCAAGCGGCATACCCTTTGCGGCCATCCGCCCGTCGCGGTCGTACGGCTTGCGGTAGAGACGCTCCATGGCCGCGTCCACTACCATGTTCCCCGGGCCGGTGTCGAAGGCAATGAGGTCTTCGGGCGATCCGCCGGCAGCGATGGCCGTCAGGTTGGCGATGCCGCCGAGGTTCTGCACAATGCGCCCGACGCCGGCGTCGCGATAGACCAGGTAATCGAGGAACGGAACCAGCGGCGCACCCTTGCCTCCGGCAGCCATATCCGCGGGACGGAAATCCGAGACCACCGGCGCGCCCACGCGCGCGGCGATGACGGCGCCCTCGCCCGTCTGCCAGGTGGCCGCAATCTTCTTCCCCAAGTACGGAGATGCTTCGCCCTGATGGTAGAGGGTCTGGCCGTGGCAGCCGACGAGATCGACCGTCACCCCGGCCTTTTTTCGGGTAGCGAGCACGGCCGCCGCGTAGAGCTCGCCGAGAAGGAAATTCAGCCGCGCCAGGTCGGCCACACTGGCCCGCCCAGCATTCATCGCGGCAAGGACGGCTCGACGCACTGGCCGAGGGTAGGGGTGCTCGTGGTGCGCCAGCAGCTCGAAGCGGGTATCGAAGCCCGCGCCGCTAATCTCGACCAGGGCCACGTTGATGCCATCGGCGGAGGTGCCGCTCATCACCCCGGCAACGATCACAGCACCGCCCCCGCTTTCTGCACCTGGTCGGTGAACTTCAGCATCTGGGCGCGCAGCTTGCGAACCGTCGCGGCGGACGGGCGCGGCGCACTCGTCTTCAGCTCTTTCATTTTCTTCTTGAAGGCCATCACCCGCCGGGCAGCGGCGGCCACCCGACGGGCAAATTTAGTGTCGTTCTCGGCCTCGCGCACCACCGCCTCGTAGGTCCGCCAGACGTGCGCCTCGTTGTGGCAGACCAGGAACATGTCGGCGCCGGCACGCAGGGTCTCGACCGCGGCTTCGTCGATGGGCGCCGACGCCTGCACGCCGCCCATTTCGAGATCGTCCGAGATCACCAGCCCGCGATAGCCGATCTTGCGCCGCAGGATTTCCGTCATCCACTTGGTGGAGAGCGAGGCCGGGATGCCGCTCTTGGTGACCGCCGGATAGGCCGCGTGCGCCACCATCACGAACGCCATCTGCCGGCGCAGCGCGCGGTAGGGATAGAGATCCTCGGCCCACATCCGCTTCCAGGGCTTGGTGATCAGGGGCAGCATCTGGTGGGTATCGAGATTGGCCTCGCCCAGCCCGGGAAAATGCTTGCCGCAGCCCAACACGCGGGCCTCGTCCAGGCCTTTGAGAAATTCGCGCGCATAGAGGACCGTCTGCTTGGGATCGTCGGAGACGGTGCGCGAGGTCAGCACCGAACGCGAGGCCGCGAAGCTCAGGTCGATCACGGGAGCGAAATCGGTGTTGAAGCCCAGCGCGCGAACTTCTTCGCCGATCAGGCGGCCGTGAGCGCGGAATATCTTCTTGTCTTGGGTCGAGGCCACGGCCTCGGCCGAAGGCGCGGGCGCGATGGCGGTCTTCAGGCGGTCGACAGTGCCGCCCTCCATGTCCACGCAGAGGAACATGGGCGCTTCCACGCTCTCGCGGCAGGCGCGCAGCAGTTCCCAGGTCTGGCGCGCGTCGGTGATGTTGCGCGCGAACAGGATCACGCCCCCGGGCTTGAGCATGACCAGCATCTGGCGTAGTCCGGGCGTGGGCTCGGCACCATCGAAGCCCATGATGAGGAGCTGGCCGACTTGTTGGTGCAGGGATTTCACTGTTTCATCACACACGTTCACAGAAGCCCTGTCATGCTGAGCGAGCCTCGGCTGGTTTTGCCGAGGCGAGTCGAAGCACCTCTACTCTCTCGTGATGATAGGGGTCCTTCGACTCGCGCGCCAAAGTCAGGCGCGCTCGCTCAGGATGACAATACTTAAGAAACTCGTTTGCGGCACAGCTAAAGGTGTGCCCTCCCGACTACTCCATCTGCTTCTTCAGCTCCGCCAGCAGGTTCAGCGCCTCCAGCGGCGTGAGCCCGTTCACGTCCGTTTGCTTGATGCGGTCCACGATCTTCTGCGTGAGCGGGGTGAAGATGGTCAACTGCGCTGCCGGCGGCGCCAGTTCGTCCGAGGCCAGGTGCGCGGTCACCGCGTGCTCCGATTCTTCGTGCTCCGCCAGCACCTCTCTTGCCCGTGCGATCACTTCGTTCGGCAGTCCAGCCAGCTTGGCGACTTCGATACCGTAGCTGCGGTCGGCCGTGCCCGGCTCGACTTTGCGCAGGAAGACGATCCCACCCGCGCTCTCCTTCACCGAGACGTGAAAGTTCTTTACGCCTGACAATCGGCCGGCCAGCTCGGTCAGTTCGTGGTAGTGCGTGGCGAACAGCGTCTTGGCCCGCACGCGCGCGTGGATGTGCTCGACCACCGCCCAGGCCAGCGCCAGGCCATCATACGTCGCGGTGCCGCGGCCAATCTCATCCAGCAGGATGAGCGAGCGCGGGGTGGCCGTGTTGAGGATGGCGGCGGTCTCGGTCATCTCGACCATGAAGGTGGAGCGCCCGCGCGCCAGGTTGTCGCTGGCGCCGATGCGGGTGAAGATGCGGTCCACGATGCCCAGCCGCGCCGCGCGCGCGGGCACGAACGAGCCCATCTGCCCCAGCACCACGATCAGCGCCGCCTGCCGCAGATAGGTGGACTTGCCGCCCATGTTGGGCCCGGTCAGTACCAGGATGTTCTCGGTGGTCGAGTTGAGGAAGAGATCGTTGGGGACGAAACGGTCATTCGACCGCATCAATTCCTGCCGCTCGATCACCGGATGGCGCCCGGCCGCGATCTCGATGTCGGCGGTGTCGTCGAACTGCGGACGGCAATAGGCGCGATTGGCGGCGAGATGCGCGAAGTTCGCCAGCACATCGACTTCCGCCAGGGCCAGCGCCGATTGCCGCATGCGGCGGGCTTCTCCGGCGATGGCGGCGCGCAGCTCGGCAAAGACGCGGCGCTCGATCTCGATGATCTTCTCCTGCGCCTCGAGAATCTTGGTCTCGTGTTCTTTCAATTCGGGCGTGGTGAAGCGCTCGGCGTTCACCAGCGTCTGCTTGCGCTCGTAGTCAGCCGGCGCGAGGTGCAGGTTAGGTTTGGAGATCTCGATGTAGTAGCCGAAGATGCTGTTGAATTTGACCTTGAGCGAGCCGATGCCAGTGCGCTGGCGCTCACGTTCCTCGATGCGCGCCAGGTACTGCTTGCTGTTGCGGCTGAGGTCGCGCAGCTCGTCGAGCGTAGCGTCCACGCCTGCGCCGATCACGCCGCCATCGGCGAAGGTCAGCGGAGGCTCGGGGACGATGGTGCGGTCCACGCGCTCGCGCAGCTCCGGAAGATCGTCGAGCGCGGCGGCGAGAGCCTGCAAGCGCTCCGCCTGGAATCGGGCGAGCGCCGCCCGGACTTTCGGGATTCTCGCCAGCGACGCGGAGAGCGCCAGCAGGTCGCGCGGGTTGGCAGTCTCAAGCGTGACGCGGCTCAACAGGCGTTCGATGTCGAGGATGCCGTCGAGCGCCCGGCGCAGCTCCTCGCGCCCGACCATCTCTTTGACTTGCGCCTCGACGGCATCGAGGCGCTGCTCGATCTGGGCGCGGTCGATCGCGGGGCGCAGCATCCAGGAGCGCAGCAGGCGCTTGCCCATGGGGGTGAGCGTCGCGTCCATGCTGCGGAAGAGCGTGACCTCGTCGCCGGAGTTGGCGAACAGGGGCTCGACCAGCTCCAGGTTGCGCACGGTGACGGCGTCGAGCACCAGGCAATCCTGGCGCTCGTAGAAACCGATGCGGTCCACGTGCTCGAGGGTGCCGCGCTGGGTGGAGCGCACGTAGTGCAGCACCGCTCCGGCCGCGGTCGCCGCCGCCGGACGGTTCGCCAGACCAAAGCCTTCGAGCGACAGCACGCCGAAATGGTTCTCGACCAGGGGAATGGCGTAATCGGGCGCGAACACCCAGTCGTCGAGCGGGGTCTCGGTTAAGCCGGCCTCAGGCGGGCCGGCCTGCTTGCGGTCGAACAAGGGCAACGACGAGGCGAACAGCAGCTCGCGTGGCCGGAGCTGCTGCAGCTCTTCCCACACACGGCGGCTCGCGTCTTCTCCATGGAATTCGGTGGCGCGGAAGTCGCCCGTCGAGAGATCGAGCGCGGCAAAGCCGGCGCGGTCATCCTGCGTGGCGACCGCGGCCAGGAAGTTGTTCTCCTCCGAGCCCAGCATGGAATCGGCCACGGTGCCGGGCGTCATCACGCGCGTGACTTCGCGCCGGACCAGCTTCTTGGCCAGGCGCGGGTCCTCCATCTGCTCGCAGACGGCGACCTTGAATCCCTTGCGGATGAGCTTCAGCAGGTAGTTCTCCGCCGAGTGATGGGGCACGCCGCACATGGGTACGGCCACGCCCTTTTCCTTGTTGCGCGAGGTGAGCTGGATCTGCAGCTCGCGCGAGGCGACCACCGCATCCTCGAAGAATAGCTCGTAGAAATCTCCCAGCCGGAAGAACAGGAGGGTGTTGGGATGTTCTTTCTTGATGGCGGCGTATTGCCGCATCAGCGGCGTGGAGGGCTCATTCATGCGCGCAGCTTTCGGCGGATTATAACAAGTTGCCAGTCGCAGGTCGCCGGTTGCCAGCTACGAACTCGGTTCTCTTGGAGATTTGACGCATCCCGGCTCCTGTGTTTTCCTGTAACATCAGTGCTTCTAACTGGCGACTGACTGCTGGCGACTGGCTACTGCTCTTATGGAACTACGCAAAGACCCCATCACGCGCTCCTGGGTGATCACCGGCGACGACACCGATCGCGAACCGGAAGGCCGGGAGTCCTGTCCTTACTGCCCCGAAGCGCCGCGTGCGCCGCAGGTGATCTCCTCCATGCCCTCGGTGGACGGCGGACCGTGGTCGGCGCGGGCGGTGGTGCATCCGCACGCGCTCTACCACATCGAAGGCGAACCGCTGCGCCAGGGCGACGGCCTCTACGACAAGATGCGTCCGGTGGGCGCGCACGAGGTGCTGGTGGAGAACCCGCGCCATGATCGTCCTCTCTGGGTGGCTGCCGACGCCGAGGTAGCACAGTTCCTGGCGCTCACCGGCCAGCGCATCCAGGACCTGAAGAAGGACCGCCGCTTCAAGTACGTCACCGTGTTCAAGAACCACGGTTCGGTGGCCGGCCAGGAAGCCGATCATCCCACCTCGCAGATCACGGCCACCACCTTCGTCCCCCGGCGGGTGCTCTACGAGCTGCGTTCCGGCAAGGATTACTTCATGCAGAAGGAACGCTGCGTGTTCTGCGACATCCTGGCGCAGGAGGAGCAGCAGGGAGTGCGGGTGGTGGAGAGCCGCGGCGACTACATCGCGGTGTGTCCCTACGCGCCGCGCGTGCCCTACGAGACCTGGATCCTGCCCCGCAACCACGAGTCGGCGTTCGAGCGCAGCGTGCAGCGCGGCAGCTCCGCCGGCGAGCTGGGGGCACTGTTGCGGCGCACGCTGCAGCGCATCCGCAGCGTCACCGAGAACTTCCACATGGTGCTGCACAGTTCTCCCAACACCCTGCACCGCTCCGAAGTTCTGGATTACTGGAAGACCATCGACGACGATTATCACTGGCACGTGGAGATCCTGCCCATCCTGGAGAAGAAGCCGAAGTCGTACACCTACAAGGAGATTTACTTCACGCCGGTAACCTCGGAGACCGCGGCGACGCGGCTGCGGGCGGTGAGTATTTCTTGACGCTAACCGCAGCCCTACAAAAACACCACCTGGTGATCCGGGCATCCCGTCTTGGCGGCGTCGTAGAGCGTGAGCAGTAACTGGGTGCCGTAGCGCCCGAGGAATGACATCGCCCCCACGATCCGCTCCTGGGGCTCTTTTTCCGGAAACAGCGAGTTGCTGAGCGCGGCGGCGTGGGCGGCGGTTTCCTCGCTGCGCCGCAACTGGGCGCGGGCGGCGCGCTCGCGCAGGCGGTCGAGCTGGTAGCGGATCTTGGAGCCGGCGCGCTCGGCGGCCTCGACCAGCGTGGGATCCAGGCGCTCGAGCGACGCCTGGATGGCCGCCATCGCGCCCTCGAGTTGCTGGGTCGCGGCATCGAAGCTGGCGTTGATGTCGCCCGGCAGCGCGCGATCGGCGATCAGCACCCGCAGGTGTTCCGGATCGCTGAAAGTCTCCGCCGGCGAGAGCCGGTAGCGCTCCAGCAGGCGCTGGATGCGGGGCTCGACCAGGGTCGCGCTCAGGCGCGGCAGGATGGGCGTCACCCGCCCCAGCAGCTCTTCGTACACCACCGCCGCCTGCGCGAAGTACGCGATCTCCGCCGGCCCTCCGACATACGCCAGCGTGGGCAGAAGATAATCCTCCACCACCGGGCGCAACAGCACGTTGGCGCTGAACTCCTCGGGCCGCTGGCTGATGCGCCGCAGCAGTTCGTCTTCGCCGAGCCTCTCCTCCGCCACGGTGAACTGCCCGTTGGCGCGATGGATGGGCACGCGGCTCCCGTCCTTCATGGCAAACAGCAGCGTAGAGGACGGAGTGACTTTCACCTGGGCGTGGTAGCCGGCGGCTTCGAGCTCGCGGCTGCGATCGAGCAACGCGTCGTCCAAGTCCTTCGCCGCCACGATGGCGGCGCGATACACCGACTCGGCGACCGCGTGCAGCTCGGGGTCGGAAGCGTCGATCAGGATCACGCCGGAATGCCGGAACAGGCGCGAGAAGAGTTTGGCGAAGGCGCTGCCGAGGGTCTCGCCCGCGTGGTAACTCTCGCGCAGGAAGCCGGCTGCCTCGGAATCGCTGAGCAGGCGCGCCGCTTCCTCGGCCCGCGCCTCGATCTCGGGGCCCAAGCTGACGGCGCTCATGGGCGCGTCCTTGGGGCCGCGAGCCTCGGTGGCGAAGGGCGCGAGCGATCCCTCGGCGGCGAGCAGCCTGACGTGGTTCACTTCGGCGAGATCGTGGTCTTCGGTGGCCAGCCAGAAGACGGGCACGCACTCCTGGCCGGCATGGGTGAACTCAGTGGCCAGCTTGATGGCGGAGAGCGCCTTGTAGATGGAGAACAGCGGCCCGCCGAAGAGCGCCACCTGCTGCCCGGTCACCACCGCCGAGGCGCCGGCGCGGAAGCGGGCGATGTTGTCCAGGGTCTCCTGCGAGGCGCCCCAGGCGCGGTTCTGCCGCTCCAGCGCCGCCGCCACCCGCGAGCGCCGCGCCGGGTCGTAATGCAGGCGCGCGACTTCGTCCTTCAGCCAGTCGCGAGAGAGGGGCGAGCGCGGGAAAAACCGGCGGACGTTATCGAACTGGTAAAGATAGTCGAGGAACAAGCGGGTGCTGTGCGGGACCTGCTTGAACGATAAACAGTGAGATTCCACCGCGCCTTCCTTGCTCATCAGGGTTTAGACGGACCAACCTCGTTTTGGATGTCGCGCAGGCGGGAGCGATGCGGGAAAATTGGGCACCTTCCGCTCCCACCTCCTCGACCGGGGGCTCAGGACTTGGGTTTGGGCGCCGCCTGCTGCTGCTGGCGCTGCTGATCCTCGGTCCACGGCGGCACGATGCCGATCATGCGCGCATAGGCGATGGCTTGTCCCAGGTGCTCGGCGGTGTGGCGGGTCATAAACAGCAGCGCGCCGCGCTCGGTGTTCTTGCCTCCGAACCAGTCAAAAGATTTTTCCAGGTCGGCGTCGGGCATGCTCATGATGGCTTTCTTGGAGTGCGCGAAGGAGTCCTTCAGGGTAGCCATGACCTTGGCCTTGTCGGTGGTGGACTTCTCAAAGCCGCGAACGTCGAATCCGACCGGCGGCGGCGTGCCGAACAGCTTGGGAAGATTGTAATTGGCGGCCGCGACGTGCAGGAAGACCTCGGCGAAGGAGCGGACGTCTGCGGCCGGCCGCCAAGTGTACTTGTCCGCCGGAATGGCTTCGGCCAGGCGAAGAAGCTTGTCTTCCTGGATGGTCACCTCGGCCAGCACCTCGCTGCGATAGCCCGAGACTCCGGGGCTGGGGTTCTTGTAAGGATTCACCTGCGCCGTGGCGAATAGCGGCAGCGCGATGCTGAGCAGACCGAGGGTCCACAAGATGGGCTTCACGCAATCCTCCTCCGATGAGAGACGCAGCAGTCTAACCCAGGCCAGCAGCAAAACCGGAATGCATGCGAACTGCGCCGGCGTATACTTTTGTTTCCGCACTGCACCTCGGCGCGAGGAGGTTTCATGCGCAGACTCCCGATCCTTCTGATCGCTGCCGTGGTCCTGATGGCTCCCGCTTTCCGCGCCGTACCGCCGGTTTCGGCCACGGAGCGGAGCGCCAACCTTCGCGGCGTGCCCCTTTCGCAGGAAAAGCACCATCACCTGGTCCTGGAAAACCCCTATGTGAAGGTCTACGAGGTGGAGGTAGGCCCGCGCGAAGCTACCCTGATGCACCAGCATCTGCACGATTACGCGTACATCGTGTTGGGGGACTGCGACCTCACCAACGCGGTGGCCGGCAAACCGGAAGCCAGTCTGAAGCTGCCGGACACTACCGTGGACTTCAGCCGCGGAATGTTCTCCCACATCGCCACCAATAACGGCGACACTCCCTGCCGCAAGATCACCATCGAGCTGGAGCACCAGCAAGGCGAGGTCAACAAGGTCTTTCCCTCGATCAACCAGGCGCTGGCGTCCGGCGACCCGGACAGCGCCGGGATGGTGGGCGTGCTTGAGACCGAGGAGATGCGGCTGACGGCCACGAGCGTGGCCCCCGGCTCGTCGTGGTCGCCGGCGCGCGACGAACGCGACCGCCTGGTGTTGATGATCGACAAGATCCACAACATCTCCGGACCGAAAGAACACAACGCGCCCTTTCCCGCCGGCATGCTGGCCTGGGTGCCCGCCGGCAAGAGCTGGAGGGTGACCAATCCGTCCGCGCAGCCGATGAAGCTCATGGTGCTGGAGTTCAAGGACAGCGTGCGCTGAGAGGACGCGAATGAGAATCTTCACGCCCGTGATCGCGATGGCGTTCCTGCTGCACGCCGGTGCGCTGGCCCAGGACACCAAGCCTCCGGAGCCAGCTCCCACCATTACGTCGCGTACTGAATTGGTGCTGGTGCCGACGCTGGTGCGGGAAAAATCGGGAGCGCCCATCAGCGGTCTTGCCAAGACTGATTTCACCCTGCTGGAGAACGGAGCGGAGCGGAAGATCGCCGTCTTCGAAGAGATCAAGACCACCGCCCTCCGGCAACGGCGGCAAGCGCTGCCTGCGGGCGAGTTCAGCAACTACCTGGTGAACGAGCCTGCGCCCTGGCGCGTGACCCTCATCGTGATGGATTCAATCAACACCCAGTTCTCCGACCGGGCCTACGCGCGCGATCAAATCCTGAAGTTCCTGGGCGAGATGGCGGGCAGCAATGAACCCATCGCGCTCTTGCAATTGCACCGCGGCGGCGTGCGCGTGATCCATGATTTCACCACCGACCCTGCGGTGCTGGCCAAGGCTCTGCGGCGCTCCAGACCCGGCGCAGCGGCGCCCGTGGCGGATCCCGAGGAAAGCCTCCCCGATCCCACCGTCATGGCCGAATCCCAGCAGCTCACCAACATGATGCAGGACATGGAGCAGAACTACCTGGCCGCCCAGCGGATGATGGCTGCCCAATTGACCTTGGATGGCATGCAGCAGATCGCTCGCGCCTACGCCGCTATCCCGGCACGCAAATCGCTAATCTGGGCTTCGGGCGGATTTCCCTTCTCGATCGACGACCTGTCACGCGTGCTTTCAGGCGGCACGCCCCCCAGCTACCTGATTGACATCCTTCCCTTGTACGAGAAGACGTGGCAAGCGCTCAACGACGCCAACGTGGCGCTATACCCGGTGGACGTGCGCGGGCTGGTGGTGCTCGGCCCAAGCGCCGCCAGCCATGTTTCCGCGTCCAACCTCCAGAGCGCAAGCCGGCGCGCCGCGTGGATGCAGCTAGACACCATCGCTACGTTCAAAGAATTCGCTGACATGACCGGGGGCAAGGCCTACTTCAACACCAACGACCTGACCCACGCCTTCCACGATGCCGTGGAGGACTCCGCCTGCTACTACATGCTGGGCTTCTATCTTGCGCCCGACGACCGCAAGCCCGGCTGGCGCAAGCTGCAAGTCAAGGTCAAGCCACAGCACGCCGAGGTACGCACTCGCAGCGGCTTCTACGTCATGCCCGAGGACAAGGACAAAGCGAAGTCCAGGCAGAGCGACATCGCCCTGGCTTTGACTTCGCCCCTCGACTTCACTGCCGTGCCTTTGCTGGCGCGCTGGACGGAGACGACACCTAACGGCGACAAGAAACGCGCCGCTTTCGAACTCGTTCTTCCTGCCAATGCCGTCCTGGTGGCCGAATCCGACCAGAACCACATGAGCTTGGATTTCGATGCTGCCGCCCGCGAGCCCACCGGCAAGATCGTCACCAGCCACGGACGCACCGTCGAGGCTCACCTCAAGCCCGAGGCGCTGGTTCAAATCCGCTCCGACGGGATCACCTACAAAGGTGCGCTGGATTTGTCGCCGGGCCAGTACACCGTGCGCTTTGTCGTGCGCGACAACCTCAGCGGACGCATGGGCTCGGTCGCCGCCCCCTTGACCGTGCCCGATCAGTAATGGGCGGCGGCCTCGGGAGAATGGCCGCCCTTGTAGATCAGCATGGTGCGCTCGAACTCCATTACCTGCTTGCCCTCTTGATTGAAGCCGCGGGTGTGCACGGTGACGATGCCTTCTCCCGGCCGGCTCTTCGATTCCCGTTTGGCGATCACCTTGGATTCCGCGTAGAGCGTGTCCCCGGCAAAGACGGGATGGGTGCATTTGACCTTGTCCCAGCCGAGATTGGCCACCACCTTGGCGCTGACACTGTGCACGCTCATTCCCGTGAGAATGGAAAAAGTAAGGGTGCTGTCGACCAGGCACTTCTTCCACTCGGTGTGGGCGGCATAAGCGGCGTCGAAATGGAGCTGCTGCGAGTTCATGGTCAGCAGGCAGCCCCAGATGTTGTCGGTCTCGGTGATAGTCCGGCCGGGACGATGCTCGAAGACATCGCCGATCTCCAGCTCTTCGTAGTAGAGGCCGTAGGTCTCGCGGTAACGCTTCGGCCCCACCTTCTTGTACATGGGAACCAGTCGCTTCATGGCGGGAATAGTACCAAGTACCGAGTACCAAGTACCAAGCAGCGGGATTCTTTTTACTGGATACTTGGTACTGGGTACTTGGTACTCGGTACTCCTGTGCTATGCTGCGCCCAAAGGCGAGGGGAAAGCGTGCTGCGGGAGCTGCGGGTCGAGAACTACGCCGTCATTGACAATGTGGCTGTCGAATTTGCGCCGGGGCTGAACCTGCTGACGGGCGAGACCGGGGCGGGGAAGTCCATCCTGATCGACGCCCTGGCGCTGCTGCTGGGAGAAAAGTCATCGTCCGAGATGGTCCGCCACGGGGCGGAGAAAGCAGTAGTGTCGGCGGTGTTCGAGGCCGAGGGCGCGGCCGTGAAGGTGCTAGACGCCAACGGCATCGACGGCGCCGAGGGCGAGATCATCCTGCGGCGGGAGATCGCGGCCGGCGGCAAGAACCGCGTGTTCGTCAACAACCAGCCGGCCACGGTGGCGGTGCTGAAGGTGCTGGCGCCGCTGCTGGCGGCAGTGCATGCGCAGATGGAATCGCTGCTCGCCTTCGACGGGGCGGCGCGATTGGAGTTGCTCGACGCTTTCGCGGGTGTGGAGACTGACGCCACGGAGCAGGCTTACGCCAAGTGGCGCGGGCTGCGGGAGCGGATCGCCGAACTCGAGCGCGACGAACAGGATCGCCTGCGGCTGGTGGACCTCTGGAGCTTCCAGAAGAAAGAGATCGAGCAGGCCATGCTCGCGCCGGGCGAAGACGAGCATCTCGAGGCGGAGAAGCGCGTGCTGGTCAACTCCGAGAAGATCTACGCCGCGGCCATGGGCGCCTACGACGCCCTGTACGAAGGCAACGCGGCGGCGGCCACCTCGCTGCGCACGGCGGCGCGGCACCTGGAGGAACTCTCGCGATACGACGCGAAGTTCCAGGAGGCGCTGGCGGCGGTGGAGTCGGCGCGGCTTGCCGTCGAAGACGTTGGCATCACGGTGCGCGACTACGGCGAGCGCGTGGACGCGTCGCCGGAGCGGCTGGAGAAGGTCGAAGACCGGCTGGCGCTGCTCGACCGCATGAAGCGCAAGTACGGCGCGACGCTGGCGGATGTGATCGCCTACGGGGAAGAGGTCGCGCGCAAGCTGGACGAAGTCGAGAACCGCGATGAGGTCCTCAAGAAATTGCGGCAGGAGCTGACGGCTGCGGGCGCGGAGTACCTGGAAGCAGCGCGGGCGCTCTCGCGCAAACGTTACCAAGCGGCGCGCAAGCTCGAGAAGCTGGTGGAGACGGAACTCGAAGACCTGGCCATGAAGAGCCGGTTCAAGGCCGAGGTCAGCGGCTCGGACGAGCCGGAGAACTGGTCGGCAGCGGGCTTCGATCGTGTCGCCTACCTGATCGCCACCAATCCCGGCGAGCCGCTGCGCCCGGCGGAGCAGATCGCCTCCGGCGGAGAACTCTCGCGGGTAATGCTGGCGCTGAAGGTAAGCGTGGAGAGCGGCGCGGGCCGCGCGAAACGCCGCGAGCGCACGCTGGTGTTCGATGAGATCGATACCGGCATCGGCGGTCGTGCCGCCGAGGCGGTGGGCAAGAAGCTCCGGACGCTGGCGCGGGCGCACCAAGTGGTCTGCATCACGCACCTGCCGCAGATCGCGGCCTTCGCCGACCATCATTACCTGATCGAGAAGCGGGAAGCGGGCGGACGCTCGCGCACCTCGGTGCGGCGCCTCGACGACGCCGAACGCTGCGAGGAGGTCGCACGCATGCTGAGCGGCGCGCGGTTGACGGACACGTCGAGGAAGCATGCGGAGGCGATGCTGGGAGCAGGGAGAAGGGAGTAGGGCCGCCGCGAACTCGGCGTCCTTTGCGTCTCGGCGCTGTTAGGCCGCCCAGTTCTGTACCTTCAACCCCCGCACCCGCCGAAACTCCCTTTCGTTGTTGGTAACCAGCGTCAGCCCCGCTGCCACAGCATGGGCGGCGATCCACAGATCGTTGTTTCCGATCATCTCCCCCTTGGCCTCCAGTTCGGCGCGAATCGTTCCGTACGCTTCGGCCGCGGTTTCCGGCAAGGAAAGCGCGGGCAGAAGGTTGACGAGTTCACGCAGCCGCTCGAGCGCCGCAACTCGTTGCGCGCTTTTCGCCGCCCCGTAAAGCAGTTCCCCATAGGTAATGACCGAAAGCACCGCTTCGCCGGGACGGAGCTTGCGGAACCGGCGGAGAACCTCCTGCGGTCTCCTCTGCCGGATGTAGATACAGATGTTCGTGTCCAACAGGTAGCGAGGCTCCATCACAGCCCCTTGCGTTTCTGCGGTGGATCCTTCCGGCGGCCAAGGACTTCAAGATCACCCGGCAAGCCAGCCAGCAGATCGAAGGCTCGCACCATGGTTCCGTCCTTCTCCCGCAGAACAATCTCATCCCCGCGCCGAAAGATCTCGACTTCCTTGCTCTTCAATCGAAATTGCTTCGGCAGCCGAACGGCTTGACTGTTTCCGGATCGGAATACCCGCGCACTACCCATGCCCCATTCCTCCGTGACGTATATACGTTAAGTATACACACGACCACGGTTCGGGGAAAGGGTGAAGCAGCCGCTACTGGCGTGGCCCGTGAAGCAAATGTACGAGACGGTCCCATAGAGTTTTCCGAGCCGTGGAATCGGCGAGTGAATCCCGGGTTGTCTCGGAAAAGAACCGCCACATTTCGTCACCCGCAGGAGGGCCTTTCGGATCTGCGAAATCGCCGGTGACGGGGGAGCCGGGCCAGGCGTGGCCCATGCCTTCGACCATCCACTTCTCCATCAGCAACCGTCCGGCGCCGTCCTTGTACGTGTGCTTGTCGAAGCGGTACCCGCCGGGGACGCTGTCGCTGGTCAATTCTCCGCCTGCATCGAACGCATCCCGGCCCGCCCCGTTTTCTTCGAGGCAGTGGTTGGTTTTGGCCCATTGCGCAATTACCTGGCCGGCATTGAGGGGATTGAGATAAGGATCGGCAGTACCCTGGAAGACGGTCACGGGCATGCGACGTTTAGGCCTCTCGCTCAAGCCAATGCTCATGGTCTGAAATGCCACCAGGCCCTGCCGCTCCGGATCCGGCCCGCCATTTTTCATCGCAGCGAGTCCCCCTGCCATGCTGGTGGCCGCCTTGAATTCCAGGCCGGCGACCACACCCACCGCCGTGACCAGGTCCGGGTAAGTGGCGGCTAGCACCACGGCCATGGCCGCACCGGCAGAGATCCCCGCCGCATAAATACGGTCCGGATCGACACTGTGGGAGGAGCCAACCTGCTCGATCACCGCGGCCAGCACCGCGGGCTCCCCGGCCCCGCGCGACTGGTGTTTTGGATCGAACCAATTCCAGCATCGCAGAAGGTTGGCCCGGAGGGGCTGTTCGGGATAGACCACCAGGAAATTGTTTTTGTCCGCGACCGCGTTCATTCCGGAGATCTCCGCCAGGTCCTCGGGTTTTTGCGTGCAGCCGTGCAGCATCATCACCAGCGGTGAGGGCGCTTGCGGATCGTACGTGGCCGGAACCCAAAGCTTGTATTTACGCGAAGCGGACGCCGCACTGGCGCTGCCAGTTACCCATTGACCTTCCGCAATACCACGGGGCGGCGCTCGCTGCGGTTGGGGGCGGCGAAACAGGCGGGTGATTCGTTTCCAATCCATGATCGCCATCATCTTCTCCTATTCCGGCCGCGGTTGACAGCGTAGAGCTGAGAGAGTACTCTCCGGTTCCGGCCAAGGAAGTCCAGGACCGACAATCAATAAAAGACAGGGGGCGATTTTATGCGCGCTCGAAGTGTGGCGTTGGCGGTGATGTTCGCTCTGGCGGCGGTATTGCCGGGGATGGCACAGGACGTGGGCAAAGTGGCGGAGATTCACATCAACCGGGTCAAGCCGGGAATGACGGCCAGTATGAAGCCGGGCGCAAGAAGCACATGGGCTGGCACAAGGTCCAGAAGGACGCCTGGTCGTGGTACGTGTGGGAAGTGTTGACGGGCGATGCCACCGGATCGTACGTGGTGGGGACGTTCCAGCACCACTGGAAGGACTTCGATGGCCGCGACAAGTTCAACCAGGCGGACGGCGCCGACGCCATGGCCCACATGGGCGCGTCGTTGGCCGGCGAGCAGATGAGCTATTACCGCTATCGCGAGGACCTGAGCTCGGGGCCCGAGGTGTTTCCCCCGCCGACCAAGGTGATCTCGGTCACCCACTTCATGGTCAAGCCAGAGGGCATCCTCGACTTTATCGAAGGCGTGAAGAAGGTGGGCGAGGCGCTCAAGAAAACTAACACGCCGACGTCCGGCACCAACCACTGGTACCAATTGTTGAACGGGGGGGAGGGTCCGCATTTCGTGCTGGTGGGCGACCGCGCGAACTGGGCGAGCTTCCAGCCGCCTTCGGACAAGACCCTGGACGCCATCATGGAAGAGGCTTACGGCAAGGAGCAGGGAGCGGCCATCCTGGCTGCCTTGCGGAAGGCTTACCGGTCCGCGTACTCGGAAATCCTGCAGTACCGCCCGGACCTGAGCTACGTGGCCGGGAAGTAAGGAATCTGCAGATCGTGTGGAGACGCAGCATGCTGCGTCTCTACACGGGCTTGTGTTGCGACCGCCGAGCGCCCCCCACCTGACCGTTTATCTTCTGGTACCTACCGAAAAATGCTAATTCTTTGCCTCTCAGTGGTTTACGTTGACCTGGGCATCCAATTGAGCTAACTTTGCAACTTTATTCATAGGGGGATGAAGGGATATACTGGACAAAACCCTGATGACATCTACAGAAAACGGTAAGACCCTGCTCTTGCTGAAGCCCCGGGGATTCTGTGCCGGGGTGGTGCGCGCTATCGACATTGTGCGCATCGCGCTGGAGGCTTTCGGCCCGCCCATTTACGTCCGCAAGGAGATCGTCCACAACCGCTACGTCGTGGAAGAATTGCAGGCCAAGGGCGCGGTCTTCGTGGACAGCGTGGAAGAAGTCCCGGAAGGGGAGCGGGTGATCTACAGCGCACACGGGGTTTCGCCCGAGGTGCGGGAAGCCAGCGAGCGGCGCCGGTTGCGGGTGATCGACGCCACCTGTCCGCTGGTGACCAAGGTGCACGTGGAGGCGGTGCGTTTCGCCAAGGACAATTACAGCATCATCCTGATCGGCCATCGCGACCACGACGAGGTGATCGGCACCCTGGGCGAGGCGCCGGCGGTCACGCAGGTGATCAGCAGCCCGGAACAAGTCGAACAGTTGACCGTCCCCGATCCCGAGCGCGTGGCCTACACCACCCAGACCACGCTGAGTCTGGAAGAGACCAAGGACGTGATCGCCGCCCTGCGGAGGAGGTTCCCCAGCATCCACGGGCCGGCGGCGCAAGACATCTGTTATGCCACCGAGAACCGCCAGGTGGCGGTGAAGCAGGTGGCCGGGGGCGCGGACCTGCTGCTGGTGGTGGGTTCGGACAACAGTTCGAACTCCAACCGGCTGGTGGAAGTGGCGCGCAAGCAGGGAACCTCCGCCTACCTGATCGAGAACTACCGCTCCATCCGCCGGGAGTGGCTGGAAGGCATCGGTACAGTGGCGTTAACAGCCGGGGCTTCGGCGCCGGAGTGCCTGGTGCAAGAAGCGGTATCGTTCCTCACGCAGTCAGGTTTCACCAACCTCCAGGAAGTGGAAGTGATGCCGGAAAACGTGCGCTTCGGTCTGCCTCCGGAAATTGTGGAAACCATCTCCCCCGTTACCACGGCTGCGGAGTAACCGATGGACAACACCGGCGACAGTCGTCGCCCCATCCCGACCGCTCCCATGGCGCAGAGCAGCGAACTCGGGCCTGCGCCCAGCGGTGGCGCTTCTTTGCTCTTCGGCAAGCTTGACGACATGGTGAGCCGCGTGGCCGCGGCCGCCGATGCCGCACGTCGATTCCTCTTCTCCCAGCAGCATGAAGAAGGCTACTGGTGTGGCGAACTGGAAGCCGATACCACGCTCGAATCCGACTACATCCTGCTGCACACGCTGCTGGGCACGGGCAATCCCGAGCGCATCCGCAAAGCCGCTAATTACATCCTGCGGCATCAGAACGAAGACGGCGGCTGGGGCATCTACCTGGGAGGGCCGTCGAACATCAGCGCCTCGGTGAAGGCCTACTTCGGACTGAAGCTGGCGGGATACAAGGCCGGCCATCCCGCGCTCGAGAAGGCGCGCAGGAAGATCCTGGAGCTGGGCGGGGTCACCCAGGTCAACACCTTCACCAAAATCTATCTCTGCTTCTTCGGACAGTACGACTACATGGCG
This sequence comes from Terriglobales bacterium, assembly GCA_044447375.1. Taxonomy (GTDB): domain Bacteria; phylum Acidobacteriota; class Terriglobia; order Terriglobales; family Acidobacteriaceae; genus JAHFUA01. The sequence goes on along the minus strand of JBIOFT010000015.1, from coordinate 15,462 downwards.
GTGCCGGCGGTGCCGCCGGAAATCGTGCTCTTTCCCAACTGGTTCTGGTTCAACATCTACGAGATTTCCTCGTGGTCGCGTGGAATTCTGGTGCCGCTGGCCATCGCCTACGCCAAGAAGCCGTTCAAGAAAATCCCGCCGGAGATGGGCGTGGACGAACTGTTCCCGCACGGCAAGAACAAGAAGCATATGCGTCTGCCGTGGGCCAAAAAGTTGGTGAGCTGGCGCAATTTCTTTCTGGTGGTGGACCGGGTGACACACTGGCTGGAGACGGTGCACATACGGCCGCTGCGGTCGATTGCCATCCGCGCCGCCGAGCAGTGGATACTGGAGCGCTTCGAGCGCAGCGACGGCCTGGCGGCCATCTATCCCGCGATGATGAACTCCATCATCGCCCTGCGCTGCCTAGGCTACTCGCTCGACGACCCGCAGATGATCCGCGCCCTGGACGAGTTCGAGGCCCTGGGCATCGAGGAAGAAGATACCTTCCGCATGCAGCCCTGCAAGTCTCCAGTGTGGGACACCGCCTACGCGCTGTTCGCGCTGGGTGAGAGCGGGGTGCCGCGCACCGAGGCGCGCCTGGTGGCCGCCGCCGACTGGATGCTGCGCAAGCAGGTCACCCGCACCGGCGATTGGGCGGTCAAGAACTGGAGGGCCAACCCCGCCGGCTGGTACTTCGAGTTCAACAACGAGTTCTACCCCGATGTGGACGACACCGCCATGGTGCTGCTGGCGCTCGGGCAGGTGGACCATCCCGACGAAGGCTACCTGCACAAGTCGGTGGAGCGCGCCAAGGAATGGGTGCTCTCCATGCAGTGCAAGAACGGCGGCTGGGCCTCGTTCGACAAGAACAACAACCGCATGGTGTTCCAATACGTGCCCTTCGCCGATCACAATGCCATGCTCGATCCGGCGACGGCAGACATCACCGGCCGGGTGCTGGAGATGCTGGCCGCCGCGGGCGGCAAGCGGCAGCGCGCGGCGGTGAAGCGCGCCATCAAGTTCATCAAGCAGCAGCAGGAGCCCGACGGCTCGTGGTTCGGGCGCTGGGGCGTCAACTATATCTACGGCACCATGCAGGTGCTGCGCGGGCTGCGGGCCATCGGCGAAGACACGCACGAGGCCTACATCCAGCAGGCGGCGGAATGGCTGCGCATGGTGCAGAACTCCGACGGCGGCTGGGGCGAGACTTGTGAGTCCTACGACGATCCCAACCAGAAGGGCGTGGGGCCGAGCACGGCGTCGCAAACCGCGTGGGCGGTGCTGGGATTGCTTGCCGCCGGCGATACGCGCAGCGATTCGCTCGCCCGCGGCATCGCTTTCCTGCTGCGCACGCAGGGCAAGAACGGGAACTGGGAGGAGCCGTATTGCACCGGCACCGGTTTCCCGCGTGTGTTCTACTTGAAATATCACCTCTACCGGACGTACTTCCCGCTGCTGGCGCTGACCAGCTATGCCAAAGCTATGGCCGAGGTGGAACGGGAGATGGCGGCACGATGATCGGCACCTTCACACCGGCTGTCATGCTGAGCGAGTGCGGGCCGCTTTTGCCCGCACGAGTCGAAGCACCCCTACCCTCACGTTATCATTCGAATAGGGGTCCTTCGACTCGCGCGCCAAAAACCGGCGCGCTCGCTCAGGATGACAAGCAGATGAAGCGTGGGCATTTAGGAGGACCATGGCAGTACCGCTTTCACAGATGTGGACGGTGGGCAGCTACGTCGTCCGGCAAAAACTGAAGCGACGCAAGCGCTATCCGCTGGTGCTGATGCTGGAGCCGTTGTTCCGCTGCAACTTGGCGTGCGCCGGCTGCGGCAAGATCCAGTATCCCGGCCACGTGCTCAAGATGCAGCTCTCGCCGGAGGAGTGCTTCCGCGCGGCCGAGGAGTGCGGTGCCCCGACCATCGCCATTCCGGGCGGCGAGCCGCTGCTGCATCCCGAAATCGGGGAGATCGTCGCCGGCCTGGTCGCGCGCAAGAAATATATCTACCTGTGCACGAATGCGCTGCTGCTCAAACAGAAGCTCGACCTGTTTACCCCCAGCAAGTATCTGACGTTCTCCGTCCACCTCGACGGCCAGCGCGAGCACCACGATCTCTCGGTCTGCCTCGAGGGCGGATACGAAAAGGCGGTCGATGGGATCAAAGAGGCGCTGCGGCGCGGCTTCCGTGTGACGACGAACACGACGCTCTTCGACGGCGCCGATCCAACGAGCGTGCGCGCCTTCTTCGACGAGATGATGGAGCTCGGCATCGAGGGCATGATGCTCTCGCCCGGCTATTCCTACGATAAAGCGCCCGACCAGCACCATTTTCTCGGGCGCGCGCGTACCCGGCGGCTGTTCCGTGCCATCCTCGCCAACCGTAAGCAGACGTGGCGCTTCAACATGTCGCCGCTGTTCCTCGAATTCCTGATGGGCAAGCGCGATTATCCCTGCACCGCGTGGGGCATGCCCACCTACAACGTTTTCGGATGGCAAAAGCCGTGTTACCTGCTGCAGGACGGCTACGCCGATTCCTTCCAGGAACTGCTCGCGACCACCGACTGGGAGCACTACGGCACCGAGTCCGGCAATCCCAAGTGCGCCAATTGCATGGTGCACAGCGGCTACGAAGCTTCGGCGGTGAACGATACCTTCGGCTCGCTGCGCGGCATTTGGGAGACGGCGCGCGCCACCTTCAGCCGCTATCGCGATCCGGACGCGCTGCGCTTGCTCGATGAGCCGGTGCGGCCGGTGCACGCCATCAATCCGCTGGTGCAGCTCGAGACGGAAACCCCGCAGGAGGCGCACCGGTGAGCGGACGCGAGGCAGGACGGGATACGCCGCATAATCCAGACACGCTGGAAGTTGTTCCTGCCGCCGAGCGCGACGAGTTGGAAGGCTGGGTGCCGGAACTGGCCGGCGAAGAAGAGCTGCTGCAGGCGCTGGAGCAGGCTTTCGGCTATCGCGGCGACGTGCTGATCACGCGCAAAGACGGATCGAAGGTCGAAGGCTATGTCTTCGACCGGCGCACCGGGCGCACACTCGCCGATTCCGTCGTGCGCGTGCTGCCGAAGGATGGTGGCGCGAAGCTCTCCATCTCCTATGCCGATATTGCCGGCCTTGCCTTCACCGGCCGCGACATGGCCGCGGGCAAGAGCTGGGAAAACTGGGTGCGGCAGTACTGGGAGCGCCGCGCCGCAGGCGAGAAGAACATTTCGCTCGAGCCGGAGCGGCTAGAGTAATTGCCGGGAAGCCGGCGAGACGCCGGCGCTACAGCATGAAGGTTTTCGTCACAGGCGCTACCGGCTTCGTGGGAAGCCACGTAGCGCGCGTTCTTTCTCAACAAGGCGCGGAGTTGCGGTTGCTGGTCCGGGCGGCCAGCCGCACGGAGAACCTCGAGGGCCTCAGGGCCGAGCGCGTGACCGGGGATCTGTGCGATGCGGAGGCGTTGCGCCAGGGGATGTCGGGCTGCGAGCTGGTATTCCACGTAGCCGCCGACTACCGGTTGTGGGCGCCCGATCCGCGGGAGATCTACCGCGCCAACGTCGAGGGCACGCGCACCGTGCTCGAAGCGGCGCGCGCCGCGGGCGGGCGGCGCGTGGTGCACACGTCGAGCGTCGGGACCATCGGCTTCCGTACCAACGGCCGGCCGGCGGATGAAAATTCTCCGGTCGCGCTTGCGGATATGATCGGCGCCTACAAGCGCTCGAAGTTCATGGCGGAGCAGGTGGCGATGAAAGCCGCGTGCGGCGGTCTGGACGTTGTGATCGTTAATCCGACCACGCCGGTCGGTGAGCAGGACATCAAGCCCACACCCACGGGGCGCGTGATTGTGGACTTCCTCAAGCGGAAGTTCCCGGCTTATGTGGACACGGGGCTGAACCTGGTGGACGTTCGCGAGTGCGCGCGCGGGCACGCGGCGGCAGCGGAGAAAGGCCGGCGCGGCGAGCGCTACATCCTGGGCGGCGAGGACCTGACGCTCAAGCAGATTCTCGACCGGCTGGCGGCGATCACCGGGTTGCCCTCGCCCAAGGTGAAGCTGCCATACGCGGTGGCGCTGGCCGCGGGCGCGGTGGACACGCTGTTCACCGGCGTACTGCTCGGACGCGAGCCGCGGGTAACGCTGGATTCGGTGCGCATGGGTCGCAAGAAGATGTTCGCGTCGTCGGCCAAGGCGGAGCGCGAGCTGGGATGGAAGGTCGTCCCGGTGGACGACGCGTTGCGGCGCGCGGTGGAGTGGTTCCGGGCGCACGGCTATGCATAGAAATAAGGTTTCGGGAGGGCACGGCTTTAGCCGTGCCGCTAAGGTCCGCTCAAGATGCGGGCTTTAGCCCTGAGGGCAACGTGGTCGGGATCGTCACCGCGATGGCGACCGAAGTTTGGCCGCTGATACGGGGTTGGAGAAAAAATCCCCACCCTGGGACTTTTTTTGAGAGCGAACACGCCGTGCTGCTCTGCGGCGGCATCGGGTATGAAGCAGGGAAGCGTGCAGCGGAAGCGGTGATCGAATATGCAAGGCCGTCGTTGCTGATCGCGACAGGCCTGGCTGGCGGATTGAAGCCGGAGTGGACGCTGGGGCGGACGATGGTGGCGGCCGAAGTGGTGGACGAGGCTACGGGACGGCGATTCAAGACCGCCTACGGCGAGGGAACCGTGGTCAGCTCGCGCGAGATCGCGCGTGCGACGAAGAAGCGAGAACTGGCGTCGCGCTTCGCCGCCGACCTGGTGGACATGGAAGGCGCGGCGGTGGCCGAGGTCGCCGAAGCGCACGGGCTGCCGTTCCTGGCGGTGAAGGCGGTTTCGGACGAAATGGATTTCGAGCTGCCGCCGCTGCAGGAGTTTGTGGACGCCGAGGGCGGATTCCAGAGCGTGCGCTTCGGATTGTGGGCGGCGTGGCATCCGCAGTGGTGGCCGACGATCGCGCAGTTGAAGAAGAGAAGTGATCGCGCCGTGGCGGCGCTGGCGGAGAAGCTGAGAGACGTGATTGCGGAAGCTCAGCAAGCACCGCGGGGCTCACGCCCCGCTCTCGCGTGAGGTCGGGTGTAGGTCCTCACGCTCGCGCCTGCGGCGCTTCGCTCAGGATGACAATTCAGTTTTTTCTTGTAGATGGCGACAGCGACACAATCCGGAATGAAGCAAGCGCATAGGGCCATCCCCGCGACCATGACCGCGGCGGTCTATCGTGGACAGAACGACGTGCGCATGGAAACTGTCCCTGTGCCCGAGATTGGCCCGGGCGAAGTGCTGGTGCGGGTGCACACCTGCGGCATCTGCGGCACCGATCTGAAGAAGATCGCGACCGGCTCGCACTCGGCCCCGCGCATCTTCGGCCACGAGACTGCCGGGATGATCGCGGCGGTGGGTGAGGGCGTGCGTGGGTTCGCGGTCGGCGATCGCGTGATGGCCTTCCATCACATCCCTTGCCGTGAGTGCTGTTACTGCCGGCACAAGGTGTTCGCGCAGTGCGAGGTGTACAAGCGCGTGGGCTGCACGGCGGGGTTCGAGCCCGCGGGCGGCGGCTTCGCCGAGTACGTGCGGGTGATGGACTGGATCGTTGCGCGCGGGCTGGTGAAGATTCCTGACGATGTTTCCTACGAACAGGCGTCATTCATCGAGCCGGTCAACACCTGCATGAAAGGCATCGAGACGCTGCGCCTGGAGCCGGGCGAGACCGTGCTGGTGATGGGACAAGGTCCGATTGGACTGATACTCGCCTACCTGGCCCGGCGCGCGGGTGCACGGGTGATAACTTCCGATTTGTACGCCCAGCGGCTTACAATAGCTATGTCACTCGGTATTGCGGAGACGATTGACGCCGCGCGCACCGAGACTGTTACCCGAGTGCGCGAGTTGACCGAGGGACGCGGGGCTGATGCCGTCATCCTGGCGGTGGCCGCCAACCAGCTCGTCCGTCCCGCCCTGGAAGCAACGCGGCCCGGCGGCAGAACGATGTTGTTCGCGCAGACGGTGCGCAGCGAGGTGAAGATCGACCCGGCTGCCATCTGCGTGGACGAGAAGTCGTTAGTGGGCTCTTATAGCGCATCGGTCGATCTGCAGGAAGAGTCGGTGCGGTTCGTGCTCGGCCGCGAGCTCGACCTGACGCGGATCATCACGCACCGTTTTGCGCTGGCGCAGGCGGTGGAGGCCTTGCAACTGGCCGCCCACCCGCGCCCGGACTCGCTGAAGGTGGTGGTGCAACCCGCCACGGCGGGTTGGGAAGGAACTAAGTGAACGGAGACATGACAGCCGCAGTCCTCTATGGCAAGGAGGACGTGAAGATCGAGAAGGTGCCGATCCCGCGCCTGGGCGAGGGAGAGGTGTTGATCAAAGTGCAGGTGGCGCTCACCTGCGGCACCGACCTGAAGGTGTACCAGCGCGGCTATCATGCGCGCATGATCGTGCCTCCGGCCCTGTTCGGCCACGAGCTGGCGGGAGTGGTCGAGGAAGTGGGGCCGAACGTGCGCTGGTTCCGCAAGGGCATGCGGGTGGTGGCGCTGAACTCCGCGCCCTGCCAGATGTGCTTCTACTGCTCCAAGCACCAGGAAAACCTCTGCGAGGACCTGCTGTTCAACAACGGCGCCTACGCCGAGTACATACGCATTCCGCGGCGGATCGTCGAGACCAACATGCTCGCCATCCCCGGCAACGTGAGCTTTGAAGAGGCCGCGATGGTCGAGCCGCTGGCCTGCGTGCTGCGCGGGCTGCACGAGACCGGGGTGGAGATCGGCGACACCGTCACCGTCATTGGCGGCGGGCCCATCGGATTGATGTTCGTGCAGGTGGCCAAACTGGCGGGCTGCAACGTGATCGCGGTGGTCAAGCGCGACTCGCAGGGGTCGGCGGCCAAGCGCTTTGGCGCCGACGACATTGTGCTCACCACCGGAGCCACGGATGTGCTGGAAGCCGTCCGCGCGCTTACCCCCGACCGCCGCGGCCCCGACGTGGTGATCGAGGCGGTGGGGCGTACGCAGGCCTGGGAGTGGGCGGTGGACATGGTGCGCAAGGGCGGCACCGTGAACTTCTTCGGCGGATGCGCCAGCGGAACCAAAGTCCCGCTCGATACCAGCCGCCTGCATTATTCCGAGATCACGCTGAAGGCGACGTTCCATCACACGCCGGAGTCGGTGCGCAAAGCCTTCGCGCTGATCACCGAGCGCAAGATCCGCGGCACCGACTACATCACCGGCGAGGCGCCGCTGTCGCGGCTGCAACAGGTGCTCCGCCACATGCTCAACCGCAACGGGGACATCAAGACGGCCATTATCCCCGGACACTAGGCGGCGCGGGAATCGAGCCGAGTCTTATGTCGACCCTCGCGAGCCACGGTTCCCACAGCTTGAATAGCACCACGACTGCCCGCGCGGACGGCTGGGCCAAACTGCCCGCCGAATACGCTATTCCCGATCAAGCTCCGTCGCTCGAAGAAGCGCAGGCATACTGCGAGCGCCTGGCGCGCACCCACTACGAGAATTTTTCCGTTGCCACGTGGTTCCTGCCCAAGCGACTGCGCCCGCACTTCTACTCGGTGTATGCCTACTGCCGGATCTCAGACGATCTGGGAGACGAGGTCGGCGATCCGCAGCAGGCGCTGGCGTTGCTCGATGAATGGGAGCGCGAGCTGGCGGCGTGCTACGTATCTCTTAAGATTGTCATCCCGAGCGAGCGTGAGGCGAGCTTGCTCGCCGAGCGCGAGTCGAGGCCTGCCCTGAGCGAAGTCGAAGGGGACCCCTATTCCCCCAACGGCCCTCGCCACCCCGTCTTCATTGCGCTGCGTGAAACCATCCGCGCGTGCGACATCCCGCAGCATGAGTTCGCGGACCTGTTGAAGGCCTTCCGCCAGGATCAGACCGTCCATCGCTACGAAACCTTTGACGATGTGCTCGGTTACTGCCGCTATTCGGCAAATCCGGTCGGCCACCTGGTGCTCTACGTCTGCGGATACAGCGATGCTGAGCGGCAGCAGCTCTCGGATTACACCTGCACGGCGCTGCAACTGGCGAACTTCTGGCAGGACGTGAGCGTCGATTGGCAGAAAGGACGCATCTATCTGCCACTCGAAGACATGCGGCGCTTTGGGGTGACTGAGCGCGAGATCGCCGAGCGGCGCCCGACCCCGCAGTTCCTCAGGCTGATGAAGTTTGAAGTGGAACGGGCGCGGGAATGGTTCGAGCGCGGGCTGCCGCTGGTCGGGTGCGTGGACCGCGAACTGGCGACTGACATCGAACTGTTCAGCCGCGGCGGGCAGGAGATCCTGAGCGCCATCGAGCGGCTGGGCTTCGACGTCTTGCGCCAGCGGCCGGCGATCTCCAAGCCGCGGAAGCTATGGTTGGTGGTGAGGGCGGCGGGGAAGCGGCTTGGCTGGAAATGAACTCGCAGCTTGCAGCCGCGTACGGAGTATGCCGGCACATCACGCGCTCGGCGGCGCGGAATTTCTATTACGGATTCCTGGTCCTGCCGCGGGAGCGTCGCGACGCGCTGAGCGCGGTGTACGCCTTCATGCGCCACTCCGATGATCTTTCCGACGATCCCGGACTCACCCGCCGCGAGCGCGAGGACCAGCTCACAGAGTGGCGCGACGCGCTGCATCGCGTGGCTGCCGGCGAGCACACCGACGATCCCGTGCTGCTGGCGGTGGCCGACGCGCAGCGCCGCTTCAAGATTCCGCTCGAGCTCTTCGACCGCCTGGTCGAGGGCACGGCGATGGACGTTACGCCGCAGCCCGGCGAGCCCATCCGCTACCAGACCTTCGAGGACCTGCGGCGCTACTGCTACCACGTGGCCTCGGTGGTGGGACTGATCTGTATCAAGATCTTCGGCTATCGCGATCCGGCGGCGGAGGCGCTGGCCGAACAGTGCGGGCTGGCCTTCCAGTTGACCAACATCATCCGCGACGTGAAGGAAGATGCGGCCATGGGGCGCGTCTACCTGCCCGAGGAAGATCTGGAGCGGTTCGGGCGGTCGGCGGCGGAACTGGACCCGGCGTGCCTGAAGAACGGCTTCGATGCCGCCGGCTTCCGTCCGGTGCTGGAGTTCGAGGCCGAGCGTGCGCGCGAGCTCTACCGCGCCGCCGAGCAACTGCTGCCGCTGATCGATGAGGACAGCCGTCCGGCGCTGTGGGTTCTGGTGGAGATCTACCGGCGCCTGCTGGAGAAAATCGTGGCGCGCGGCTACAACGTCTTCGGCAAGAAGATTCGGCTGAGCCGGCGGGAGAAGCTCAGCGTGCTCGCCCGCGGATTCTGGCGGCGGCTGGCGTGAGCGCGCCGCACGCACACCCCAGCGCACCAAATTCGGGCGCGCCGGGGACCCCGCAGGTCGCGATCGCGGGCGGAGGACTGGCGGGGCTGGCCGCGGGATGCGCCCTCGCCGACGCCGGCTTCCGCGTGACGCTCATCGAGAAGCGACCGTTCGTGGGTGGGCGCGCGTCCTCCTATGAGCATCCCGGCACCGGCGAGGTGGTGGACAACTGCCAGCACGTGCTGCTCGGCTGCTGCACCAACCTCATCGATTTCTACCGGCGGATCGGCGTGGTGGACAAGATCGGCTGGTACGACCGTCTCAATTTCATCGAGCCGGGCGGGAGAAGGTCGGAGATTTCGCCATCCTGGCTGCCGCCACCCTTCCACACTGCGCCGTCGTTCCTGAGAGCCAGCTCGCTCGGGCTCGGCGACAAGCTGGCGATCGCGCGCGCCATGATGTCGATTGCCCAGCAGTTGCCGCATGATACCGGCGAAACATTCATGCAATGGTTGAAGCGCCACGGGCAGACCGAGCGCGCCATCGAGCGCTTCTGGAAAGTGGTGCTGGTGAGCGCGCTCAACGAAGACCTGGAGCGCATGTCGGTGTACTACGCGGCGCAAGTGTTCCGCGAGGCGTTCCTGAAGTCGCGCGAGGGCGGACGCATGGGCGTGCCGCGCGTTCCGCTGACGGAATTGTACGGCGCGGCGGCGGAGTACATCCGCGGGCGCGGCGGCGAGGTGCGGCTCAGGGCGTCGGTGGAATCGTTCCGCGCCGAGGGAGTGCGGCTGTGCGTGAACGGCGCGGAGATGGCTTGCGACTTCGCGGTGCTGGCCGTGCCCTTCGACGCGCTAGGACGCATGCTGCCCCAGAGCGCGGCTGCGGGGCCGCTCGCGCAGATGATCGCGCGCTTCGAGACCTCGCCCATCACCGGCATCCATCTGTGGTTTGATCGCGAGATTACCGACCTCGACCACGCGGTGCTACTCGACCGCACCATCCAGTGGATGTTCCACAAATCGCGGCTGCTCGGGCGCGGCGGGCCGAGCTATGTCGAGCTGGTGGTGAGCTCGTCGAAGGCGCTGGTGGAAAAGTCGCGCGGGGAGATCATCGAGATGGCGCTCGGCGAGTTGGGCGAATTCTTTCCCACGGCACGTGAGGCCAAGCTGGTTAAGGCGACCGTCATCAAGGAAGTGCACGCAACGTATTCAGCGCTGCCAGGCGCGGATGCCTACCGTCCGCTGGCGGCGACAGGCTGGCCGCGCGTCTTCCTGGCCGGCGACTGGACACTTACCGGATGGCCCGCCACCATGGAAGGGGCCGTCCGCAGCGGATATCTGGCGGCGGAAGCCGTGGCGCAATCGGCGGGGAAGAGCGCGAAGTTCGTGGTGGGGGATTTGGCGGCGAAGGGACTGATGAGGATTGGGGATTGGTGATGAGCTTGGCAACCTTGGAAGTGCGACATCGGTGTTAACATGAGGCGCAGCAAACGGGGGGAGAATGGCGAAGGTCGTCCTGATCAATCCATCCATGTCCACCGCCGGGTACAGTTTCATTACCCCACGGTGGCTTTTTGTACTCGCGCAGTCAACTCCGGTTGACCTCGTCGGTGACCCTGTCCTGGTCGATGAGTCCATAGAGAAGTTCAACCCCGATATCGTTGGTCCCGGAGACATTGTCGGCATCGGCATCAGCAGCGGCAATTGCATTCCCGGCTACCGAGCCTTGCGAGAGGCGAAGGCGAAGGGCGCCACCGTGATTGTGGGCGGTATTCACGCGACGATTTTTCCCGAGGAGCCGCTCCGGATGGGAGCCGACGCGGTGGTGACCGGGAGTGGAGAAGCGGTGTGGGGCAGGGCGGTCAAGGATGCGCTGGAACATCAGTTACAACGGCAGTACGCCGGCGGGCGAGTCGCCGGGGAGGCCATGCTGAAGGCACGGTGGGATCTGTTGGACGCCACCAAATACATTTTCCCTTCGGTGCAAACCGTGGCGGGATGTCCGGAGAACTGCAGCTTTTGTTCCGTGTGGGTCACGGAAGGGCGCCAGCCGCGCCAGCGCCTCAGCGCCAAGGTCATCGAGGAAGTGAATGAGCTGCATGACATGGGTTTTCGTTACATCGTATTTGCCGACGACAATTTCAATCCTTCGACGATTGGCCGCATCGCCCGCGAACCCAGCGAGAGCAAAAGACGGGAGCTGGAGCGAATCCGCGAGGAGCGATTGAAGTTCTTTGAGGAATACGACCGCTCCGTGCCCAAGGATATGTTCGCTTTTGCCCAGATGACGGCCGAGGTCATCACCGACGATGAGTATCTGGATGCCATGTACCAGAAGATGCGGATCAGGACGGCATTGATCGGGGTTGAGTCCTTCTCCGAAGAAGGACTGAAGAGCGCTGGCAAGCTGTGGAATCCAGTGGGGCAGAAGATGGTGGCGGCCATCCAAAAAATTCAGGCCGCCGGAATCATGGTGTTGAGCTCCATCATTTGTGGCCTCGAATCGGACACCCTCGAAACCATTCGGACCATGCGGAAATTTGCCAACGAGTCCGGCACCCTGTTTGCGCAATTTACCGTCTACAACCCCTACCCTGGGACCAAAGATTTTCATGAGATGATGGACGATAGGAAGAACCTCGGCAAAGCAGGCTTCCTTCCCAAGCACAAGACGCAGATCATGGCCGATGAATACTGGCTCAAACCCCTCAAACCAGTTGATATAGCCAAGCATCCGAACATGAGCGGAATCGATTTACACCGCGAGAACAAGGAGTGCTGGAACAGCTTTTACTCGCTGCGGCAGAGCCTGAAGCGAACCGGGCACGGAAGAGCCAAGCGCTGGCCATGGGGCGCCAAGATTGCGTATCTGCTGACCTGCGTGCTGTTCAAGCGAGCCTACGCCGGTTACGGTATGGCGGCGGACAGCGTTCGCAGGAAGGAAAACGGAACCGTGACCAAAATGCTGCTGAGGACGGCCGTTACCGTCTTTAACCGGTACTACCGCGAGAAGCGCATGCGTTTGCAGGTGACCGTGATGCCCACGAAATCTCAAGAGCCTTTAAAGAAGACTGCGATCCAGGGCGGTTGAAGCCGAGCCCTCCGAAACAACTAGGTTGCCAGCACGGCCACGCCCGCGCACACCAGCAGCGCCGACATCCAGCGCCGGCGGTCCACGCGCTCGTGCAGGAACAGGCGGGCGGCCAGGGCGTTGGTCACGTAGGTGAGGGAAGCGGTGGCGGGGACGACCAGCGAAACGTCGGCCCAGGAGAGCGCCACGAGCAATCCGAAGAACGACGTTGCCATGAACAGCAGGGCGAGCAGAAAACTGGGGTGCGTCACGATGGCCTTGAGCACGGCACCCAAGCCCTGGCGGCGCCACAGTTCGCCGACGTGTCCGATCTGGCGCATGGCGCGGGAGAGCAGCACGTCGCCGGCGGTCGAACTGACCACAATGCCGGCGATGGCGCACCAGGTGCGCAGCGCGCTCATGGCTGGTCTCCGGTAGCGGAGGGTCCACCGGTCACGATGGCTACGCCGAAGCTGACCAGCAGGATCCCGATCCAGCGGCTGACGCTGACCTTTTCCCCGAGCAGCCAGACCGAGAGCAGCGCCAGCAGCACGTAGCCCAGTGAGGTGGCGGGCAGCACGTAAGTGAGGTCGGACCAGGAGAGCGCGCTCAGGTAGGCGGCGAAGAAGCCGAGCAGCAGCACGATGCCGAGGGCGACCCAGGGGTCGAGCACGGCGGCGAAGAGTTCGGTCCAGCGCGCGAGCGAGATGGCGCCCACGCGCCTCATCCCGTAGGAGAGGCTGATGTCGCCGAAGGAGGCGAAGACGATGATGGCGGCGAGGACGAGGTATTTGCGGAAAGTCACGAGCCTCGTGCGGAACTGGAACAGTTCCAGCGTTGCCGTAGCTGGTCTTGAAGGGGCACGGCTTCAGCCGTGCCGAAACGCACTGCGAGCAAATTGGCCTTTAGGCCCTGAGGTGCACGGCCCTCAGCGGCTAAAGCCGGATTCTCTGGTCGCGCTTTACGGCACGCCTGAAGGCGTGCCCCTCCAAAGACCGGCATAACTGCAGCATGCCGCGCCTCTGCATGTGAATCGACCAGGAGACGCAGCAATCTAGACCTCGACGGTCTCGGCCGGGGTCTCACGCTCGCTGGCTGGGGGCGCGGGCGCGGCGGGAGCGGCGCGCCGGTCTGCGACGTAGCGCTTGCGGGCGGAGCGCAGCTTGAGGAAGGCGCGGGCTTCTTTGTAGAGGCGCTTGCGTTCGCCGGAGTCGAAGAAGGCTTTGCGCACAATGCGGTACACCGCTTTGGGGCGGAAGTAGTATTCGTCGTAGAAGCGGTGGACGGCTTCCATCACCTCTTCGCGCGGCAGCCCGGGATACTCGATGTGGGCGAGCTGATGTCCGCCTTCATCCACCATCTGCTGCTCGTTGACGATGAACCCGTTCTTCTTGGCGAAATCGTAGAACTCGGTGCCGGGATAGGCGTGCGCCAGCGACACCTGGATGGTGTGGACGTCGAGCTGCTTAGCGAAGTTGATGGTCTGGCGGATGCTCTCGCGGGTCTCGCCCGGCAGCCCGAGGATGAAGTCGCCGTGGATCACGAGGCCGAGCTTGTGGCAGTCGCGGGTGAACTCGCGCGCGCGCTCGACGGTGGCGCCCTTCTTGATGTTCTTGAGGATCTGCGCATCGCCGGACTCGTAGCCCACGATGAGCAGGCGGCAGCCGGCCTCGCGCATGGCCTTCAGCGTCTCGTAATCGGTGGTGACGCGCGAGGTGCACGACCAGGTGAGCCCCAGCGGCTTGAGCTTCTCGCACAGCTCGATGGTGCGCGCCTTCTGGATGTTGAAGGTGTCGTCGTCGAAGAAGAATTCCTTCACCCACGGCCAGTATTCCTTGGCCTTGGCCATTTCGCGGGCGATGGCATCGCTGGAGCGCTTGCGCCAGGGATGCCCGCTCAAGGTCTGCGGCCAGAGGCAGAAGGTGCACTGCGCCGGGCAGCCGCGCGTCGAGTAGAGCGAGACGAACGGATACAGCAGGAACGGCACGTTGTAGCGGCGGATGTCGAGGTCGCGATGATAGATGTCGGTGACGTCGGGCAGGGCGTCGAGATCGTCCACCGGCGGCCGGTCGGGATTGTGCACGATGCGTCTGTTCTGCCGGTAGGAGATGCCGAGAATCTCGGCCAGCGGCTTGCCCTGGGCAAACTCCACGGTGGCGTAGTCGAACTCGCGGCGGACGATGAAGTCGATGGCCGGGCAGTCGCGCAGCGTCGGCTCCGGCAGCACCGTGACGTGCGGACCGACGAAGGCGATCTTCAGCCCGGGACGGGCGGCCTTCATGGCCTCGGCCAGCTTGCAATCGCCGGGAAAACCCGGGGTGCTGGTGAAGAGCACGACGAACTCGTAGTCCTTGGAGATCTCGACCGTCTCCTGCCAGGAGACGTGGTGCGGGCTGGCGTCGAGCAGGCGCGAGCCTTCCAGCATGCCGGCGGGATAGGCCAGCCATACCGGGTACCAGTAGGATTCGATCTCGCGAGTTGCGGGCCAGCGCGAACTGGCGCCGCCGTCAAAGTTCTCAAAGGAGGGCGGGTTCAGGAACAGGGTCTTCAGAGGCATGCGATGCTCAATAGTACCATCCGCCGGGGGAGTTCCGGGAACGTGCGCGTTATCACAGAGATGCACTCAACCCCCGTTGCAATTACGGTAAGCGCAGAAACGGGAAAGGTCAATAGTGGCGCAGCCGGCTGCGGCCAGGTTCCTCGGCAGCCACGATGTGAGCGAGCGAGTTGCGCTATACTGGCCACCTTTTGGTGCGAGCCTCTCGGTGCGACCGCCAGCCGCAGGCCGAGCAGGAGATGTTTTGTGAAGCTGTTCCGTCGATTCGCCATGTACATTACCAGCCAGCATCCCGAGTGGGTGCCCCCGGATTTCCGCGACCTGCTGGACTCGGCGCCCGACGCCATGGTGATCGTCAACTCCGATGGCAGGATCGTTGTGGTCAACAGTCAGACCGAGATCCTGTTCGGCTACGGACGGCACGAGCTGCTGGGCCAGCCGGTGGAGATGCTGATTCCCGCCCGCTTCAATCCTCACCACGCGCAGCACCGGGCTGCCTTCTTCGCCGAGCCGCGGGTGCGGCCCATGGGCGCCGGGCTGGAGCTGTTCGGAAAAAGGAAGGACGGCAGCGAGTTTCCGGTAGAGATCAGCTTGAGCCCGCTGCGCACGCCGCAGGGAG
>JBIOFT010000014.1:0-37282 GCA_044447375.1 Terriglobales bacterium | reverse complement strand
TTTCATCGTGCATTCGCCCCTGCTCGTTTTCCTGGGCGGGCAACCGGCGGCCCCGAGTAACCCCAGCGCTGCAGCCGCCGCCCAGCCCGGACTCACCGCGCCGGGACTCCTCCCTCCATCGCCGTTCAATGAAGTGCGCCTCTACCTGAGTACCCGGAACGGCCTCCGCATCTCCCGCGACGGCGGCGTCACCTGGTTGCCGCCCGTGCTGGGCGACGGCGCCATCATCCAGAGCCTGGTCCAGGATCGCTTGTTTCCGAATCACCTGCTCGCCACGGTGGTCACGTCGCCAGCGGCGGGGGTGTACGAGACCTTCACCGGCGGACTCACGCGGGGCTCCTGGCAGCAGCTGCAGGGGTGCCCCCAGGCTCCACTCCCGGCCTTCCCGCCGACGGCTTCAATCTGGGTAGCGCAATCCGGCGCGACCCTGTGGGTCAGCGTCAAGGACGGCACCCAGCACGACCTCTGGCGCAGCTCGGGCCTTGGACTGTGCTTCGTGATAGCTGCGGGACCAGCCGCGCCCGGACCTGGAATTGGACCAATCCCCTTCCCGGTGGGACGGATATGGGAACGGCTCTCCTCGGGCGACCAAACCCCATGCATCGGTCCGGGCTTTAACCATGAACCGCAGTCCGAATCGAGCTTCCTGAAAGCCGATCCGACTAACGCAAGCATCCTCTACAAGGCGGGCGTCAAGCTGTGCCGGTCGACGGACGGAGGCGCTACCTTCCAAGAGGTGACCGGAATTCATGACGACCAGCACGCTCTAGTCTTCCATCCGCTGGTTCCGAGCGTTCTCTTCGAGGGGAACGACGGCGGTCTCTGCCGATCAGGTGACGGTGGCCAGTCTTGGGCCTTCGATGCCGAGGGGCTGAGCGTGACGGAGTTCCTTGACCTCGACCGCGGCGGGGCGCCGCCGCGCGTTGTGGTGGGAGGGTCACAAGATAACGCGATGTCTTCGACCGACCTGACGTCGCCAGTGTGGCAGATGGTCAATCTGGGCGGAGATCCCGACGGGGACAGGACGACCGCGGTGGTCGACCCGCTGGACCCGACCGTGCTGTACACCATCGGCCAGGCGGTCAACCACCTCTCGCGAATCCATAACGGGATTCGCGACGGGAGCCCGTGGCTGTGGGAAGTCGGTGATAACCCGACGGGAGTTGACCCGTACAATGGGCTGCCGGAGCACTGCCTCGCCTACTCCGAGTTCCCCCCCAGCCTGTTAACGGAGTTCATCGCTACCACCAACACAGCCTTGCACCTGCTCACGACTGTCGGGTCAGGCTGCGGCGGTGGTCTGTGGACGGGGCCGCCCTGGCAGCCGCTCTTCGCGCCGCTGGAGGGCGAGGCGTTCACGCGCGTGACCTATAACCCGGACAACGGGGTGTTGCTCGCTGGCGGGAACCTCGGCTCTATCTACGCGGTGTACTTCGGGGCCAAGGTGTGGAGCGCACCGGCGGGTTCGGTCACGGCGATTGTTCCGGACGTCGCCACAACAGCGAGCTACTTCGTAGCACTGAATACGCCGGCAAATGCTGGTGCCGGAACCCCGGCCAATGCTGGTGCCGGGCGCATCTTCGAGATTAGCCCAGCGGGGGTGTTGAATTTCGCGGGACAAGACATCACAGGCAACCTGCCGCCCGCGCTGGTGATGACGCTCGCGTCGAACGCCTTTGAACCCGGCGTCCTCTACGCGGGGACGCAGGGCCAGGGCGTCTTCCGAGGTGTGCGCGATGCTACCGGCCAGTGGAGCTGGCAGGCCTTCAACAATGGGATGCCGCCGGGGGCCTTCGTTACGAAACTCAGGGCGGACCCAACCGATGGCACAATCTACGCGGCGACCTATGGCCGCGGCGCCTTCGCGCTGGACACCTTTTCGCCGGTCATCTATTGACCACTTGCGCTCCGGCCAAGAGCTAAGGCATCACCTGGCTCTTGGCTTTTGGCCAAAGGCTAAGGGCTAAGAGCTCACGGCTAAGAGCCCCGGTCACTCTGATAAAGTCGCGTAAGCGACGTGGCGAAGGGTGTGGGTCGCATTGAACGAACTCCGCCGACTTTGGCGCCTATGACCGTCGAACGGGCCATCGAGCTGCAGGAGCAGAGCTGGAACCTCGAAGCCGAGGGCAAGCTCGACGAGGCGTCCTGTGCCTGCCGCGAAGCGCTGCGGTTGATGGAGCGCGCTGAAGGCGCGGATTCGCCGGACGTCGCCAATCTGCTCAACGATCTGGCGGAGATCGAGCAGGAGCGGGAGAACTTCGCCGACGCGCTGGCGCTGGCGGAGCGTGCGCGCTCGGTCGAGGATGGGCTGGGCGAGCGCTTCACCGGCGAAACCGCCTCCCAGATTCGCATCAGAACCCTGGCGATCGCCGGCGCCATTCGCCGTATCCAGGGCGATTACGCGCAGGCCGAGGGCGGCATGAAGGAGGCCCTGGCGATTTCGGTCGCCGAGTGGGGCGCCGCGTCCGAAGAAGCGGCCGAGGCTCGCAACAATCTCGCCGTGCTCTACAAATACTGGGGCCGCTTCGACGATGGGCTAAGGCTGTACACCGAGGCGCTTGCATCGATCCTCCCCATCCACGGCGAGGAATCGCTGGCCAGCGCCACCATCCACCACAACATCGGCGGGATTCTCCACGCCCGGGGCGACTTTGCCGCCGCCGAGGAGCCGGCGCGGAAAGCGTGGGAGATCTCGCGCCGATTGCTCGGCGAGGACCATCCGCAGACCATGCTCGACGCAGCCGCTTACGCGGGCGTTCTCGACGGACTCGAGCGCTACGACGAGAGTGAACCGATCTACCGTCGGGCGCTCGCGGTCTTTGAACGGGCGTACGGACCCGAGCACTACGAGGTGGCGGCGACGCTGCACAATCTGGCCGCCGTCCTGGCCGCACGCGGCCACCACCCGGAAGCCGAGGAACACTACCGCCGCGTGCTGGCGATCAAAGGGAAGCTGCTCGGCGCCGGGAGTCCCGATGTGGCGCTGACGCGCAATAATCTCGGGAAGCTGCTCACCGACATGGGACGGCCCGCCGAGGCTCTCCCGCTGCTCGAGGCAGCCGTGGCGGTTCTCGAGGGTCGGCTCCCACCCGGACATCCGCATCTCTCTATCGCTCGCGAGAATCTGCGGAACGCGACCCGGCCCTGAGGAATCACACCTCGATCCCCCGAAGCAAAGCGGTCCCTCGAACCAATTCGATCGATCAGTTAGGTTGGCACTGATAACGGGTGAGAGGCTGGTGCGTCACCGCAGAAATTCGCATCACTCCCGATTCGCTTTTGTGAGATGAGTTTTAGTCACAGCAACGTGTGTCGCCAATCAGCAGCGCTGGGCTTGTCGCAGGCGGGATTGGGCTGGCAGTTGCCGGGGCACGTACGAAAAACCAGGGTCCACATCGGGCGCGTATTTTCTTTGGCCACCCGCCATTCGTCTTGGCCACTCCATAGTTGTTGCGATGTGCAACGTTGCTGGCGCGTGTGAGCAATTTTGAACAGACGGGCCAAATCCCGACTTGGTAGGGTACGCGGTCGTTCTCAAGGGCCCGGGGAAGAAGTCAGGGGAGTTGCAGCAATCTCCAGAATATGGGAGCTCGAACGACGATCACATGTCCAAGAAGTGTCGCATATCGTGACAGGGAGGTATCGGTGAATACACGGCGGGATTACACAAGGCTCGGAAGAGCGCTGGTTGCTGCCGCAACGCTAAGCGTCCTTGCGTTGTTTGTCGCGGTGCCACGTTCGCATGCGGACGATAGGGGAAAGTGCCAGCAGCGAATTGAAAGGGCGGAGGCCAGACTCGACGACGCCGTCCGCAGGCATGGCGCGTCCAGCCGGCAGGCGAATGACCGGCGACGTGATCTCAACGCTGAGCGCGAGCATTGCTGGAACCGCTATCATGCGTGGTGGGCTGCCCGTGAACATCAATGGCACAACGACCGCGACTGGGATCGTTATGATCACGACCGTGATCATGACCGTGATCATGACCAGGACCGTCGCTAAACCGTGATTCTGTTCGGGTGGCTGCCGGCAGTGATTATCGAACATTAAGCAGTTGAAACGGGAGGAGAAGCTCGCTCAAACGGAACTGGAGCACCCGGACGACGCTATTTCGGCATTTGGAAAAGTGGTGGGCAAAGCCGGCCGCAGGGTGGCCGCGCAGACCAAAAAAACAGTCCGGAGGGTACGACGCAAGCTGTCGGCTGCCGCGAGGAAGAGAATTGCCGCGGCGCAGATGCCGGTCCGATGCAGCATGGAAAAGCTTAAATTGCTTGTTGTGCAGCCAGAACAATGTTATCGTCGTCGCAAAATTTTGTGGTCTTCAGCACAGGTTTTCTGCGGGCAGGAAGGTAATGTCTGCCCTTGCAATTAAGCTCCCCCAACGTCTAACAGGCTAATCGGCTCCCCCAATAGGCTCATCGGCTTTTCAATAGGCCCGAAACTTATCTGGAGGCTCGACGTGCGACTCCCCCGCCAGCCCGGGAGGAAGCCGATCCCTATAATCGTGGCCGACGCTAACGTCATGGCCTCCCATTTCGTTTGCGCCGAACTCAAGAAACACTCGCAATTCGATTTGGTCGGCTGCGCCGCCACCGTGGGCGAACTGCTCGAACTGTTCGAACGCCGCAAAGCGAAGGTAGCTTTGATTAGCTCTACCCTGCAGGACGGTTTGTTGAGCAGCCTGGCCATCTTCCCACAGCTCCGAGAGAAACATCCGGACGTTCGCCTCATCCTGATGATCGACCACCCGGAACCGGAGCTGGTGGTGGAGGCATTCCGGGCAGGCGCCAGGGGCATTTTCACCTGCTACGAGTCGCAGTTCGATGCCCTCTGCAAGTGTATCTCCTGCGTGCACAGCGGCCAGGTTTGGGCCAATGCGCGGCAGTTGGATTGTCTGATCGATGCAGTGGCTCAAGTGCCTACCGTCCGTCTCGTCAATGCCAAGGGCGCCAACCTCTTGAGCAAACGGGAGGAGGAGGTGGTGCGGCAGGTTGCCGAAGGCTTGAGCAACCACGACATCGCACAGCAGCTCCATCTGAGCGATCACACGGTGAAGAACCACCTCTTTCACATTTTCGAGAAGCTGGGCATCTCCAACCGCGTGGAACTGGTGTTGTACACGGTGAGCCACTCCAAGCGGCCAGCGATGCCGGTTTCCCGTGACGATTCTCCTGCGGTCATGCCCGGCAACCGGACCCACTGAACGAACGGCATAAGGACCCGCGGGCGTTTCCCAAGCAGGGTGGCTAGCGCGCCGGCTCCAGCTACTTCGGCTTCTTGCGCCTCACGTTTCTCGGCTGCCCTCGTTTACTGAGTATCTCCGATTCCGCTTGGAGCCAGTCGTCCGAGGCGTGGCCGTCAATCCTTCCGCGCTCCTCGTACAACTGGTAGGCACGTGTGCGGATTTTTCCCTCGATGCCGTTCGGAGACCTTGGCTTGGGTGACCGAGGTTCCCGAGATTTTGACTTCGCCGCCATGGGATTCCCTCCTCAATGAGGACCCTCCCGGTCCACCATCGTAAATTTGCGGCTGACCGGCATCAGTGGGCAGTGACGACCGTCACCCTCCGCTCGCCCTTGGCTTGCGCCGCATCAAATCTCCGTCGCACCCGGTCACGAAACCCTCGCCCAGCATGCTCACACGCGTCTGTGATCTGCGGCACAGCTAATGAAGCCGCCGCAATGGAGAATGTCGGCTTGCTAGGTGCAATTACCACCTAAAAGCTGGTTGCCACGGTGACGGCCATCGGATACGCACAGAAACGCCACTCCAAGCCCAAGCGCACTCAGTCTGTTTCCGGGTGCCTTCGGCACAAGCACGAGTATCCATGCACTTGCGCGATGGGGCATCTGTATCGGTTCGTCGAGCCGGTATTGCTGCTCATGCTCGACACGAAACGCCGTTCCTACGGCTACGAGCTTTCCAGCGATCTGTCCCACTACGCGTTTACCGATGCGGAAATCGAGCGAGCCGCGTTGTATCGGACGCTGCGACGTTTGGAAGCAAACGGCTACGTCTCCTCGGATTGGGACACCGATCACGCCGGGCCCGCACGCCGTGTGTACTCGCTTACGAGCCAGGGAAAACAACACCTGCGCGATTGGGCACAGGTACTTAGAAAAGTCGCGCATTCGATGTCGTGGTTCCTTCAGCTAGTTGATGGATCCGCGACAGAGCCGTACCCCCGTCGTCGACCTTGCAAGGGAAGCAAGAAACATCAGGCGCCTGCAGTGCCCGGGCGAAGGCTAGGCGGGAAAGGTCTGGAAGCATCGAGCCCTGCTGGTTTGCTCGGCTGCACCAACGATTAGCTTTCGAGAAAGGAGCCATTATGTTGGTTTCGCGCAGTTTGAAATTTTCTTTCTTTGCCTTTTGGTGTTTGTTGCTAGTGGTACCCAATGGGCTGTTTGGACAAGCTCCGGCACAGGATCGAGCACAGGGGAGCGATCAGGCCGGAAAAGAAGCCACTCTGAAGGGCACGGTAGAGAACGTCGCAATGGTGCCCGCCAATGGCCGCACCGACACCCACGTGAAGCTCAAGGCCGGCAACCAGTTGGTTGATGTAAATCTCGGGCCAACGCGCTGGTTGGATGTCAACCAATTTAGCGTAGCGAGAGGAGACAATCTCCAGGCCGTGGGATCCACGGTAAAGGAGGACTCGCGAGAGGTCTTCGTCGCCCGTGAGGTAGTTAGCGGTGAACAGCGTCTCGAGCTGCAGGGCGGTCCTGGAATGTGGGCTTCCTCCGGACCATCAGGGCGGGGCTACTGCCGCGGCATGGGATGCGGTGACGGTTATTGTCGTGGTGGCGGCTATTGCGGTAACGGCGGCCATTGTGGTGGGTGCGGTGGACCTCGCGGGGGTTGCTCCCGCGGACCATGGTAGGTCAAATCGAATTCACAGGTATGGCTTTGCCGCTTCCGACGCAGGTAAGCCGCTGCTCTGGGCGGGCATGGAATGCACCGGCTGCTCGAAACCCCTGAGGAGAAGGCAGGCGCCGGCCTTCTACACCGGTGCGCTCGGAACCGTTGCTGAGACAGTCGAGAAGCTTGGGCCGCCAACAGGCCGAGCGCATCGAGGCAACAACAGAAAAGTTGCATGCGTTCGGGGTCGAGCTGATCGCGCCATGTCACTGCACAGGGTTCGAAGCCACTGGCTCCTTGCAGAATCAGTTTGGCAGCCGCGTGGTGGCGCTCCGAGCCGGCCTGACCGTCCAGGTTCCCGAGGCATGATCACGAAAAATGAAAGCCGCTCTGCGGGTGAGTGAAGACTCATGAGACGCGTGAGACAGGCTTACTACGACAAGTTTTCGAGGTTTTACGATCGCTTCGTCGCTCTCCATTCCCGCGACAGGCAGGGTCTGGCCAGGGAATTTTTAGTTGCTCGCGTTCCCGTACAAAAAGGCGGCTCGATTCTAGACCTCTGCACCGGTACGGCTACTCTTCTCCCGCTCCTGCAGGCGAAGGTCGGCCCTAATGGCCAAGTTGTTGGCGTAGATTTTTCCCAAGGCATGCTGAAAGCAGCCCGGGAAAAGACCAAGAGCCTGGCCAACATCTATCTAGTGGAAGCCGACGCAGGGTGCCTTCCCTTCGCAGCCGGCACTTTCGACGCGGCCACCTGTTCGCACGCCTTCTACGAGCTTAAGGGGGAAGCGCAGAACCGGGCGTTGCAGGAAATCGCTCGCGTCCTGGGGCCGAAGGGAGCCTTTCTGATGATGGAACATGACGTGCCTCCGAACCCCTTCGTGGGAGCCCTCTTTTACCTCCGCCTCGCCTTCATAGGCGCCGGGCGGGCCATTAGCTTCCTTCGCCACGAACAGGAGGTCCTGGAAGAGTACTTCGGGAGCGTCGAGAAGGTCGTGGCCCCGGGCGGGCGGTCCAAGGTCATGATCTGCCGGAAATGAGGCCACCTGCGCAAGCGCCGCTACTCACCATGACTTATCAAAACCAAGGAGAAGACGAGCATAGGAGTTAATTTTGGAATTCCACTCCCCGTAATGGAACGGAATTTCAATACGAATTTGTCGACGAACTCGTGCGGCTGGCAGAAGCAAGCCCAGATGGTGCCAGCGCCGCTCTCGGCAGGATGATCGCAGCAAGGGACACGTACCTGCAAGCAGCTGTTATCCGCGCTCCCCGACTGGCACACTGCATTTTATCGCCCAAACACCAGCTCCGACGTTATTGAGACTTGGCCGCTCCCTGCGCAAGCAAACACTTCGCAGCCTCGGGGGCGAATAGTAACTGCCTACAACGCTCCGATCGCGGCCAGCGCGCGTTTTACTTCTTCCACGCCTTCAGGCGGCAAGGGCTCTTGCGGCTCCAGCGGAGTGCCAACGGGATACCCCTGAAGAACCAGTCCGCCCTTGATGCAGGCGGCAAGGTTGTACTTGGCGAACGCCTCGTTCAGGTTCCACAGTCTTCGCTGTAGCACCATGGCTGCGCTCCAATCACCCTTGTGACAGAGTTCATAGAGTTCCACGCTTTGCCGGGGTGCCACGCAGGCTGGGCCTGCCATCCAACCGACGCCGCCAAGCAGCATCACGCAGGCCGGAATGTGCGCCGAGGCGGAGAAGACCTGCATACGCCCCTGCACACGATTCATAATTGACAACAGCCGGCCGGTGTTGGAGGAAGCATCCTTGATGTACTTGATGTTCGGTATGTGGCTCAGGCGGTCAATGACGGGCAGACTCAAGTCCGAGCGCTGGAAATTGGGGTTGGTGTAAAGCACAACTGGTATGGAAACCGATTCCGCGATCGCTTTGAAGTAAGCGAACACGCCCTCGTCGCGAATAGGAAAGTAGGATTCAAGGATGGCGAGAATTCCATTAGCTCCGAGGCGTTCGTACTCGCCTGCTTGCATCTGGGCATCGGCGATGGTCGTGGACGCTACTCCCGCCACAACCGGCACTCGGCCTTTGGCTGCTTTGATCACGACTTCGACGACCCGGCGCCGCTGGGGCCAAGTGAGATAAGCAAATTCGCCGGTCGAGCCCAGAGGTGTCAGCCCGTGCATGCCAGCCTTGATGAGGTCGTCGCAAAGCCGGGTCAGAACATCCGCGCTCACCTTCCCGGATGGCCCAATCGGCGAAACCAGGTATGGAAACACGCCGCGAAATTCGCTCATCGAAGCAGCTCCGTTTTTTGGGGGGTTAAGAGGCAGGGTGTCAGGCACGGCACCGGCGCCAAATGCGGAAGCCGAGGATGCCCATAGTGCCCGCGAGACCGTAAGCCCTCCGGTAACAGCGCCGGCCGTCTTCAGAAAGTCCCGGCGGGTCTTCCTCGTCACATCTTGATATTCGCTCTTTAGGAGCGGATTCTTGCGCGAGGCCATGCGGTTCTCCCAGCAGGCATTTTGGATTGCGCTGCCGATTTTAGTGCATGTTGTGTCCACCGCGCTTAACAAAGGTGGAGTTGCTAGGGCCGTAATGACAGCAGACGCTCCGCGCCGGCAGACAGCACGGTGCTTAGCCCACCGGCTCATCGCAGCGGTAACAGCCTGCGCTGGCTCGGCGGTCCTATCGGCAGCGTTCCAACTTCCGAACAAACACCTGCCAGGCTGTCGACACGCCCGCCTCTCGCCTCTGGTATTCTCGCCCGTACGCCCCCGGACAAGGCGCTCGTACAGCGAGCGGCAGTGCCGCGGACGATCCATGAGGAAGCGCCGCCCTTCACTGGTCTGCCAAGCCCTGGAGAAAACCGTGAAATTGCGTCGTGCGGTGCGGGAATCAGGCTTCAACATGACGAAGGCCACAGTCACTGAGCCGCTTGACATCAGCGTGGTTGTCCCGGCATACAACGAAGCATCACGCATCGAGCAGGTACTTCGTAACCTTCGGCCGCTGGCACGCGAAGTCGTGGTGGTCGACGATGCCAGTACGGACCTGACGGCATCCGTGGCCATGCGCGAGGGCGCTATCGTCATCCGCAACGATGCCCAACTTGGTTGTTTGGGGGCTATTTCAAGGGGATTCAGAGCTGCAACCCGGCCCGTGATTGTCGTAATTGATGCAGACGGTGAATTCAGTGCGGACGACATTCCCGCCGTGGCTGCCCCCGTACTGAACGGCGAGGCCGATCTCGTCCTGGGTAGCCGGGAACGCAAGCCGCGGTGGTCGGAATCAGTGCTCAATGGGCTGGCAAGCCTGCGGGTGCGGGGTGATTCCGGCACTGGACTGCGGGCACTTTCGCGCAGCCTCGCCCTGGCTCTGCCGATGAGCGGCAAATGCGTCTGTGGCACTTCGATCTTGGAGCCCTACCTCCTCGGAGCGCGAATTGAGCAGCGGCCTGTCAGGGTCGTGCCGGTCGCGAAAGAGCGACGGGTACAGTGGAAACATGCACTTCAACTTTTTTATGTTTTGCGGTTGCTCGTGGCATGTCGCAGAAGGCACGCCTTTGGCGCTGACTCCCACTCTTTCTCACCGAATGCCGGCCACGTGGAAAAGTAGGCCGCAGCAGGCTCGCCTCACTGGCGTGCCTGCTGAGAACCTACTAGGACTCGATCGCCAGTGCTGAGGCGGCCCATGTGCTTGTCTGCCTCAACTTGGCGTGCTTTTCCAACTGCCAGGAATTGTTCGTTCATCATTCCGTATTAATTTCGTATAGAATGCTGGCGAATGCACGAAGCGGAATCGCCAATAGCGCCACAAGCTCATGGATCTCTCGTTCAGCTCAGTTGTATTTGCCACTGATTTTTCCGCCTGTGTTCGTGCAGCCGGTCGCTATGCGGCTCTCCTCGGACAGCACTTTGACGCCGAATTGATCGTGGTCCATGCTTTCAGGCTCTTGACCGCGGCGGCGGAGGCCGAAGTATTAGGGCACGTGCGAAGTATGCAGCGGCAACAACTTGAGCATCTCTTATCCGAAACACTAAAGGAACTGACACCGCCAGCAAGAAAGTCAACGACTGTTCTTGGCGAGGGAAACCCGGTCGACCTGATTGGTAGAGTGTCAGAACAGCACGAGCCAAGTCTGATCGTCCTCGGCACGCATGGCGGAGGGGCAATGGAGCGGCACCTTCTTGGGTCCGTCGCCGAAGGGATCTTGCGGGTAGTCCAAAGCCCGATTCTCACGGTCGGTCCGCACGTCGCGGTGCCTTCCTGCGCGCGGTTGGAGTTTCGGCATATCCTGTACGCAACCGATTTTTCAGCGGCAGCCGCTCATGCCGCGTCCTATGCTTTTGCATTGGCTCGCGCCTTCGGAAGTGATATCGACGTATTGCACGTCGTCTCAGCAGAGGCGACGGCACGATATGACGCAGCCGAGAGAGAACAAGAGTTGCTTGGCGCGCTGGACAAGCTTGTTCCCGAAGAAGCCAGAAAGCTTTGCCGGCCGCGAAACTTCGTAGAATTTGGCGACGCTCGTGAATGTATTATCAACCACGCGCGCGAGCGGAGGGCGGATCTCATCGTTTTGGGCGCTCATCAACACTCGCATCTTGCTATGCACCTCCGGACCGGACCAGCTTTTCAAATCATTGTAAAAGCACCGTGCCCCGTTTTGACGACCTGCCTGTAGATACTAAGGTACTTGCCTTGCGGGGGATCAGCGCTGCGTCCAGATTGGTGGCGGCCGATTTCCTGTAACAAAAGAGCCTAGGCTGGCATTTTGTTCGTCAGAGGCAATCATGAGAACCAGTCTCGGAAAACTCCATCAACCAGGAGATGACTAAACGTGGAATCCTCTTCAAGTACCTTCCAGAACATGAGCCGCGACGAGCTTCTGCGCGCGCTGGAGATGTTCGCCAAGAACTGGCTGGCTCATGACGGCTGCTGGTTTCTGGCCGCCGAGGAGCAGTTGGGGCTGGAGGCCGCCATCGGCCTGGACGCTCGATCCTGGGCGAGGTTTGCCGCGGTTGAAGCGCGCCGGATCATGGCTACGTTCAGTATCCCGGCGGGGGGCGGTCTCCCGGCACTGGAACGGGCATTGGGCCTCCGTTTCTACAGCCTGATCAACAGCCAGCGCGTCGAATGGTCGGAGGATCGGCGCCGCCTGTTCTTCTTCATGGACATGTGCCGCGTGCAGCAAACCAGAAAGGACAAAGGCTTGCCCGATTTCCCGTGCAAGAGCGTGGGCGTGGTTGAGTTCGAAACCTTCGCCCGGACCATCGACCCGCGCATCCGCACGACCTGCCTCCACTGCCCCCCTGAGGCGCCCGAAGGCAAATATTGCGCCTGGGAGTTCCAGTTGGAGTCAGCGGCCATGGCGTAATGAACGCTGGACGATCGGCTGGAGCGAGGCACGCCCCGAATCGGCCTCACCCTTGGACGCACCGTCGCGCCTGCGATATTGTAAGAGCAGAGTGCGCCCGGAGATCCAGAACGCCATCACGCTCTTGCGCAGCGGCCGTCCGGAGTCGCTGGACGCGGCTCTGGCCATCCTCCAGAACACCGTCTTTTCCTTCAGCATGAAGGTCTGCGGCCACCGCGAAGACGCCGAAGATACGATGCAGGAAACGCTGCTGCGTGCCGCCCGGCAGTTGCCCAACTTCGAAAGCCCCGAGGCCCTGGCTGTCTGGCTCTATAAAGTGGCCCGCAGCCGTTGCCTGATGAGCCGTCGCCGCAGCAAGTTCGCTCCCCAGCCGCATCTTTCGCTGGAAGAAGTCCTGCCCGACCGCGCCCAACTGGAAGCTGTCACCTCGAAGCCTCGCGACGGCAGTCCCGAGCAGCAACTTCTGCGGGCGGAGAGCCGCGAGGAGTTGCAGCAGGCTGTGCTGCGGGTCCCGCCACTGTACCGCATGGTGCTGGTGCTGCACGACATGGAAGAACTCTCTCTCGGCGAGATCGCCCGCATCACCGGACTCCGGCCCGGGACCGTGCGCGTCCGCCTCCACCGCGCCCGTGCCTTCCTGAGAAACGAACTCGCGGCCCGCCCGGCGCGCCGCCGCCCTGTCCGGCCTGCACACGCTCCTTCCCGCCGCTGCCGCAAGATGTTCGCCGCGCTCTCCGACTACCTTGACCGCGAGCTCGATCCCGCCCTGTGCGCCAAGCTCGAGGCCCACTTGGAAGGTTGCAAACCCTGCGTCGGTTATCTCGCCAGCCTGGAAGAGACGGTGCGCCGCAGCCAGCGGCACCGAGCACAGCCGATGGACCCCAAGGTTGCGGCCCAAATCAGGAAGAAGCTGCTGCGGGCGTTTGAAGCCGCCGCCCGAGCCTGATCGGCGGTTATCCGTCACAGACCCCGTCCCGCAATCCTGTAACACTCTGCTTCGATCCTGCATTTATTCCTGCGGCACAGGAGGTCGCCAATGATCGAAGCCAAAGTCACTCTCACTCATCCGGAAGGGACCAGCCGGCAATTCGAGGCCACCACGGGTTCCGGGCACCGGCTGCTGGTGGACGATGCCGCCGGCGCCACCGGCCCTAAGCCCATCGAGCTGGCGGCCGCAGCCCTGGCGGGTTGCACGGCTTTCGACGTGATTGGCATCCTGCGCAAAAGGCGCCAGAAGGTCACGGGCTACGAGGTGCGGGTATCGGCCGAGCAAGCTCCGGATCCCCCGCAGGTGTTCACCCGCGTGCGCATCGTGCACCGGGTGAGCGGCGAGGACATCGATCCGGCGGCGGTCGAAAGCGCCATCCACCTTTCGGAAACCAAGTACTGCTCGGTGGGCGCGATGATCTCGAAGACCGCCGAACTGGTCACCAGCTTTGAGATTGTGCCCACCCACGCCGAGGAGCCGCTCGGGACGGGAGCCGTGCAGTCATGAAGCTCGCCGCGCATCTGAGAGCGTTGCTGCTGGCAGCGCTGCTGGCAGCCTCCATCCCGGTCGCGGCTCAGACCAAGCTCACGCTCGATCAGGCGGTCGCGGTCGCACTGGAAAAGAATCCCGTGCGCAAGGCCGCCGTTTTCGAGCAGCGTGCCGCGTATGCCGGCTTGAAGCTGTCGCGCGCGCCGCTGCTTCCCCGCATCGGGTTCAGCGAGACCTATCAGGATGGCAATGATCCCGTGTACGTCTTCGGCTCGAAGCTGCGGCAGCAGAGGTTTACGACCGCCGACTTCGACCTCAACCAACTCAATACGCCGACGCCGTTCAGCAACTACGTAACCCGCTTTTCCGGCCAATGGCAGCTCTTTGATTCTGGCGCTTCTTGGGCGCGCATGACGCAAGCGAAGCAAGCCAGCGAATTGGCGAAACGAAACCTCGACCGAACCGAGCAGGAGCTGGTGATGCGCGTGGTGGACACCTACACCGGGCTGCTTCTGGCCAAGCGCCAGCTCGAAGTCGCGCAGGACGCGCTGAAGAGCTCGCAGTCGCTGCTCGACCGCGCTCGCTCCAATGTCGAGGCGGGCATGAGCGTGGAAAGCGACCTGCTCAGCGCACAGGTCAACCAGGCCGCGCGCCAGCAGGAGCTGATCCGCGCGCAGAACGACGCCAGCATCGCGGCGGCGCAACTCGCTCACGAACTCGGCATCGCGGCGGATACGAGTTATGAGTTAAGCGAAGTCCTAGCCGATCGCGTCTTTCCCTCCGATTCGCTGGACCAACTCGAAGCGCGCGCGCTCGACCACCGTCCCGACCTGCGTGGCCTCGCCTTGCAACAGTCGATCCAGCAGAACAGCGTGAAGATCGCCAAAGCCGCCTTCGGGCCGACGGTGAACGCTGTCGGCAACTGGGAGGCCGACAACCCGCGCTTCGGCGGTGGCGGCGGCAATGACTGGATGTTCGGCCTCGAGGTCCACCTCGACCTGTTTGATGGCGGAGCCCGTGTGGCGCATCTCGAGCGTGAACGCGCCCTGAAACAGAGGGTGGACGCGCTGCGCGAATCAGCCGCCAGCGCCGTGCGGCTGGAAGTGCGCAAGGCGTACTTCGACGATGACACCGCCCGCCGCCAGCTCGAAGTGGCGCGCACCGCCGTCGCCCAGGCCGACGAAAGCCTGCGCATTGGCCACGACCGCTACGACACCGGGCTCAATACCATCACCGACCTGCTGCGCATGGAAGAGGCCGACGTGCGCGCCAGGACCGGCTATTGGCAGGCCGTGTACCGGGTCCACGGCAGTTACGCGAATCTCGAGTTGGCGACCGGCACCCTCAGCGCCGATTCGCCCGTGGTGAAGCAATGATCCGCAGACTCATTCCATTTTCCTTGTTGCTGGCTTTTGTGGCCGCGGGCTGCAGCGAGAACAAGCAGACCGCCGCTGCCGCACCGCTCGTCGTGCGCGACGTCGCACTGGTGCAGGCGCAGCGGGCCGCCATTCCCGACTACGGGGAAGCCATGGGCACGGTGCGCGCCGCCCAGACCAGCCAGCTTTCCAGCCAGATCGTCGCGACGATCTCCGCCATCCGTGCGACCGAAGGCCAGCACGTACGCAAGGGTGAAGTGCTCATCGTTCTTGACGACGCGCAGCAGCAGGCCGGGCTCGAGCGCGCCACCGCGGGCGTGAACGCCGCGCGTCAGGATATCGCCGCCTCCGACGCCGACTACAACCTCGCCAACTCCACGCTCACTCGGTATCAAACTCTCTTCGAAAGGAAATCGGTGAGCCCGCACGAGTTCGACCAGGTGCAGGCGCGGGCCAAGGCCGCTGCCGCTCACCGCGATCAGGCCCAGGCGGGGTTGGCGCAGGCGACGGCCGCCGAAGCCCAGACGCGATCTGCCCTCGGGTACACGCGCATCCGCGCACCCTTCGACGGCGTGATCACCGAAAAGCGCGTTGATCCCGGCGCGCTCGCCGCTCCTGGCGTCCCGCTGCTGACCATCGAAGACACGCGCCGCTTCCGCATGGAAGTTGCCGTGGATGAGCACGACATTGCACTTATCCGTCTGGGCGCACCGGCAACCGTGGTGGTCGATGCTCTCGGCGAATTCCCCGGCAAGATCGCGCAGATCGTTCCCGCCGCCGATCCCGCCAGCCGCAGCTTCCTCGTCAAGGTAGAACTCCCGGCAGACGCGCGCCTGCGCTCGGGGCTCTCCGGGCATGCGCGCTTCAACCGTGGAGAGCGCCAGGCCATCATCGTGCCGCGCGATGCGGTGCTTGACCGCGGACAGTTGCAGGCCGTCTATGTGGTTGGGCCGGACAAGCTGGCGAATCTTCGCTACGTCACCCTGGGCAAACCCGCCGACAATCGCGTGGAGGTGCTAGCCGGCCTGCAGGAAGGCGAGTGGCTCGTGGCGCAGCCCGGCGACCGTGAACTCGCGGGCCATAAGGTCGAGGCCCGGCCATGAAGTTAGGCGTCGCGGGACGCATTGCACACACCTTCATCGCCTCCAAGCTGACGCCGCTGGCGATCGCGGCCGCGCTGCTGCTGGGCGCGTTCAGCATCTGGCAAACGCCACGCGAAGAAGAACCGCAGATCGTCGTCCCTATGCTCGACGTGATCGTGCAGATGCCGGGCGCGACGCCGGCCGAGGTCGAGCAGCGCGCCACCATTCCCATGGAGAAGCTGCTGCGCGAGGTGCCCGGGGTCGAGTATCTCTACTCGATCAGTTCGCCCGGCATGAGCCTGGTGATCGTGCGCTTCTACGTGGGGCAGAAGGAAGAAGACGCGATCATCCGCACCTACAACAAGCTATACTCGAATTTCGATCGCATCCCGCCCGGCGTTTCGCAGCCGCTTATTAAAGTCCGCTCTATCGACGACGTCCCCATCCTCGCGCTTACGCTCTGGGGACGCGGCTACGGCTCCGACCGGCTGCGGCGCATCGCCGGCGAACTGGAGAACCAGCTCAAGAAGATCGACGACGTCGCCGAAACCAAGATCATCGGCGGACAACCGCGCAAAATGCGCGTCATCCTCGACCCCGCACGGCTTGCCGCCTACGGCCTGACTCCCGGTTCGATTGCCATGCAACTCGAGGCCGCCAACCAGCGCTCGCTGGCCGGCAGCTTCGCGCGCGATAACCGGGAGATTCAGGTGGAGGCCGGCCTTTTTCTCTCCACGCCGGAGGATCTGCAGCAGGTCGTGGTCGGCGTCCACGGCGGCGTTCCGGTTTACCTGCGCGATGTCGCCCGCCTGGAAGACGGGCCGGACGAGCCCAACTCCTACGTCCTCTACGGCGGCATAGGCAGCGCGCAGACGGGCGCCGAGTATCCCGCGGTCACCATCACGCTGGCCAAGCGCAAGAACACCAACGCTACCGTCATCTCTAACCGCGCGCTGGAACGCTTGGATTCGCTGCGCGGATACCTGATCCCCCCGGACCTCAATGTCAGCGTCACCCGCAATTACGGTGAGACCGCGAAGCACAAGTCCGACGAACTACTGAAGCACCTCCTGATAGCTACGTTCTCCGTAACCTTGCTGGTGGCGCTGGCATTGGGGTTCCGGGAATCAGGCGTGGTATTGCTGGCGGTGCCAGTGACGCTCGCCCTCACCCTGGCGATCTTCTATCTCTATGGCTACACCCTCAACCGGGTCACGCTCTTCGCGCTGATCTTCTCCATCGGCATCCTGGTGGACGACGCCATCGTGGTCATCGAGAACATCGTCCGCCACTTCCGCCTGCCGGAGAACGCGGGCCGCAGCTTGACCGACGTCGCCGTGGAAGCGGTGGACGAGGTCGGCAATCCCACCATCCTCGCCACCTTCGCCGTGATCGCGGCCATCCTGCCGATGGCCTTCGTCCGCGGTCTGATGGGCCCTTACATGCGCCCTATCCCCGTGGGCGCTTCAGCGGCCATGATGTTCTCGCTGATCGTGGCCTTCGTGGTGTCGCCCTGGGCGGCGCTGCGCCTCATCGGCTCGCACGCCAAGCGCGGCGGGACGAAGCACGAAGCCGAAGGCTGGACCACCCGCCTCTACCGGCGCATCATGACCCCGCTCATCCACGATGGCCGCAAGCGCCTGCTGTTCCTAGGCACGGTGGTGGTGCTGCTGCTTGCCGCCTGCACGCTCGTCCCGCTGAAGCTGGTGCGGGTGAAGATGCTGCCCTTCGACAACAAGAGCGAGTTCCAGGTGATCATCGACATGCCGGACGGCACGCCGCTCGAGCAGACCACGCGCGTCGCCCAGGCGCTGGCCGCCTCGCTGCGTGGAGAGCCCGAGGTCTCGAACTACCAGATCTATTCCGGAACCTCCGGCCCGTACAACTTCAACGGGCTGGTCCGCCATTACTTTTTGCGCCGCGCTCCCAACCAAGCCGACATCCAGGTGAATCTGGTCGCGCTCGACCAGCGCAAAGCCCAGAGCCACGATATTGCCAAGCGCGTGCGTGCAAAAATCCAGCCCATCGCGGACGCCTTCGGCGCGCGCATCAAGGTGGCCGAGGTCCCGCCCGGCCCGCCGGTGCTCGAGACGCTGGTCGCCGAGGTCTACGGACCGGACTACAAGGGACAGATCGGCCTCGCGGGGCAGATCAAAGGCATCTTCACGAATACGCCCGGTGTGACCGACGTCGATTGGTACGTCCAGGACCCGCAGACCAAGTACGACATCAAAGTAGACCTCGACAAGGCGGCGCTGCACGGCATTTCCGCCGCCGAGGTCACGCGCACCATCCAGATCGCGCTCAACGGTACCACCGCCGGACTGCTGCACCGGCCTGAAGCCCGCGAGGACGTGCCTATCGAGGTTCGCCTCGCACGTGCGTCGCGCTCCGGCATCGAGGAGCTCCGCAGCATACGCCTGCCCACGCCCTCCGGCGCGCAGGTCTCGCTCGCCGAAGTGACGCGCGTCGAGCAGACAACGATCGACACCAACATCTATCGCAAGAACCTGCGGCGCGTGGTCTACGTCACCGGTGACGTCAGCGGCCATGAAGAAAGCCCGGTGTACGTCATCCTCAAGATGGGGCGCGCGATCGATCGCCTGCGCATGCCCGCCGGCTACTCCATCGAGCAATACTCGTCCCAACTGCCCGACAGCACCGAGCACTACAGCCTGAAGTGGGACGGAGAATGGCACGTCACCTACGAAGTCTTCCGCGACCTGGGCCTCGCTTTCGCCGCCGTGCTGGTGCTGATCTACGTGCTGGTGGTGGGATGGTTCAAGTCGTTCAAGACGCCATGGGTGATCATGGCGCCCATCCCGCTGACGCTGGTCGGAATCCTGCCGGCACACGCGATGCTGGGCGCGTTCTTCACCGCGACTTCCATGATCGGGTTCATCGCCGGCGCGGGAATTATCGTGCGCAATTCGATTATCCTGGTGGACTTCATCGAATTGCGCCGCGCCCAGGGCATGCCGCTGGCTGAAGCGGTAGTAGATGCCGGCGCCGTCCGCTTCCGTCCGATGCTGCTGACCGCCGCCGCCGTGGTCGTGGGCGCCAGCGTCATCCTGTTCGACCCGATCTTCCAGGGACTGGCGCTGTCGCTGATGGCCGGCGAAGTGGCGTCCACCGTGCTGTCACGAATGGCCGTGCCGGTCCTTTACTACATGAGCCAGAAGTCTGCAAAGACGATACTGCAGACTCCAGCCCTTGTATCAGCGGGCCAAATTTCTATGGAGGCAAAAACATGACCGTGGAACGTGGATTGCGCCTGCTGGCAGGCGCGTTCGTTCTGATTTCGCTGGCCCTGGGCTACTGGGTCAGTCACTATTGGTTTCTGTTCACCGCATTTGTCGGCCTGAACCTGTTTCAATCGGGGCTGACGGACTGGTGCCCGGCCATGACCATTCTGCGCAAGCTTGGCCTGCCGCAAGCGGCCGCCTGCCAGACTCCGGTTGCGCAGCCGAAATAACGGCACCTTAGTCGCATACATCATCTCTGGAGGTTCGTATGAATCTTGAGCGTGTGGCCGCTACAGCTATATCGCCATTTGCCGGCGCGCCTCGTCACCCAAGCGCCCGCCAGTCACCGAGTAACGTGCGGGTCGTCACAGTTCGAGATCGGTCCCACGAGTGACACTGCATTCGAGTACCCGCGATTGGCGCGGGCCAAATCTGGGCCGAAAAGGGAGCTTATGGATACCAAGCACGCGGGCATCAACACTAAGCTGATTCATGCCGGGCACAGAGCGGACGCGACCGGTGCGATCAATGTTCCCATCTACCAGACTTCCACGTTCGCGTTCCGGAATTCCGCGCACGGCGCGGCGCTCTTCGCCGGCGAGGAGGACGGATACATATACACGCGCATCGGAAATCCAACCATCCGGGCGCTGGAGGAGAACGTTGCAGAGTTGGAAGATGGCTGCGGAGGTATCGCCACCAGCTCCGGTCTCGGCGCCGTGTGCACGGTTTATCTGGCTCTGCTGGAGGCGGGCGCTCACATGGTGAGCACAGCGTCTGTGTATGGTCCCAGCCGTGGGCTTATGGAGAACCACTTTTCGCGCTTCGGTGTCGAGTCAACGTACGTGGACACCTCCGATTTGCCCCAGGTGCGCAATGCACTGCGGCCAAATACCAAGCTCGTGTATGTCGAGACTCCGTCCAACCCAGCGATGCAAGTCACGGACATCCAACAGGTCTCGTCCCTGGCCCACGCCCATGGCTGCCTGGTTGTCGTTGACAACACCTTCGCCAGTCCCTACCTCCAAAACCCGCTGAATCTAGGCGCAGACGTAGTCCTCCACTCCGTGACCAAGTTCATCAACGGCCACGCCGACGTTGTAGGCGGGATTTTGGTGGCCAAAGAGATGGCGATGTACAAGCGCCTGCGGGCCGTGATGGTGAACTCAGGATGCAATATGGATCCGCACCAGGCCTTCCTGGTTCTGCGCGGCCTCAAGACGCTTGGAGTACGGTTGGAACGAGCGCAGCAAAGTGCCTTGGCGATCGCTCAGTGGCTGGAGAAACAACCTGAGGTGAGCACGGTGCGGTACATCGGATTGGAGTCCCATCCCCAGCATGAATTGGTCAAACGCCAGATGAAAGGCTTCGGGGCAATGATCAGCTTCGAACTCGCGGGGGGCGTGGAGGCAGGCCGCCGAGTGATGGATCGAGTCCAGGTGGCTGCCCTGGCGGTCTCTCTAGGCGGCGTGGAAACCCTCATTGAGCATCCGGCCTCGATGACTCATGCTGGCATGTCACCCGAGGATCGACGTGCGGCAGGCATCAGCGACGGGCTGGTTCGCTATTCTGTGGGCATGGAGGACGTAGAGGACCTGATTGCCGATCTCCGCCAGGCGCTCGATGCCGTTTCACCACCGGGAGGGGCGCCCAAGAACGCTGGAACCACGGTCGCAGAACCAGTCGCACGCTAGTCCTGGCCGCGCCCCCCGTCGCACTCACGATCCGTGAGCCCTGGTTTCCGTTCGCGACGGCGAACCATTCGCCTGTCCTCTTCTCTGATTTTAGTCTCCCAGGTCAGACTGGAATTGATCCACGTTGCTTGCCGTTCTCTCGGACCCTGGCTCCCAAGCGGCTGGGGAGCGTGGAGAAGTCCGGCAGGACACCTGAACGAGGGGTGCCAAGCGCAATGTCCAGTCGCTCCCCTGCACAGAGGCTGGACATTCCACCGTGCGATAATGCTCACCCAAATGGCTTCGGTGCTGCAAATAGCCACTCCAGACGCTCTCCGGCGCATCCGGCGGGTCCAAGCAGTCACAATCGCGTGGATGAGTGTGGAGGCCGTGGTTTCCCTGTTCGCCGCATGGCGGGCGCGTAGCCCAGCGCTGCTTGCCTTTGGAGGAGACAGTGCCATCGAACTTCTCTCGGCGGTAGTTGTGCTGTGGAGGTTTCGCGCCAATGCCGCACACGAGCACATGGAGCGCCGTGCAACCCGCATCGCGGGAGTCCTGCTGTACGGGCTCGCCGCATACGTGGCCGCCGCTGCGGCCATGGCTCTGCTGGGGTACAGCGAGCCCAAACCGACACTTCTGGGGATTGCCGTTCTGATTGCGGCAGCCGCGATCATGCCGTGGCTTGCAAAGGAAAAGCGGCGCCTGTCGGCAGCTACGGGCAGTGCTGCTCTGAGGGCAGATGCCGCCGAGTCAGCGCTATGCGCTTACCTGTCCGTGATTGCGCTAACGGGACTGGCGGTTAACGCGATTTGGCGGGTGGCGTGGGCCGACCCGATTGCGGCCTTAGCGGTTGTGCCGCTCATCATTTGGGAAGGTCGGCAGGCCATCCGCGGCAAGGCTTGCGGCTGTTGCTGATCTTGCATCTAGTGCCGCGGGTTCCTTTTCGACCAACTGCCGAATATCAGAACGCTCACAGATGTCACCAAGCACGCAACAACGACGGCTACGAGCGAATATGCAGTGACCCCGGTGTACAGCAACAGAGCGAGGGAGAAGCCGACGGCCGCGATTTGTGGCATTCCCAAGAATAGCTACAGGAACGCCAACCCTCGTTGACTGTTATTCACTGCTGAGAGTCTTCTCATGCTCGAAGCACTGCACCCAGACGAACCCAAACGGTACGCCGGCTGGACAATATACGCTGACAGTAACCGCGGCTACAGGCTCAAACAGCCAATCTTTGCCCCTGACCCTTATCGTCCATTAGAAGAAGTGAAGGTCCGGGGAAGACGCGGAGCTCGCGGAACCGGAAATCAATGCTCTGCGTGGTCTGTGCGGTCTCCGTTCGGTTTCATTGAGAGGTCTTCGCGACGAGTGCCGCTTTGATCCGCTGGGGCGTGAAGGGCACCTCGCGGATGCGCGCCCCGGTCGCGTCGAAAATCGCGTTGCCGATCGCCGCCGCGACGACGGTGATCGCCGATTCACCAGCGCCGGTCGCGGAAACACCGATGCGATTGATCAGCACACTCTCCACCGCCGGCACTTCGAACCCGAGCGGCAGGCTGTCGTACGTCCCCCAATCAATCGAGGTTACGTTCTGATCGTCCCACGTCACCTCTTCACCGAGCGCGCGGCTCATCCCCTGCAGCGTGCCGCCTTCGAGCTGGTTCTTGAGCCCGTCCGGGTTTGAGATCGGCCCACAATCGTGCGCAACGACGAACCGCTTCACGCGCACCTTGCCGCTGGCGCGATCGACATCCACGTCGGCCACCATCGCCACGTAGCTCTCGCCTTCGTACACGACACACGCAATCCCTCGGCCGGTCGCGATGCTGCCGCCGCCCGCAGCCGGCTTCGGTGATGGCCGCGCCTCCCACCCAGCCGCTTTCGCCGCCTGCTTCATCACGTCAATAAGCCGCTCGTCCCTGAGATGACGGAGCCGATATGCAACCGGATCCGCTTTCACATGCGCCGCCACTTCGTCGATAAACGACTCGTGTGCGAACGTGTTCTGCAGGCGGGACGGCGACCGCAGCGGCCCGGTGAAAAACGGCGATGGAACGGTGTGCGTGAGCACCCGCTCGCTCCGCACCTTCCCTGCCCCGCCGCAGTTGTCGCCGGCGCAGCCGGCCACGTACGAGGGCGCTGCGTTGCTGCGGTTCTGAAACCCGCCCGCCACGTCGCCGGCCGCTCGCGCCGCCACGCGGTCGGGCTCGAAGCCGGCGAGCAAACCGGTGATGACGTTTCCGGGCTTGTCGTACCCGGGCCGGCCGCCGAGCGACGGCCACCACGCTTCGTAATCCCATGCGACGATCGTCCCATCGTGATCGATGCCAATCCGTTGGTCGATCACGTACGCGTTGCCGTAGCTCTCCGAGAGGAATTCCTCCTGGCGCGTGAGCTGCACACGAACCGGCCGGCCTACCGCGTGCGAGAGCAACGCCGCATCGTACGACACGGTGTCGGCGGCATTCAGGCCATAGCACCCGGATCCGCGCGTGAAGATGACGCGCACGCTCTCGAGCGGCAGTCCGAGCAGCGCGGCGACGCCGTTGCGGGTCGGATATGCCGATTGCGTCGCCGACCAGACGGTCGCCTTCCCGTTGTGCACGTCCGCGACGGCGCACGACGCGCCCATCGACGCGTGCGCCTGGTAGGGATGGAGATACGTCGCCTTGATTACCGACGCCGCCTGCGCGAGTTTCTCGTCAACATCCTTGGAGTTGACGACCAATGCGTCGCGCGACGGGGTCATGGTTCGCAGCCGGTCGTAGAACTCGCCCTGCACGGGAAGACTCCCGCCGCCGCTCCACTGCACCTTCAACTGCTCCGCGGCCTGCGCCGCCTGGGACTGCCGTTCGGCGACAACACCGACGAAATTCTTGCGGCGGACGACCTTCACGACCCCGGGGATGTGGCGAACCGAGCCCTCGTCGACATCAACGAGCGTCGCGCCGAGCCGGGGTGGCCGCACGACGCGGCCGTGCAGCATGCCGGAAACGTGCACGTTATGCACGTATTCGAACTGCCCGGTGGCCATCGCCGCCATGTCAAGGCGCATCGCCGGGGTGCCCAGCACTTTCCACTCGCCCGCGGTCTTACGTTTCGCTGTCGTGCTGAGCAGCAGGTTGAACCTGCGGCCGGCCACGAGTTCGCCATAGGTCACGCGCTTGGTCTTGTCGGACGTCGCCGTGATCGTGCCGTCGGAGATCGTGAGATCGGCCACAGCAACACCAAGTTTGGTCGCCGCGAGCCCGAGCAGCGCCTCGCGGGCCGTCGCCGCCGCCTGCGCCAGGTTGCGTTCGTTGAAGTTGACTGGCGTCGACTGGCTGCCCGATGTCGTCCCCTGGTCGGGGCAGAGATCGGTGTCGCACTGGACGAGCCGCACGCGCGCGAGCGGCACCGACAGCTCCTCGGCGACAAGCTGCGACTGCGCGGTCAGCATCCCCTGCCCGAGCTCGCACTTGCCGGTGTGCGCGGTGACGGCGCCGTCGGCGGCAATCGCGATCCATGAATCGAGCTGACGCGGATCGACGTGCGACGCGTGCGTGTCGAACGGCCCTTGCCCGAAGGCGAGCGGCTCGAAGATCGACGCGCTGCTGTAGCTGACGATGAGGACACCAGCGCCCTGCAGGAATTCGCGGCGCGAGAAGGCGGTCATGCTTTCTTCTCCCGCGCGTAGCGTTTGATGGCACGCAGCATCCGCGTGTGCACGAAGCAGCGGCAGAGGACGCCCGAGAGCGCCTGCTGGATGTCGCTGTCGGATGGATTCGGGTTCGTGTCGACGAGCGCCTTGGCCGTCAGGATGACGCCGCTCAGGCAGAAACCGCACTGCGCGGCTTGCTCGTCGATGAACGCCTGCTGGAGCGGGTGCGGCCTGTCGATGGACCCGAGTCCCTCGAGCGTCGTGATCTCGGCGCCTTTCATCGCGCCGACCGGCGTGACGCAGGAGCGGATGGCGCGCCCGCGCACGAGCACCGTGCACGCGCCGCACTGGCCGAGGCCGCAGCCGAACTTGGGTCCGCGAAGCTGGAGATCGTCACTGAGCACGTACAGCAGCGGCGTCGCCGGATCGACGTCAACGGTATGCGCATGGCCGTTGACGGTCAGGTTGATCCTGCTCATGAGGCCCCCACGAATGTTCGAGGATGTGAGGATTTGAGGATGGTGAACTCCTCAACTCCTCGGATTCTCAGATTCTCAAGTCAAATCCATAGGTTGCTGCTGTAGTCATTTGGTTTCTGTGCAAGCAATACCGATGGCGTGTGGCGTCGTTCCAGACTGCTGGCGTGATAGGCCGGACGTAGGCGCCGATGTTAGTCCGCACTGCCTGCCAAGTCAATCAGGCTCCAGCCGCCAGGGGGCTGGCTGCCGATCGCGGTCTGCGCTGCAACCATTCCTTTAGCGTCGAAGACTTTATCCTGTGTCTCGACTCCAGCGCCCGAGCGGGCTTACGCGGGGCTGGTCCCAGACTCCGGGACCTGTTGCATAAGACTTTCGTACAACCTGTTGCCGGTCTCAAGTCCTGCCCGGCAAAGGTGCGACCATGGTTCCTGCTGTCGCAGTCTGCATCCGAAGTGAAACAGGATAAGAACACCTATCCCGAAGCCAATTTGGCCAGGCCGCACTCTATAAATCCCTTTGCTAGTCTCCTAGGTGCGCTGTTAGGATACCTATCCGAGGAGCCATCATGGACACCAATAGGATTCTCGCGGAACTTCGCGCGGAGCGCGACCGTATTGACCAAGCGATTTCAGCCATTGAAGCCGTCAACTCGACGGGAGGCCGGAGGGTAGGCCGTCCCCCAGGAGCGGCACGGAAGCCCCGCAGGCGCGGCGGCATGAGCGCCGCTGCCCGAAGGAAGCTGTCGCGGCTGCTGAAGCAGCGCTGGGCGCAGGGAAAGATGAAGCGAGCCAAGGCATCGAGGCCAGCGCGGCGGATGAGCCGCGCCGCCCGCAAGAAAATCGCGGCGGCGCAGCGGGCGCGCTGGGCTAAACAGAAAGCGCAACCGAAGAATGCGGCGTAAGTCTCAGGCGGCGTGCCAAGCAGCGGTCGCTCGGTTTGATCATTCACTCCTTGAATTGTCTCACCAGCGCAGCAAGCCGTGATTTATCCACCAATGTCTCGTAGGGCTGATATAGCGTAATGCGGTCCAGCAGTCCCGCGTAACGCTCGCGCAGCTTGCTGCCGATGCTCTCGTAGGTTCCGCTCACCGCGATGGTGTCGAGCATCTCGTCGGTGATGAGCCGTGTCATTCCTGTCCAGTCGCCCGCGAGCGACTTGCGGTGCAGTTCTTGCGTGATCCCCTCCCACCCGTGCGACGCCAGCACCGGCTCGTACGTCCGCGTCGAGGCGTAAAACGCGATCTGCTGTTTCACCGCTTCCGCGTTCTGGGCGCGCTCACCCTCAGTATCTCCAACCACCACGAAGCTGGCTGTAGCGAACACGAAATCCTGGCGCGACCGCCCCGACGCACGCAGTCCTTCCTCGACGGCCGGGTGCACGTACTCGCGCAAGTACTTGGGTGTGTGGAAGGGATGCACATGCATGCCATCGCAGACCTCTCCCGCCATGCGGCACATGTATCGGTTGACCCCCGCGATGAAGATCGGGATCTTCGGGTGCGCGATCGGGCCAGGATTGAAGAAGGGCGTCATCAGATCGAACTTGTAGAACTCGCCCTCGAACTGGAGCGGCGTTCCCTGCTGCCAGCATTCCCAGATGGCGCGCAGCGCCAGCACCACTTCTCGCAACTTCGGTCCTGGCGACTCGAACTTCACCGAGAAACGGCGCTGATTGTGCGCCTTCACTTGCGACCCAAGTCCAAGAATGAATCGCCCCGCCGAAGCCTTCTGAATGTCCCAAGCGGTGTAGGCAATGACCATCGGACTGCGTGGAAACGCCACCGCAATCGACGTCCCGAGCTTGATGGAAGAGGTCGCGGTGGCCGCGACTGCCAGGGGCAGGAAGGGGTCGTGCTGCGTCTCGGACGTCCAGAGACAGTCGTAGCCGATTGCCTCCACCTTGCGCGCATACTCCGGGACAGCTCGCAGGTCGCAGTCGCGCATCCCGACGTCGAGTGTCATCGCCGGCCTCCTTGCCCGAAAACCCGATTGACCCTGAATCAACGAAAGCGGGGGCGCCGTTTCTCCCGAAATGCAGCCACGCCCTCGCGCGATTCCTCCGTCCCATAGTACAGGCTCAGAGCTTGCATTCCGAGACCCCCGATGCCACGGATCGAGTCCGAGTCGGCGTTGAAGGATCGTTTGGCAATGGCGATCGCGGTAGGGGAGCGCGACCGTATCGACCAAGCTATTTCGGCAATTGAAGCCGTCAACTCAACTGAACGCCACACCGTACGCCGTCTGCCAAAGGCGGCACGGAAGGTGCGCCGGCGTGGCCGCATGAGTGCTGCTGCCCGCAGGAAGATGTCGCGGCTGATGAAGCAGCGCTGGGCGCAGGGAAAGATGAAGCCAGCCAAAGCGTCGAGGCCAGCGCGGCGGATGAACCGTGCCGCGCGCAAAAGGATCGCGGCGGCGCAGCGAGCCCGGTGGGCGAAGTTTAAGGCCCAGCAGCGGGAGGAGAACAAGGCCGCCTAGCCGGCGTGCGAGAAGTTTTGCAAACACCGTGGCTAACTGGAAGCGTCGCCATGCTGGAGGTCGATTTTCCGGAACTCCTTCGCTGATGACCTGATCAACGGCTGTTTTTCAGCCTGCACCGCCAAGGTAGGCGTTCAGGAGTTGTCCCTCTTGTTTCACCGCTTGCGGAGTGCCCTGCAAGACGATGCTCCCCACTGAGAGCACGTAGACGTAGTCACAGATCGAAAGTGCCAAGTTGGCGTTTTGCTCGATCAGCAGGATCGTGGCGCCCTGGGCCTTGACTTGTTGTATGGTCCGGAAAATGTCTTCGACTACACGCGGGGCGAGCCCCAGAGATGGCTCATCGAGCATGAGGAGCTTGGGCCGGATCATCAGGCCCCGACCGATCGCCAACATCTGCTGCTCGCCGCCGCTCAGTGTGCCGGCCGGCTGATTTCGCCGTTCGGCCAAGCGGGGAAACAGCGCGAAAACGCTCTCCATACTCTCCGCCACCGTTTGTTTTCGATAGCTGGCATAGGCTCCCATCTTCAGGTTCTCGACCACGGTAAGTCCGGGAAATACTTGCCGCCCTTCCGGCACGTGCGAAACCCCAGTCCTAACGATTTGGTCCGTCCGCATGGTGTGCAGCGCGCTGGTGCCGAAGGTAATCGAACCTGCCGAAGGCCGGAGGAGCCCGGATATGGCATTCAAGGTGGTCGACTTCCCTGCCCCGTTTGCCCCCAGCAGAGTCACGATCTTGTCGTCGGGCACCTCCACGGTGATCTCCCGCAGGACGGGGCTGCCTTCCCCGTAAGAGACAACCAATTTGTCGAGCCTAAGCGTGCGACCCTCCCGTCCCGAGATAGGCCTCGACTACGGCCGCATCCCGCTGGATCTCTGCAAAGCTTCCCTGGGAAATCTTTTTGCCATAGTTCAAGACAAAGACGCGGTTGCTGAGCGCTTCCACCATGGCCATTTCGTGCTCGATGAGCAGAATGGATATGCCCGTGTCACGGACCCGGCTCAGCAGCGTCATGAGGTTCC
This sequence comes from Terriglobales bacterium, assembly GCA_044447375.1. Taxonomy (GTDB): domain Bacteria; phylum Acidobacteriota; class Terriglobia; order Terriglobales; family Acidobacteriaceae; genus JAHFUA01. Next base: position 8,600 of record JBIOFT010000014.1, on the reverse strand, counting down.
CCTTCTCGCTGCTGTTCAGGCCCGCGGCAGGTTCATCGAGGACGAGGAGCTTGGGCCGTGCCATGAGGGCGCGGGCAATCTCGACGACCTTACGGCGGCCATAGGGGAGATTCCGCGTCAATTCGTCGCGGCATGATCGCAAACCGGTGAGGTCCAGCACCTCGTCGATGCGATCAGCAACTTCCTTCTCTTCCCGGCGAAGCCTCCCGGTCCGCAGCAGTACATCCCAGAGCCGTGAGCATGTATGGATGTGTCCGCCGAGACGAACATTGTCGAAAACCGAGAGAGCGAGCAGCAGGCGGATGTTCTGAAAGGTGCGTCCGATTCCCAGGGCACAGATTTCATGGGGTGTGCGGCCATGGATCGGACGGCCTTCAAATGCCACCTCCCCGGCAGTCGGCTTGTAGATGCCGGTGATCACGTTCACCAGGGTGGTCTTGCCCGATCCATTCGGCCCAATCAGGCCACAGATCTCCCCAGATCCCACATCGAGGTCCACCTGGTTGACGGCCACAATACCGCCAAAGCGTTTGGTCAACTGCGTGGCCGTCAGCAGGCTCACCGATTCACCTTATTCTGCGCCGCAGTTGAGGCGCCGGACGTGGGATGCCGGCGCCGCATCATGCGCTTGAGATTCGCGAGGTTCAACACGTTGCTGTAGCGCAGTACAAGTAAAAGGATGAGCGAATACACCACCATGCGGCTGCGGGCCATGAAGCGGAGGGCCTCGGGCAACGAGGTCACCGTCAAGGAACTCAGGATGCCGCCGGCGACGTTGTCCATTCCGCCCAGCACTACCATGAGCAAGTAGGTCGAACTCTCATTGAAGGTGAAGGAGTCCGGGTTGAGGTACCCGGCCAGGTTCGCGAAGAAGACTCCTGACACGCCGGCGAGCACCGCGGAGATCACGAAGGCGAGGAGCTTGTAATTTCTGACGTGTACACCCATGGCCTCCGCGGCGACTTCGTCCTCGCGGATGGCCTTTAGCGCCAAACCAATATGCGAGCGGCTCAGGCGCAGGGTTGCAACCGCAGCCAGAAACGCAACCACCAGCATGAAGTAGTACAGTGGAAGCCCGGTCGCAATTGCAGGGATACGGTTGAGGCCGAACGGCCCTCCCGTAACCTTCTCATTGTTGAGGATGAGAATGCGGACAATCTCGCTAAATGCGATCGTGTTGACAACCAGGAACGGTCCTTTCAGTTTGAACGAGGGGAACCCCACCACGACGCCCACTAAGCCGGCCGCCAGGGGAGCAATCACCAGGCCGAGCCAAGGCGAGAGTCCATAGTTCACACACAGAATGCCATAGGTGTAGGCGCCCACTGCCACCAGACCGGCCTGTCCCAAGGACAACTGTCCGGTGTAGCCGAGCAGAATCACCAGGCTCAAGACGACGAGCACATTCTGCAGTCCTCGCTCGAGAACGTAGAACTGGTAGGCGGGGATGCCTGTGAGGGGGATCAGCGCCAGCACCAGCAGGATGCCCTGCGCTAATCCGATGCGCTTCAGATAAGCGAGCCTCGACACCGCGCCTCCCTCATACCTTTTCCGAAATCTCGGCTGAGAAGATACCGCGCGGCCGGACGAGCAGAAATGCGATCAGGATGGCGAAGATGAAGACATCCTTGTAGGTGGAGACCACCAGGGTCGCGAACACGACCTCGGCAATACCGACGATGGCGCCTCCAATCAGCGCCCCAGCGAAGCTTCCCAGGCCCCCAATGAGAACGGCCGCGAAAGCCTTGAGGGCCACCAGGCCCCCCATCTCCGGTATGAGTGGGATCACGGGGGCGATGAGGATGCCCGCAACCGCCGCAAGTCCGGTGGCCAACAGGAACGTCAGAGCCACCAGGCGGTTGGTTCTAACCCCCATCAGGGAAGCCGTAACCGGCCGCTGGGCGACGGCCCGCATGGCGATCCCAAGTATGCTCTTTTTGAAAAAAACCTGTAGCAGGGCGACCAGAACCACCACGACCGCGATGTTCCACAGGTAATAGGGCATGATGATGACCTGCCCAACGTGCACCGGACTGTCGCCTAAAGGGGCACTGAAACGCTGGGCCTGGGGACCCCAGAGAAGCAGGATGCCGTTTTGCACCAGCACGGTCAGTGCTATGGTGCCGATCACGATGATATCGGGATGCAGTCCCTGGGAAAACATCGGGAAGAAGTAGCCTTGGCTCAGCAGATACCCGGCGAGGCCCATTACTCCGACCGTAAATAGAAAGGCGAAAGGATACGGCAGTGCCCAGTGAGAGAACATGGAGAGCATGACATAGCCCCCCACCGTGAGCAGGTCGCCCTGCGCGAAATTAAACAGCCCGGTTGCGTTCCAGATCAATGATATTCCGAGCGCCGCCAGGGCGTAGATCAGACCCATGTTCAGGCCCTGGATGAGAATCTGGAGGATGGCTTCAAATCCCATGACTATCTCTCCACGGGATAGTTCTCGCTCATCAGCATGACCCACTGGTTGTCCTTCCACACCTGGGTGCGCATATGATGGACCAGATTCCCTTCCTTGTCCGCGACATAGTGGCCCATGGTTCCCTGATAGTCCAGCTTCGCGAGCTCCTGGCGGATCTTTTCCCGGTCAAGGCCAACCTTGCTGACGAGATCGGCCACAATGTAGACGCTATCGTAGTGGATCACATGGCTAGCGGAGAAAGCTTGATGATATTTGGCGTCGTACTTCTTGATGAACTCCTGAATCTTGGGATCAGGATCACCCTGGCTCATCGTGGTAGTGGTGACCATTCCTTCGTAGTTCTCCTTGCCTGCCAGGTCAAAGACGGAGGGCACGCTGGCGGCCCGTTCGCTGAATATCGGAATATTCTTCATGCCTAACTCGGAGCGCTGCCGGGTGATCTTCCCGACTTCGGGTGTATAGCCATAAAGGAAGATCGAATCCGCTCCGCTTTTCTTGATAGCCAGGAGTTGGGCGGAGAAATCCTGATCGTTGTCATTGAAGGTCTGCACGATTACCGGCTTGAGGTTGAACTTAGCCATGGCCGGCTCGGTGGCAACCCAGTTGGCCTTCGAGTAGTCGTTGAGGCCGTAAATGACGGCCGGCCGTTTGACGTTATACTTTTCCACCCCCGTCTTAACCAACAACGGGATCCAGTATTCCGACGAAATTTGCATCCGGAAGGTGTAGGGGTTTCCCAGTCTCGTGGTCTGGGCGCTTGTAGCATCCGTCAAGGCCGGGATCTTGGCATCTTTCCAGAGCTTCTCCGCGGCCATAACCCCGCCGCTGCGGTTCGGACCCAAGATGACCAGGGGATCGAGGGAGATCGCCTTTTTCGTTCCTTCAATGGCTCCGGCGGAGTTCGACGTCTCGTCAACCTCGGTGTACTCGATCTTGAGCTGGCTTCCGTCGGGCAGCTTGACGCCGCCCTTGGAGTTAATCTCCTCCACCGCCATCTTGGCGGCGTTGACTCCGAAGGAACCGTACGAGGATGCGCTGCCGGTGAGCGGAGCCAGGTGAACGATCTTGATGCTCTTAGGCTGACTGCTCTGACACCCGACGAGCGTCAGGGTGGCGAAGAAGACACCCAACGAGAGCCCCAATAACCACTTGCACTGTTTCACGAAAATTCCTCCTCTACGGCGCGATGAAAGGGACGCTCATGGCCGGTACGCCCCGCCGACCTGCTTCGTCCCTGGGACCATGAAATTGCACGGGGATTGTGCGCACCAGCACAACTATTTGGCAAGGACATTCGGTGTGGCTTTTGGCGATTGGGGGAAAATTAAAAGGGCTGCGACATTGGTTATGTTCTAGCCGCCGACTCCTGCGAGGGAGTCAACAACGTGGAACACGCACCGTCACAGCCCCTGATGCGATCACTGCTTTCGCAGTTCCAAACCCCAACAGCCTCTCGCGAAGGCGGTCGGTTTTTTCGGGTCTGGTTGCCCAGCGAGTTGCCCCGTTGGGCTGATCACCCGGCTTACTTCGGACTAGCCACTGATTAGGAAGCCAACCCTTTCAGCCATCGACGGGCGCTAACGTAATCCCGCGGCACTGGGGTGTCAATGCCCATATTCGGTGCAAATGTGGAAATTCCACTCAACCCACAACAACGACCCCACGCGGGCATTCAATACCGAGCCACGTTCACTTCTGTTGAGCCTCACTTGCACCCTTGCGTGGCATTTTTAGCCGCCCTCGCATTCATCTCAGTCCAAAGCAACCTAGAGGTGTTGATTTGGTAGCTCTGTCGTTCTACGACCATGCAATCTCAAGGGCGGAATCCAATATGACGAAGCAGTCGGGGAGTTTCAGCAGGTGTTTATTGTGGCTGCGCTCAGCACCGCAACTCGCTACGCAGACTTCTTACTGATCTAGATGTCAAGGTCCTCAGGTTTCCTCGGTAACATTCTCTTTCCCAGCTACCCGGCCTTGCGGCAAGTGCGAAAGACCGGGTAGCCCGCCGTTTACGCCGCCGCTTGCTTACTATGCTTGAAAAACCCGAGCAGTTCAGAGTTGACTTGGTCTTTCAACGTCGAGCACATGCCGTGCGGCGCGCCCGCGATGACTTTCAGCGTTGCCCCCTTCACCAGCTTGGACGAGAGCATCGCCGCGGCGCCGATGGGCACGATCTGATCGTCGTCGCCGTGCAGGATGAGCGTGGGCACGTCGAACCGCTTGAGATCTTCGGTGAAATCCGTCTCCGAGAAAGCCTTGATGCAGTCGTAGGCGGCTTTGTGTCCGCACAGCATCGATTGCAGCCAGAACGAATCGCGCAGGCCTTGCGAGATCTTGGCGCCCGGCCTGTTGTAGCCGTAAAACGGCATGCTGAGGTCTTTGAAGAACTGTGAGCGGTCGGCGAGGACGGCGGTGCGGAGCTGGTCGAAGGCGTCCATCGGCAGGCCGCCGGGATTGGCGGCTGTTTTCAGCATCAACGGCGGCACCGCCGAGATGAGCACGGCCTGGGCAACGCGTTTCGTGCCATGGCGGCCGATATAGCGGGCGACTTCGCCGCCGCCGGTGGAGTGGCCGACGTGGATCGCGTTCTTCACGTCGAGCCCTTCGACCAGGGTCGCGAGGTCGTCGGCGTAAGTGTTCATCTCGTTGCCATCCCAGGGCTGGCCTGAACGGCCATGGCCGCGGCGGTCATGGGCGATGCAGCGGTAGCCGCGGTCGGCCAGAAACAGCATCTGGTCCTCAAAGGCGTCCGCGCTGAGCGGCCAGCCATGACTGAAGACCACGGGCTGTCCCGTGCCCCAGTCCTTGTAGTAGATCTGCGTGCCGTCTTTTGTGGTGATCGTGGGCATGGATCCTCTCCTTTCAGTTGAGATCTTTCACGTTACGTGGACGGACAGGAAGTGTGCGCCTTCAAAACGCGTGTTTCGGTTCAGTGTGGAATCTCTTGGCCGCAAGAATCGTAAGTCCGGCAAAAACCAGTAGGACGACGAGTTGCGCGGCCAAAAATGGCGGCTCTTTTTGTGTCGGAGCCAACTGTTTCAACGCCGGCACTTTCAGGAAGGCCTGTACGACGGCAACGAACACATTGAGGTAGAGGGCAATCACGGCGCCGACGACGTAGATCCGACGCCAAACGCCCGCGAGGTGAAAGGCATAGCGCGCCGGGAGCACAACCGCCAGCACTGCCAGCGATAGAATCCCGACCTTATGGGAGGGCAAAAGCTCATGGAGCGGAAACAGGAAACCGGTCACGCTGGTTGCCACCGTAGTAGCCAGAAAGAGCGCAGTCCAGCCGTCGAGGCGTTTCCCGCTGAGCAGCCCGAGTACGACGACCAACCCTGAACCGATCCCCACGAGGCTCAACAAGACGTGCACAAAGGTGAATGTCGAGGTCGTCAGTCCGAGAATCATGATGCGTCCCTTCCTAAACAAGATGTCGAGTGTGCTCAGCAAGATGCAATTGTTCATCCACTTGTCAAGAATGAGCGGGGACACCTCCCCAGGAGGCGCTTCCGCTAAAAGTCTTATGGGACCAGAACGATTTTGCCGAAGGCGCCGGGCTCCAGGATTTCCTTGTGCGCACGAGGAGCCTCGGCGAGCGGAAGCTCCTTCCCGACGATAGGCCGCAGCGTGCCATTCTCCAGACCGGCGATGAGCCCGGCGTGAATCTCATTTTCTTCGGCTTCGGTGGCGCCCCACAGCGTGAAAGCGTGGATCGAACCACGGCGCGTCATGAGGTCGCGCGGCGAGATGGTGACGTCGCCGCGGCTGCCAATGACGACAACACGGCCGTGAGGAGCGAGCAGCTTCAGGTCATGGCCGAGGTTCACGTTGGCAAGCATTTCAAGGATGAGGTCGACACCCAGCCCGCTGGTCGCTTTCAGAATCTGGTCCCGGTACTCCGGCTTGGTGTGATCGAAGACGTGGTGCGCGCCTTCGCGCTTGACCAGTTCGAGGCCTTTCTCCGTTCCCGCCGTGCCCAGGACGATCAAGCCCATGGCACGCGCCATCTGAACACCCGCGATGCCCACACCGCCGCTGGCGCCGTGGATCAGCAGGGTTTCACCGGCATGAGCTCTTGTGCACTGATACAACGCGTGGTAGGCGGTGCCATACGGAACCCAAACGCCCGCTCCCTGGGCGTATGAGACCTTCGCCGGGAGCGGATGAACCTGGCCTTCCAGGGTCAGCGCATACTCCGCGTAAGCACCGGTCACTGTCTTCGCTACATAGACGCGATCGCCGGGCTTGACCTTGTTCACACCCTGACCGACGGCTTCGACGACGCCGGCGCCATCGGAGCCGGGAGTGTACGGCAATGGCGGCTTGACGGCGTAAACACCGTTGCGCATATAAGTGTCATAGGGGTTCACGCCGACGGCGTGGATTCGCACCAGGACCTGGCCGGCGGCGGGACGCGGTGTGGGGATCTCTTCGAGCTTCAGGACTTCAGGACCGCCGAATTCACGAACAAGGATTGCCTTCATTGTGGCCTCCAGCACTTTCGATGCTCTCCCGTGGCTCCAGGTTCCTAGCGTCCCTGAAAGACGACCTTGTCGCGGAAGTTGCGGGCGCCGTACTCGACCAGGGCGGCAACTGCCGCGCGCATGTCTTCGCTCTGAAACAGTGGCGGCGCTACCTCGTCAACAACCTTATCGGCGGCGCGGGTACCGCCCTCCAGGTAGGCGCGAACCATGCGCTTGCCAGCGGCGTATGCCAGCGTGGGGCCGCTCGCAAGGCGTTCCGCGAAGGCCCGAGTCTGCGACTCAAATGTGTCATCCGGCAGGACCCGGTTCACGATATTCCACCGCTCAAACGTTGCGGCGTCGTACGCATCGGCCGTGTAGATGATTTCGCGGGCGCGGCCCGGCCCGGCTCGTTCGGCCAAGCGTTGAACGCCGCCCAGCAGCGTCGTGGTTCCAATCGTTGCCTCGAGCTGCCCCATCCGGGCTGACGCGGCTGCCCATATAAGGTCGCATGCGAGCGCCAGCTCCAGCCCTCCCCCGACACAAAGCCCTTGAATGGCAGCCAGGGTTGGGAAGGGCAACTCCTCAAGGTCCGCCATCATTCGTAGATGGGTTGTAAAACTGTCTCGCGCGTCACTCCCGGTTTTTCCCTTGAAGGCACTGACATCGGCTCCAGCGCAAAAGATTTTGCCTTCGGCCCGCAATAGCAGCGCTCTTAACGGAGCCTTCTTGAGGCCGGTTACAGCGGCGCGGAGGTCTGCTATCAGCTCCCCGCTGAGCAGATTGAGCGGCGGATTCGCCAGTGTAAGTATGCCAAGCGAACCCGAAATTTCGAGATGCACCTTATCCATCATGACCTCCTCGGGCTGGGGTTGCGCCCAGCCGCTTCCCGCGCCTGCGTCTTTGGCAATGCGCGCCCCCTGGCCCGGGCTTGCGCCTATACCTGTCACGCAGCGGCTGCCATTAACAGAGCCTCCACCTTGGAGTCCAGATCTTGAGCGACTTTCAAAGCGTCCGAATTACCGTAAGGCGCAAGAAAACTGGCCATCCTGTCGTAAGAGATGTGCACTCCATCCCTGCGCTCATCAACCAGAATCGTCACCGGGGCATACGATCCGGCGTCCGGCACATGCTCGACCATTTGTTTCATGATGAGCGGATTCCCTGCGACCAGGCGCAGACTCTTGGGCGATTCCTGGCCATGTTGCTTACGCAAGATTTCGCCAAGATCAAAACGCGTGAACTCCATCAACCCTGACGGTCCAATCACTTTCTGAATGACGTTCTCCAATTCAGCGTATGTCCTGGCCGCGGTCACATCTCGCCGCAAGACCTCCAGGTCGGGATGACCGATGGCAGCTTCAATACCCGCTATGACATCTGCGAATGGCTTGGCGGAAGTCACACTAAACCGCTCCACGCCAACTAACTTGATGGCCACTTGTCACCTCCTGTTGCCATTCTGCGTTTCACACTCAGCTTGGCCATTGGCCCATGCTTCCCGTTCAGATAGCAATAACCACCGGGGTGTTTCATTTTTTGGCTCTGAGCGAGAATCTGAAAAACTTGTGGATTTACGGGATTCCAGAGTAGCGGGTGTGGCGGTACGCTTGGCGGGATGACCGACAGCGAGTGGACGAAGATTCTGGGGTGGCCAGGTTATCGGGTCTATCGAAGCGAGATCAACCAAGCAGCCAAGACTC
>JBIOFT010000013.1:0-38111 GCA_044447375.1 Terriglobales bacterium | reverse complement strand
TGTCCTCTTGCTTCTCCCGCTGCTTGCGTGTGCCCATCGCCATGCCTGCATTCTAGGAACAAGCCCTGTGGATTCCTCAGCCCTTTCTGTTCACGAATCCAGACTTACACCACAGGCTGATAGCATCCTCCTTCAAGACGTTTCAAGTTTCACGTTTCAGGTTTCACGTTTTCTAGTTAATGCCCCATATCGCCGATGCATTCCAGCCCGAGAATCGCGATGATTTCCCGTTACGAGTGCTCGATGCTAGTTGAACCTGAAACTTGAAACGTTACAGCCCGTTTGTTCGATGCTACGTGAAACGTGAAACGCTACAGCCCTCCCCTCGCCAACTCTACAGCTTTCACCACCGCTTTCGCCTTGTTGACGCATTCCTCGTGCTCCCGTGCCGGATCCGAATCTGCGACGATTCCGGCGCCCGCCTGCACCGATGCGCGGCCTTTGTCCATCACCATCGTACGAATGGCGATGCACGAGTCCAGATTGCCGGCGAAGTCGGCATAGAGCACCGAACCGCCATACACGCCGCGGCGGACCGGTTCCAGCTCCTCGATAATCTGCATCGCCCGCACCTTGGGCGTGCCGCTCAGCGTGCCGGCGGGGAAGCAGGCGGCGAAGGCGTCCAGGGCGCTGAGTTCCGGGCGCAGGCAGCCCTCGATGGCCGAGACCAGGTGCATGACGTGGCTGTAGCGCTCCACATACATCAGGTCGCGCACCTTCACCGAGCCGTACTCGCTCACCCGTCCCACGTCGTTGCGTCCCAGGTCCACCAGCATGACGTGCTCGGCGCGCTCTTTCTCGTCCTGGCGCAGCTCGTCCTCGAGGCGCTTGTCTTCGGCGTCGTTGGCGCCCCGCGGACGCGTGCCCGCGATGGGACGGTACTCCAGTCGCCGCCCGTTCACGCGCACCAGCATCTCCGGCGACGAGCCGAGGATATGGGTGTCGTCGATGCGCAAGAAATAAAGGTAGGGCGAGGGATTGACCGTGCGCAGAGCGCGATAGATGTTGAAGGGCGCCGCCTCGGGCTCGAAGTCGAAGCGCTGCGAGAGCACTACCTGGAAAATGTCTCCCGCGGCGATGTACTCCTTGGCCCGGCGGACGCTCTCCAGAAACTGCTGCCGGCTGGTGACGGGCTTGATCTTGAGCGCACCCGCCTTGCGCTCGCGTCGCACATCGCGCGGACGCACGCCCGCCGCCAGCCGCTTTTCCAGCGCCGCGAGGTCGCGCACCGCCCGGTCGTAGGCCGCACGCGGGGATTCGCGGGTCAGGTCGGCAGCCGCGATCAGGTGGATCTGGTGCCGCAGGTGGTCGAAGGCCAGCAGCCGGTCGAAGAACATCATCACGCAATCCGGCGCATGCGTATCTACCCTGGCCGTGGAAGGCAGCTTCTCGAGCTGCCGCACCACGTCGTAGGCAAAGAATCCGACCGCGCCCGAGGTGAACGGCGGCAGGCCCTCCACGGGAGCGGGGCGGTGCTGTCCCAGGAGATCGCGCAGCACCTCGAAGATGCTGCCCTGGAACTTCCGGCGTTCTCGACCGCGCTCGATGGTGATCTGCCGGTCGCGCGCCGTGACCACCATATAAGGACGCGCGCCCAAAAAGGTGTAGCGGCCAATCTTCTCTCCCCCTTCCACCGATTCCAGCAGGAAGGCCCGCCGCTCCTGGCCGGCGATGGCCATGAAGGCCGACACCGGGGTCTGCAGGTCGGCGGTGACCGACTTGGTCACCGGGATCAGCGTCGATTCCTGCGCCAGGCGCGAGAACTCTTTGTAATCAGGGCGAACCATTGCAAGCCTGAGTCTGGTGATTATACGTGGCCGGCGGGCCAGCCACGTCCGAGGAGGACCGCCGTTTCCCGGGATTGGGTAATTTGGTAATTGGGAAATTGAAGAACTCTTGCCCTACAGGTCCTCAAATTACCCAATTACCAAATTGCCAATTACCAATTGCCATGGTCCAGTACACCGATGGTTATTGCACGAAGCGGGCGGTTCCGGGGACAATCACCCAACGGAAACGACGGGTCGGCGATGACGATGCTGGTCAGATTCTGGGGTGTGCGGGGCTCGACCCCGACTCCCCAAGCGGAGAACCTGCGCTACGGCGGCAACACCTCGTGCGTCGAGGTGCGGGTCAACGGACACATCTACGTGTTCGACTGCGGCACCGGCTTCCGCAATCTGGGCAAGCACCTGCAGCACGAATTCGCGGACCGGCCCATCTACGCCCACGTCTTCCTCTCCCACTTCCATTGGGACCACATCCAGGGCATCCCGTTCTTCGCCCCACTCTATGAGAACCGGGACAGCTTCTTCTACTTCCACTCGTCCAGCCGCTCGCGAGGGCTGAAGCACGCCATCGAGGACCAGATGTCGGACCCCTACTTCCCGGTGGACATGACCGAGATGGCCGCCAACCGCCACTTTTATGACATCGAGGAAGACCGCATCAACTTCGACAACTGCGTCATCCAGACCAAGTGGCTGAACCATCCCCAGGGCTGCCTCGGCTTTCGCCTGGAGACCGACGACAAGGTCCTGGTCTACGCCACCGACAACGAGCCCGGCTCCCCGCAGTTCGACAAGAATGTCCGGCAACTGGCGCAGGGCGCCGACGTGCTCATCTATGACGCCCAGTATCTGCCCGAGGAGTACGAGGCCAAGAAGCGCGGCTGGGGACACAGCCACTGGCGGGAAGCCGTCAATATCGTGATGGAGAGCGGCGCCAAGGAGCTGGTACTGTTCCACCACGATCCCGACCACGACGACGCCTGCATCGATTCCATCGTCGAGGTCGCGCGCAATCACTATCCCAAGGTGCGCGCCGCCGCCGAGGGGATGGAGATTCAGCTCTAGAATCGGTCCCTGGTGAAAAGGGTGGAGCAGGCCTTCAGGCCTGCATTAAAGTCGCAGGCTAACGCCGATCAATAACCATCGACTTCGACGACAGCTTCGGCAAAGGCCTGCGGGGCTTCCTGAGGCAGATTGTGCCCGACGCCGCCCTTGATGATCCGGTGCGCATATTTGCCCGAGAATTTCTTGGCATAGGAACTGCTGTCCGGGTGTGGTGCACCATTGGCGTCACCTTCAAGGGTAATGGTGGGCACGGTGACGACCGGGCCCTCGGCAAGCCGCTTTTCCAGATCGTCATATTTCGGCTCGCCTTCAGCCAGGCCGAGCCGCCAGCGGTAATTATGGATCACGATGGCGACGTGATCCGGGTTGTTGAAGGCCGCTGCGCTGCGATCGAACGTGGCATCATCGAAGTCCCACTTCGGCGAAGCGAGCTGCCAAATTAGCTTCGCAAAGTCGTGCCGGTATTTGTCGTAGCCGGCCCGGCCGCGTTCGGTGGCAAAATAATATTGGTACCACCATTGGAGCTCAGCCTTTGGCGGCAACGGCATCTTGCCGGATTCCTGGCTGCCGATCAGATAACCGCTCACGGACACCAGGGCCTGGCAGCGGTCTGGCCAGAGCGCCGCGACGATGTTGGCCGTGCGCGCTCCCCAATCAAAACCGGCGAGGGTCGTCTTCTGGATCTTGAGAGCATCCATCAGGTCGATGACATCGACAGCGAGCACCGACGGCTGGCCATTCCGGACCGTTCCACTTGAAAGAAAGCCCGTCGTGCCATAGCCGCGCAGATACGGGACGATCACCCGGTAGCCCGCCGTTGCCAGCAAAGGAGCGACATCGACGTAGCTGTGAATGTCGTAGGGCCAGCCGTGCAGAAGCATGACGGCAGGACCGTCGGCGGGACCAGCCTCCGCATATCCGACATTCAGGACGCCGGCATCGATCTGCTTCAGAGAGCCAAAAGATGTGTTCGTCCCCGGCTTAGTTGTGGTCGCACCTGCAGGTTTTGCCTTGCTGGATTGCGCGTTCGCAAAACCTATCATGCCGAGTTCGGCGGCAGCAATGGTCATGGCCGCAGTACCCAAAAAGCGGCGGCGATCATAGTTTAGCTCTTCAGACATTTTATTTGCCTCCGATTGCATTCAAGGCAGTAACGCGATAACGCAGTGCAGCAGAACTGCGCGACAGCTTCGGTATCATGTTCTGCCGCGCCGCCTCATATGCCTCCCACTCGGCGATATCCGGCAGTGAAGGGATGGTTACGCCCTCGCCGCGGTCGAGTCCGACGAGCGCGGCGTCTACCATTTCGTCGACGTCCATAAGTATGCTTGGCGGCAAGGTTGCGATGTCCGTGCCGGCCTTTTCCCAGATCTCTGTCCGGGTCGCACCCGGCAGCACCACTTGCACGCGAACGCCCTTGCCTTCGACTTCCTGCTGCAATCTCAAGCTCAGATTGAGCAGATAGGCCTTGGTGCCGCTGTAGCTGCCGTTCAACCGCTCCGGCGCGAGTGCTGCCGCCGAACTGATGTTGATGAGAGTGCCGCGGCCGCGCGCGACAAATCCGGGAATCGCCGCTAGCGCCAGCCGTGACGGCGCCAGCACGTTGAGTTGGATCATGCTATCGAGACGATCGGGATCGGCGCTGGCCAGGTCGCCGCTCATGGCGATGCCCGCGTTGTTGACAAGTACAGTAATGCTAGCGTTAGTGCGCAGCACCTGTTCGACCCGAGCGAGATCCGCCTTGTTAGTCAGGTCAGCAATGATGACCTCTACGGAACGGCCGGTGTCCTCGGTGATGCGTGCCGAAAGGGTCGTCAGCCGCTCCTGGTTCCGTGCCACCAACATGAGGTCATGGCCACGCTTGGCGAGACGGACGGCATAGACGGCGCCGATTCCCGACGATGCGCCCGTTATAAGCGCTGTGCCTTTCGAGTTTGTATTCATGTTCTGTCTCCTACTCTTTTCAATTAGCGCAGTGATCTCAGCACCAGCGCTCAGCGGCACCACCCCTAATCCTGTTCACCGAGAGTTTGGACGTACGTTTTGCCGTACGGATAGAAGAGTTCCTTGCGGCCTTGCTGCCACGCCGCTTTCAGTTCCGGGGTTGTGATGTCCCAGTCCGGCCGGCAGTTCCTGGTAACGGCACGCAGGTCCTGGCGGAGATCTTCCAGCGTGGGCCGGCCGAAGAACCAGTAGCCGTTGTAGATCTTATAGATGACAAGACCGGGATCGAGGACAATCACGTGGAGGATCATGGGATTGTTGACAGGATCAGTGTATTCGGCGATGTCGAGATCCTTTTGGACGATCCGCCCCGCATCGGAGAGGAAAGGCCAGTGAGCGCCGACTCCGGTGCGATATTCATTCGTCTGGGTGATGTTGTCGGTGCTGATCGTGACCAGCCGGCAATAGGCAACCTCGAGCTCACGATGGAGCTGAACCAGCCCTTCCGCTTGCCGGCGGTCCTTGGGGCAGAAACCTCCGCGGCTGAGGACCAGAACCATCGGATGTTGTCCTTGCAATTCGGAGAGCTTGCGGCGTTTCGCGGTGTGGTCAGAAAGCTCATAGTCGGGGAAGATCGCCCCTGGAACCATGTCAGATCGCATAGGAAATCCTCCGACCCTTGGATGCGCGTCGCCGGATTACGTCTCAAAGGTTAGTAGCCGGCGTTCTCATAGCGGCCTCAGCCAACGCGCCGTGACAGAAGCTCAGGGCGTGAAGAACTGACAAAGCCTCGGACCAATGCGGCAATCTCATCTGCAGCCGTATCCAATGCGAAATGGCCGCCATCGACGATGTGCACTTCGGCCTTCGGCACGTCGCGGCGATAGGCTTCCGGCTCCGAGGGGTCGAACGAGAGCTCATATTTACCCCAGATGACCAGCAGGCGCGGCTGCTTCTCGCGCATCCATGCTTGCCATTGCGGGTAGGCATCCACGTTGGTTCGATAGTCGTAGAACAGGTCGCTTTGAATGTCCGCCTGCCCCGGCTTACTCAGGAACGCGAACTCGTCCGTCCACAGATCAGGGTCATAGCGCTCCACGTTGGGATCGTTTCCGACATGGCGCGCGCGCGTGGTCACGAGCGACAGGAGATTTGTGCGAAGCGCGCTTTCGTTGGCAGCGCGATCGGCCCAAAAGGCTCGCCGTGTTTTCCAATTCGCCCCCAGGCCTTCGTTGTGTGCGACCGCGTCCTGAACGATGAGAGCCTCTACGCGCTCCGGCTGCACAAGTGCCATGCGAAAACCCACGGGGCCGCCGTAATCCTGCATGTAAAGGGTGTAGCGTGAGAGCCCGAGCGCTTCGGTGAAGCGATTCATGACCTCGGCAATGTGATCGAACGTATACGCGAATTTCTTCGCGTCGGGCCAGTCGCTGTGTCCGAAGCCGGGGTAATCGGGCGCGACCAGGTGATAGCGATCGGAAAGCCGGGCGAAGAGCGGCTCGAACATTCGCGACGATGACGGAAGTCCGTGCAGCAGGAGAAGCGTCGGCGCGTCTTTCGGGCCGGCCTCTCTATAGGAGATGGAGAGCCCATCGATCTGTGTCGTGCGATAAAGAGTCGGATACTTCATGGGATGTTCCTTTCCGTGGGCTTGGGCGAGCAATTGAAATGATCCGGACCGGAGTAATGGTGCGACATAAATCATCTCCTCCTCTGCTCTACGACCGGCTTCTCGATTGCGTGGTCGGCGACCTTCACATCGTCAGAACGACGCGGGACATCCCGAAAATCCCATCTCACTTAGCGTAGCGATCTGAACGCTGCGCGGATCTCGGCCGCGAAAAGTTCCGGCTGCTCCCACGCCGCGAAGTGCCCGCCCTTCGGGAGTCGGTTGTAGTAAATCAGTTTGGGATAGGCTTTCTCTGTCCAGCTTCTCGGGGCTGCATAGATCTCGTCGGGAAAGACGCTCAGGGCAGCCGGGATCGGGACACCTTTCGGGGCAAAAAAGGCAAGCTTGCTTTCCCAATAGAGACGAGCCGAAGAGGCCGCCGTATTCGTCAACCAGTAGAGCGTGACGTTGTCGAGGATGTCGTCTCGCGTCAGGCCCTCGGGCTGACCGTCGAAAACGCGTGCGATGAGCGCCAGACTGCGCGCGTCGTGGTCGAGCATCCAGGCGGCCAAGCCGACCGGCGAATCCGCAATCCCGTACAGCGTCTGCGGGCGATTCGACATTTCCTGGGCGTAACCCAGGCCGTGCTTATAGAAGAAGTCGAGCTGGTCCCACGCGCCCCTCTCGTCGGCTGAGAGGCCGGACGGCGGCGGTTCGCCGAATTGGAGAGCCTTCGCAACGTCGGCTGGGACAGTGGCCGGCATGTTGGTGTGGATGCCGATCAATTCCGGAGGCGCCTGCAGAGCCATCTGCTCCGTAACAGCGTTTCCCCAATCGCCGCCTTGGGCCACAAATCGCGTGTATCCGAGGCGCTTCATCAGCACGGTCCAGGCGCGTGCGATGCGGATGGGGTCCCAGCCGGTCGCGGCCGGCTTTCCGGAAAACCCGTAGCCCGGCAGCGAAGGGATTACTACATCAAAAGCGTCTTCCGCCTTTCCCCCATAGGCAGTAGGATCGGTGAGCGGGCCGATGATCTTCAACTGCTCAATGATCGATCCGGGCCACCCGTGCGTGACGATGACCGGCAAAGCGTTCGCATGTTTCGAACGGACGTGAATGAAGTGGATGTCGAGCCCATCGATCGTGGTGACGAATTGCGGCAGGGCGTTCAGCCTCGCCTCCACCTTTCGCCAGTCGTAATCGGTCGCCCAATAGTGCGCAAGCTTCTGCATGGTCGCGAGCTGGACGCCCTGCGACTGATCTGCGACCGTCTCCTTGTCGGGCCATCGCGTGGCGGCTATGCGTCGGCGGAGGTCCACCAGTTGCTCTTCCGGAACTTTGATACTGAAGGGGCGGATTGCTGTGTCTTCGGCCGCTGCGCTGACGGAGGCATTGGCAGCGGCGGCCGGAACGGTCTGGGCGTAGCTGGGGGCGGCGAGCAGGGCAAGGCCGAATGCACCCACGCCTGCTACGGGGCAAGAAAGCTGTGCCGGGTGGCCGCTGACGATACTGTGGACATGATCAATCTCCTGCGTGGACAAACGAGCTTGGCTGTAGGTAAATGGTTTACCTCGCCCACCGGCCGGGATGATACCACTTGCCAGGATCTAGTCCCTTTCTGCCTGGCCGGACGCAAGGACACCCCGCCGCAGAAGCGAGACCTGTTCTAATGCCCGTCGAAACACCTGAATACCGAGGATTGGACCAAACCTTGAAGTAACTCGGCAGGCCCGCTCTCAATCCCCGGCTTGCCTTCCGCCTTGCCGCCTACCTATACTGATCTCTCGCCGAACGGGGCAAGGGCACGTCCTGTGGCCCTTTTTTTACGTCTCATTCATCGGAGCCTGCCATGAGCACGATCGCGCTGGAGAAGGAGTCCAATCCCTGGGAATCGCAATCGGCGCGGTTTGACCTGGCCGCCCGCAAGCTGAACCTCGACGAGGGTCTGTGGAAGATCCTGCGCTACCCCACCCGCGAGATCATCGTGCATATTCCCGTGGCCATGGACAACGGCAGCCTGGAGGTGTTTACCGGGTATCGGGTGCAGCACTCGATCGCGCGCGGTCCCTCCAAGGGCGGCGTCCGCTTCACGCCCGACCTCACGCTCGACGAAGTGCGCGCGCTGGCGGCCTGGATGACGTGGAAGTGCGCGGTGGTCAACATCCCGTTCGGCGGCGCCAAGGGCGGCGTCGTCTGCGACCCGCACAAGCTCTCCATGGGCGAACTGGAACGCATCACCCGGCGCTACACGGCGGAGCTGATGGAGTTCATAGGCCCGGAAAAAGACGTCCCCGCGCCCGACGTGAACACCAACGAGCAGATCATGGCGTGGATGATGGATACCTACTCCATGCACATGCGGAAGACGGTGACCGCGGTGGTCACCGGCAAGCCGCTCAACATGGGAGGCTCGCGCGGCCGGCGCGAGGCCACCGGACGCGGGCTGATGGTGGTCTGCGACGAGGCGCTGAAGAAGCTGGGCCTGAACCGCGAGGAGACGCGCGTGATCGTGCAGGGGTTCGGCAATGTCGGGTCGAATGCCGCCCACCTGATGTACGAGCAGGGATACAAGATCATCGGCATCGCCGAAGTCGATGGCGGGCTCTACAACAAGAACGGCATGGACCTGGACGCCCTCATGGCGCACCGGCAGCGCAGTGGGACCATCCACGGCTTCCCGGGCGCGGAGGCGCACGATCCCGCCGACCTGCTAATCACCGATTGCGACGTGCTCATCCCCGCCGCCACCGAGAACGTCATCACCACCCAGAACGCCTATAAGGTGCAGGCCCGGATCCTGTGCGAGGGCGCCAACGGGCCCACCACCGCCGCGGCCGACGACATCCTGGCGGAGAAGAAAGTCTTCGTTATCCCCGACATTCTGGCCAACGCCGGCGGCGTCACCGCCAGCTACTTCGAGTGGGTACAGGACCGGCAGGGCTACTTCTGGAAGGAGTCGGTGGTGATCGAGCAGCTCGAGCACATCATGCGCTCCTCATTCGAGGACGTGGTGCGCTACGCCGAGACCCACAACGTGAACAACCGCATCGCGGCGTACATGCTGGCAATTGACCGCGTAGCGTTCACCATCCGGCAGCGTGGGATTTACGCGTAGAAGCCGCAAAGTACTTAAGAAAAGGCTGACGCTTGAGGAAGCCGCTGAACGCATGGTCGAGGTTCTTGATCGCCACCTATCTCGACTTCCGGCGAAGGAGCGTGCGCGGAAGCTCCGGAAGTTCTATGCCGGGGCTAAGACTCGCGGAACTTGCGTCAAGTAGCCGCAAACTCCTTCCGAAGGATCAAGCCCGCAAGGAGTGCACACGCGATTGCCGCACCCGTTACAAAGACGAGTGGCCTGTGGAATGCCCGCCGCCAGTGAAAGGTAGTCACGATGCCGAACCACAACCCCGCTGGTGCCCAAATAAATACATCTCGCCAAACCGGCTTGAGATTTGCGGAGGCTCTCCTGTGCGCAGACCACCACGCCATCGCGCCACCCCAAAAACCACCCATCAGAAGAACTTGTATCCACTCGCCGGTTGTTCCCATATTTCCGCCTGGATCACCCGAGTTGCGCCCATACTTTACGCCGACGGATGTGGTTGTTCCAGCCTCGGAAGAATAGTTGATTGACGTAAGCCCACTGCCAATTCCTCTCCCTCATTGCTTTCTCTCTCCGCCGTGCGGGATAATCATCCGTTTCCCGATGCCCGTCCCACCCCAGCAAACCAAGGGCGGGTTTGCCGGGGACCCCGGTCGGAGGGCACACCGGTTACGTGTGCCCGGCGGATGCCCCGTGAATCTGCCCAACTACATTACGCTGAGCCGCATCGCCAGCATCCCTCTGCTGATCTGGATGCTGACCACCCGGCACCTTTCCAGCGTCCACGGGCAGCGGGAACTGCTGACCTCGCTGCTGTTCATCGCCGCCTCGCTCACCGACACCTTCGACGGCTACCTGGCGCGGCGCCGCGGGCAGATCACCACCCTGGGCATGCTGCTCGACCCGCTCGCCGACAAGCTGATGATCGCCGCCGCCTTCATCCCCTGGTCCAGTTCAACCCGCGGATCGTGCCCGCCTGGATCGCGGTGGTGATCGTGGGGCGCGAGTTCCTGGTGAGCGGCCTGCGTTCCATCGCCGCCAATGAGGGCTTCACCATCGAGGCCAGCAACCTGGGAAAGTTCAAGACCTGCGTGCAGATGGTGAGCGTGGTCGCCGTCATCCTCGACCACCGGTGGATGTACTGGAACATCACCCCGCACTTCATCCTGCCCATCCACGTGATCGCGCACCTTTCTATATGGTTCATGGTGGCGGTGTCGGTAGTTTCGGCGGTGGACTACTTTGCCGCCTTCTGGTCGCGCATCGACCGCAGCGCGGCCAAGCGCCGCCGGCGCGCCTTCGTTCTCAGCCGGCGCAGGAAAAACAATGTCGCCGCAACCTGAGAAGTCGCCGGCGGCCGAAGCCGCAGAGCCACTGCCGTATTCCGCCGAAGAGCGGGCCGAGATGCTGCGCCTGGCCCACGAGGCCATCGAGGCGGCCCTGGCGGGACGCAAGCTCGAACTCAATCCCACTTCCGAGCGGTTGCTTGAGCCGCGCGGCGCTTTCACCACCCTGCATCTGGAAGGCAACCTGCGCGGCTGCGTCGGCTATGTTTATCCGGTGAAGCCGCTGTGCCGCACAGTGGCGGAGACCGCGGCGGCCGCCGCCTTCAACGACACCCGATTTCCGCCGGTCACCGCGGAAGAAGCGCCGCGGCTGAAGATCGAGATCAGCGTCCTCTCGCCGCTGGTGCCCATCGCGGCCGAAGATATCGAAGCCGGGCGCCACGGCCTGGTCATCACCCTGGGCTCGCGGCGCGGACTGCTGCTACCCCAGGTGGCGGTGGAGTTCGGCTGGGACGCTCCCACCTTTTTGCAAGAGACCTGCCACAAGGCTGGGCTTCCGCCCGACGCCTGGGAGCGCGGCGCCATCATCGAGGCCTTCACCGCCGAGGTCTTCCACGACGAAGGCTTCGTGCCGGCAAGGAAATGAGAAAAACGGCAAGGAATTTGGGTGGAGCAGGGCTTCAGCCCTGCATAATGGCAGTGTCGTTAGTGTTTGGCTTTAGCCACTGAGGTACTGATGGTGTGCATGTTCTCGGTGCGACATTGAGCTACCTCGGGGCTGAAGCCCGCAATTCAAAAGGTCGCATTAATGCAGGCCTAAAGGCCTGCTCCACCCAGCCCGCCAAGAGATCGTGATTTAATCCAGGCGGCGCCGGCACTATTCAGTCCGCGGTCGAGAGCGATGAGGCTGCTTGGTGCCGCCGCGCCTGGATCTCAATATAAACATTAACCAGCGAGACGGCGGCGGGCGTGACGCCGGGGATGCGGCTGGCCTGGGCGATGGTGCGCGGACGGACGCGCTGGAGCTTCTCCTTCATCTCGCGGGAGAGGCCGCTGACGGAGGCGTAGTCGAACCAGTCGGGAATGCTGCGCTGCTCGGCCTTCTTCAGGCGCTCGATGGCGCGCTCCTGCTGCTGCAGATAGCCGGCGTATTTGATCTCGGTCTCGACGGATTTGAGCTCGTTGCGGACGGCAGAACTCAAGACCACAGGGGCTGAAGCCCCCTCATTATTGTTCCCGGCATCGGCACGGCTAAAGCCGTGCCCTCCCACCTGGAAGAATTGAGGCATGGTTTCGCGAAGCACCGGCACGAAGTCCTCGATCGTGACCTCCGGGCGCTTCAAGAGCTGCGCATAGGTCGCGCCGCTGGCGTTGCCGATCTTCTCCGCCAGCGCGGCGGGCAATCCGCTCGGCCGGGTGCTCTCCAGGTAGTCCTTCAATGCAGACATGCGCTGCTGCTTGGCGAGATGGTCGGCCCAGGCCTGGTCGCCGATCAGTCCGACGCGGCGGCCGTGAGGTGTGAGGCGGCGGTCGGCGTTGTCGATGCGCAGGTGCAGGCGGAATTCGGCGCGCGAGGTGAACATGCGGTAAGGCTCGAGGGTGCCTTTGGAAATGAGGTCGTCGATCAGGATGGCGGTGTAAGCCTCGGTACGGTCGAGCACCAGCGGCGGCTCGCTCTTCACCTTGAGCGCCGCGTTGATGCCGGCCATGATCCCCTGGCACGCGGCTTCCTCGTAGCCGGAAGTGCCGTTGATCTGGCCGGCAAGGAACAGCCCTTCGATCTTCTTAGTCTCCAGCGTGCGCTCCAGCTCCGTCGGGTCGATGGAGTCGTACTCGATGGCGTAACCGGGACGCAGCATCTCCGCCTTCTCCAGGCCGGGGACCGAGGCCACCATGGCGAGCTGCACGTCGATGGGCAGCGAGGTAGACATGCCGTTGAGGTAGGTCTCGTAGGTGTTCAGGCCCTCGGGCTCGAGGAAGAGCTGGTGCTTCTCGTGGTGGGGGAACTTGACGATCTTGTCTTCGATGGAGGGACAGTATCGCGGCCCGATAGACTTGATCTGGCCGGAATACATGGGCGAGCGGTGGACGTTCTCGCGGATGATGCGGTGCGTCTCCGGCGTGGTGAAGGCGATGTGGCACGCGACCTGGCCGTCGGCGTGGGTGACGCGGCGGGTGCGGAAGCTGAAGGGCGTGGGATCGGCGTCGCCGGGCTGCGGCTCGAAGCGCGACCAGTCGATGCCGCGGGCGTCCAGACGCGGCGGCGTGCCGGTCTTCAGGCGGCATCCGCGCAGGCCCAGGCGCTTGAGCGCTTCTCCCAGCAGGACCGAGGGCGGTTCGCCGGAGCGGCCGGCGGGATACGTCTGCTCGCCACAATGAATCAAGCCGTTGAGAAACGTCCCGGTGGTGATGACCACGGCTTCGGCGCGGACGGTGCGGCCATCGCGAAGCGTTATACCGACGCAGCGCTGGCGTGAGTCGCCAGTCGCCGGTCGCCGGTCGCCAGAGACATCGGCCTCTGCTTCCTGCGTCCTGCCTCCTGCCTCCTCCATGATCAGGTCCGCCACCTCCGCTTGCTTGATCCGCAAGTTCGGTTGCGACTCCAGCACCTGGCGCATGTGGATCTTGTACTGCTGCTTGTCGCACTGGGCGCGCGGCGACCAGACGGCCGGTCCGCGCGAAGTATTGAGCAGGCGGAATTGGATGCCGACGTGGTCGGTGACCTCGCCCTGGATACCGCCCAGGGCATCCACTTCGCGGACCAGGTGTCCCTTGGCGATGCCGCCCACGGCAGGATTGCAGGACATCTGCGCGATCAGGTCGAGGTTCAGCGTGTAGAGGGCGGTGCGCAGGCCCATGCGCGCGGCGGCCATCGCGGCCTCGCAGCCGGCGTGCCCCGCGCCGATGACGACAACGTCGTAGGTTTCGCTAAACTGCATATATTAAGACTCTGCCTGCTCGGCTTGGTCCTTCGCTTCGCTCAGGATTTCGGCAGCGGGCTCCCGCTTGCACCCCATCACGCCAAAACCGGGCGCGATGGGGACCCCGCTGCGCTCACGCCCGCTAAGCGCCTCAACCTCGCAGCCCGCGTGCCCGGCGCCGATGACGACAACGTCGTAGGTTTCACTAAACTGCATAGATCAAGATTCTGCTTAGCGCCCACATCCTTGTTTCTATTCTACAATCGCGGGAGGAGAGACGCAGCCTGCGCCTCCGACTCATCGTGCACCTTTCGAGGCAATCTCTTCGGGTCAAGGTGCGAACGTAACCGAGGCCGGTTATCTTGGTTCTGGTTGCCCCAAGACTAGTGCAATAGTATGATTCGCAGCCCTTCGGAGGCGACCATGTGGCTGGCGGGTTGGGCGGTGCGCGTGTTGCTGCTGATCACCGCGCCCATCTTTTACCTGTGCCGCTTCGTGTCGCAAGCGATGTCCAGGCTGGACGACTGGTCGTGGCGCGCCATTCACTCCGGGGAGATGAGGAAGCCGCCGCAGTCCGAAACCGCCCAGAAGCAGCCGCAGCAGAGCGCCAAGAGGATTCTTCCCTAAGAGCCCATCATCAGGGCCGTGCCCACCCACAGCACCACGCCCATGATGGCGCCGGTCGTCATCCCGAAGATGCGCACCGGGAGCCAGAAGGAAGCCACGATCACGGCGGCGCCGGCCAGCAGCCGCAGCAAAACGCGGGTGAGCCGCGGGACGCTGCGCCTCTCCCAACCCCACCAGGCGAAAAAGCGGAAGTTGCAGCCGTGGCAGCGATAGGGCCGGATGGTGAGCAGGCCGAGCAGCTTTTCCCAGACCCGGCGATGGCGGCTGCGCCGCACATGGTGGCTGCTGCATTGCGGGCAGCGGCGAGCGCGCAGGAAGATCCTCAAGACATCCCCCTGCTCGGCCCCGGCAAGACATTCTTCATGGAGTGCTGCCGAAATTATTGCCACACTCCGCATCAAAAGCAAAGTGAATCCCGCCTCGCCAGCGCCTACATGGTCAGCAGCGCCGCCATCACTTAGAATGAGATCGTGCTCAATCTGGGCAAGGCGATCATCGTTCTGGGAGCGGTCCTGATTGCGGTCGGACTGCTGTTGGTGCTGGTCGGGCGGACCGGGCTCCCCATCGGCCGTCTGCCCGGCGACATCCTGTATCGCCGCCGCAATTTCGCCTTCTACTTCCCCTTGACCACCTCGATCCTGCTTAGCATCGTGCTTTCCCTGGTGCTCTACTTCCTGAGCCGCATGCACAGGTAATGACACAGTGGAAGCGCCGGCCTCACCCGCCTTCTTTGAAAGGGCGCGGCTTCCAGCCGCGCCGCAACCGAACGCAGAATTGTCATCCTGAGGGAGCGCGACAGAGCGCGCCAGCGCGAGGAAGCGCGACCGAAGGACCTGCTCTTCCAAGAAACCAGGTCCTTCGCTTGCCCTCGCTCGCTGCGCTCGTTCGGACGGCGCTCAGGATGACAATTCGTTTCGCTTTCACGGCGCGGCTGGAAGCCGCGCCCTTTCAAAGAGGCTGATGAATAATCCGGGTTCAGGCCTGCGGAACGGGTGACAAAGGAAAAGGGCCTTCAAGCCCGGCGCCTCCACCCGCCCGCGAACTGGCTCGACATCGTAACCACGCTGGTGACTGGTATTCGTGTACTTTCGATACCCTCAGGCAACGGCCCGAGCCGGGGTAGAATCCAACTTAAATCGGCCATCGGATGCGGAGGGCCCCTCGTGCTCAAGCTGGGAAGTTTTGCTTTAGTTCTTATCCTGGTGCTCGCAGCACCTTGCTTTTCGCAGATCTCTTCTTCGCAAACTTCGAGCGGTGGCGGCGACGCCACGGCGGCTCCGCCTGCCGGCGCCACGGCGGCTTCCCTGCCCAACGCTCCCCCGGTTCAGGACACTGCCCAGGGCCAGGGCAAGCAGTCCAAGCGCATTCTGGGCGTGATCCCCAACTACCGGGCGGTAAGCGCGGACGCCAAGCTGCCTCCGCTTTCGGTCAAAGGCAAGTTTGTGCTCGGTACCCAGGACAGCTTCGATTACTCGTCCTTGCTGGTGGCCGGGGTCATGGCCGGGATGAGCCAGGCGCGGAATTCCTACCCTGAATTCCACCAGGGCGGCGCCGGATTCGGCCGCTATTACTGGCACTCCTTCGCCGATCAGGCCGTCGGGAACTACTTCACGGAGTCCATCGTGCCCTCGCTGACCCACGAAGACCCGCGCTACTACACCCGCTTCCACGGCGGATTCTTCCCGCGGACGGGCTACGCCATCAGCCGTCTGTTCATCACCCGCACCGATTCCGGAGGCCAGACCTTCAACTTCTCCGAGATCGTGGGCAACGGCGCCGGCGCGGGAATCTCCGACCTCTACTATCCGCGGCGCGAGCGCACCTGGACCAAGACCGGACAGAAGTGGGCTGACCAGATTGCGCTCGACGGCCTCTTCAACTTCCTCAAAGAGTTTTGGCCGGACATCCGCCACGACGTTCTCCGGCAAAAATGATTCCCGCTCGCCCGGCATGCTCGGTCCGGCGCGCCAGCACCGCCGATGCCGGCGGAATTCTCGGCTGCCTGCAGGCGGCGTTCGAGCCTTATCGCCACCGTTACACTCCTGACGCTTTCCGCGACACCGTGCTGACGCCCGTGACCATCCAGCTCCGCCTGGCCACGATGGCGATTTTCGTGGCCGTGACGCCTGCGGGCGAGATTGTTGGCACCATCGGCTGCGGCGTCGTCAGCCCGCAGGAAGGCCACATCCGCGGGATGGCCGTCCTGCCGGGATGGCAAGGAGCCGGGCTGTCCGGAGAGTTGCTCCAGGCAGCGGAATCCGAGCTGCGCGCCCAAGGCTGCCAGCGCGTCACCCTCGACACAACGCAGCCTCTCGAGCGCGCCATGCGCTTCTATGAGAAGAACGGCTACCAGCGCTCCGGCAGAGTCAGCGACTTCTTCGGCATGCCGCTGGTCGAGTACGTGAAGCCGGTGCTGGCCTAGCTGTTGGTCAACGGCTCGGGCGGACGGCCGGATGGCCGTCTACCGCGGGGACGAGTTAGTGGCGGTCCTTGTCATTATCCGGATGTTCGTGGCGCCACTTCCAGTATTCGGACTGTTCTCCAGCCTTCAGCTTGGAGAATTCCCGATGGGTCTTGTGCTGAGCCTGCTCCCAGTTTTGGTAGGCACGGTTCTCGTTGTCGTCCCAGCTATGGCAATCCTTATGGTCGCGGTCGTAGTATCCGTTGTTGGGGCAGTTGTGATCCTTATCTTTATCTGCGGCCTCGATGCCCACGGGCGCAATCAGGGCCGCGCCCAGCAGAAGCGAACCTAGATACCGATGCAGTCGCTGCATGTGGTTCTCCTTGAGCGGGACTCCATTGTTTTGACCCGCAGGTTCCCTTTGTACGCCGCCAACCTTGGCAAGACTGTACAATTTGGACCACTTCAGGAATTTCATGCGCCGGTAGACGCTTCCGCGTTTTCTGGTGCTGTCCGGTTTCAGGGCAGCACCCGTTTTCTTTGTGCTCATTGCCTGGAGTCGCTCCAAGGATACAATCTTACCCTTTAGTCCGAGGAGCCCATGCCTGACCAGAACAGCGACGGGTCCAGCGACCACGTTTTCGGTTTCCACACGCGGGCTTTGCACGCCGGACAGCGTCCGGATTCCGCCACCGGCTCGCGCGCGGTGCCTATCTACCAGACCACGTCCTACGTGTTCGACGACACCGAGCACGCC
Source organism: Terriglobales bacterium (assembly GCA_044447375.1). Classification (GTDB taxonomy): domain Bacteria; phylum Acidobacteriota; class Terriglobia; order Terriglobales; family Acidobacteriaceae; genus JAHFUA01. The sequence continues at coordinate 20,608 of JBIOFT010000013.1, read as the reverse complement.
GCGGCGCTGTTCAACCTGCAGCGCTTCGGCAACATCTACACCCGCATCATGAACCCCACCACCGCCGTCTTCGAGGAGCGCATGGCCGCGCTGGAACGCGGCGTGGGAGCGCTGGCGGTGGGCAGCGGGCAGGCGGCGCAGTTCATCGCCATCAGCAGCCTGCTGCAGCAAGGCGACGAGATGGTCGCCGCCAGCACCCTCTACGGCGGAACCTACACGCAATTCGACGTGAGCTTCCGGCGGCTGGGCATCAACACCATCTTCGTCGATCCCGACAGCCCGGAGAATTTTCGCCGCGCCATCACCCCGCGCACGCGCCTGCTCTACGCCGAGACCATCGCCAACCCGCGCATGAACGTGCTCGACATCGCGGCCGTGGCCGCGATCGCGCACCAGGCTGGCATTCCCCTGGTCATCGACAACACCTTTGCCTCGCCCTACCTGTGCCGGCCCATCGAGCACGGCGCCGACATCGTGCTGCACTCGGCGACAAAATTCATCGGCGGGCACGGCACCTCGATCGGCGGGGTGATCGTCGATAGCGGACGCTTCCCCTGGGACCGGGGCGCGTTCCCGCAACTCCTCGAGCCCAGCAAGGGCTACCACGGCATTCGCTTTTACGAAACCTTCGGCGATTTCGCTTTCATCATGAAGGCGCGCGTGGAGGGCCTGCGCGATTTTGGACCGGCGTTGAGCCCGTTTAATTCCTTCCTGTTTCTTCAGGGGCTGGAGACGCTGGGCCTGCGCATGGAGCGCCACACCGAGAACGCGCAGGCGGCAGCGCGATTCCTGGCGGAGCACCCGGCGGTCGCGTGGGTCAAGCACCCCGGCCTGGAATCGAGCCCCTATCACAAACTGGCCGAGCGCTATCTGCCGCTGGGCTGCGGAGCGATCTTCACCTTCGGCATTCGCGGAGGCCTGGAAGCTGGCCGGACATTCATCGAGTCGTTGCAGATGTTTTCCCATCTCGCCAACGTGGGCGATGCGAAGAGCCTGGTGATTCATCCCGCGTCCACCACGCACCAGCAGCTCAGCGATGCGGAGAAGATCGCCTGCGGGGTCGGTGACGACATGATTCGGCTCTCGATCGGCTTGGAGGACATCGAGGACATCATCTGGGACCTCGACCAGGCGTTGCACGCTTCGCAGCGCGTCGCTGATCGCAGCCGGACGGGAGTGCACGCATGAACACCAAGATAGCCGAAGTATGCCGGTTTGCTCCCGCTGACGGCGTAGCCGGCAACTCGCCGGTGAACCGCAGCCGGTTCGCCACCACCGCCCACGACCGCCTGCGGATCCTGGAGCGCTATAAGCGGATCGCCATGGTCGGACTGTCGGCGAATCCGTTCCGCCCCAGCCACTTCGCGGCGATCTATCTTCTCTCCGAAGGCTACGACGTGATTCCCGTGAACCCGCGCGAGAAGCAGATCCTGGGCAAGCCCTGTTATGCCACGCTGCGCGACATCCCCGGGCCTATTGAAGTGGTGGATATCTTCCGCGCGCCTTCCGCCGTGCCGGCCATCGTGGAAGATGCCATTGCCCTGGGCGCCAAGGTGATCTGGGTGCAGCTTGGGGTGATCCACGAAGCTGCCGCGGAGCGGGCGCGCGAGGCCGGCCTGGAAGTAGTGATGGACCGCTGCATGAAGATCGAGCACGCGCGGTTCTTTGGCGGGCTCAGCACCATCGGGCTGAATACGGGCGTGATCTCGGCGCAGCGCCGGCGTGCGAAGCCCTAGTGAGCTTCCTGGCTCGGCGGCTTGGTTTCCTGGACTGGAGGCTTGGTCTCCTGGACCGACGGCTTCGCTTCCAGGACCGTCGCCTTGGTCTCCGGCTTGTCATCCGAAAAGCCGCTCTTGAAGGACCTGATCCCCTCGCCCAGGCCTTTGCCGATCTCTCCCAGTCTTTTCGGACCGAACACCAGCAGGGCAATCACGAAGATCACCAGCAGGTGCATCGGCTGAAACAGTCCCTCGAACATGCCAACCTCCGCAACATATTGTAGCCCACATTTGCTTCCTGAACTCTGCGTAAGTGGCCGAGGGAGTGTACACTGGCGGCGCGGAGAATGGTCAGCTTCTACGAGCAAAACCGCAGATCTTAAACACGAAAGGAATGAATCCCCCATGCCACAAACTCTGTTAGGAAGAAAAATCGAGCGCATCGCCAAGAGAGCGTTGCCTAGTTTCCTCACCTGCATCGTCATGGTCCTGTTGATTCTGCCCGCCTGGGGCGCCAACGAGGAGAAAGACGAAGAAACATTCCAGAAAGCCGCTGCCGTGCTACAGGAAATGCTCAACGTCAACAATGTCCCGCCGGACTTGCTGGCCAAGGCTAATTGCGTCATGGTTTTGCCCAACGTGAAGAAGTTCGGCGTCGGCATTGGCGGAAGTGGCGGCCGGGGCCCGATGACTTGCCGCGGCGGCGAGCATTTCAAAGGCAAGTGGTCAGCGCCCGCCATGTTCAGCGTTAGCGGCGTCAGTGCTGGCCTGCAGGTGGGCGGCTCGTCGAGCGATTTCGTCCTCCTGATCATGTCGGAGAAGGGTCTGAACGCCATCCTGAAGGGCAAGACCAAGTTGGGAAGTGACGCCACGGCGGCGGCGGGCCCGAGTGGGGCCACCGCGAGTTCCGTGGGCGAGGCTGACGTATTGACCTACGGGAAGGCCAAGGGGTTGTTTGCTGGCGTGTCCCTGGGAAGCGCCACGCTGGAGCCGGACCATGACGCCAACAAGCGCCTCTATGGTAAAGCCATCAGCGCACGTGAAATCGTGCTCGGGCACGAGGTTTCGACACCGGCTGGGGGAGAGCCCCTGGTCTCGTTGCTCAACAGCAAGGCCGCAAAGCGCGGCGATTGAGAAATCGCGGCCTTGAAATTGTTGGGCGCCCGCCCTGGCGCGAGGAATCTGCTGTTTCTCAAACTCAACCAAAAGCAGATTCCTCGCTTCGCTCATCAGGATCGCTCATTGCTTCGCGATTGTCTCCGCGTTCCACGCCGGCTTCGGCGGTGAAGGTGTGGCGACGAATGTGATCGCGAGCGCGGCCAGCGCCGATCCGGTTCCCATGGCGGCAAATCCCAGATACCAGGCATGTGCGTTGCTGAAGCCGCCGCCAAGGTCAAGCACACTGCCCACCGCCAGCGGCCCGATGCCCGCGCCAATGAAGCCGATCAGGGAATAGAGCGCCAGCGTCACGCCCTGCTCGCCTGCGAGCGCTGCGGCAACCGTCCCGGCGGTAAGCGCGCCTGAATCGGCGGCGATGGCGACGTTATATGCGAACAGCGCGGCAATGGCGAGCGTGAAGGACAGGTTGGCGAAGATCACGCTCAACATGCAAAGAGCGAGGCTGGCAAACTCGAATCGGCGAATCAGGCGATTGCGGCCCGCCGTATTTGCCGATTCAGCGCCGAGGATGCTGGCAGGCACACCGATCAAGACAATGGCCATAGACCATCGCGATACGATCAGGCCGGGGCTGGCGCCATGGAAACGGCGCCATGCAAACAGAACGTACGCCGGGAGCCACGCCCGAAAAGCAAACAACTCCCAGCAGTGGCCGCCGTATGCCAGCACATAGGCAATCGCCTTGCGGTTGCGCAACACGGGCCTGAAATCGAGGGGATGGCGATCCGGCACGACGCTCAAGTCCGCCTGCACCGGGATTCCCCAGGTCGCGATCATCGCCAAGGCCGCGGACATCCCGGCGCCGGCGCCGCCCGCGAGGAACGCTGCTTGCCATCCGTAGCGCTCCGCCATCCATCCGCTGAGAAGAAACGAGAGGCTCGTCCCCACAGCGAACGCCGTGGTGTAGTAGGGAACTGCACGGATGCGCGTGCGCCCGGAGAGACGGGAGGTGAGCAGACGCAAGCCCGGCATGTAGGTGCCGCCCGTTGCCAATCCCGCCAGCGCCTGCAGCGCGAAGGCGCTCCAAAAGCCGTGCGCGAGCAAGGCGAATCCGCTGCCTGCCAGTGCGCCAATCGAGCAACTGGCGAGGTAGATCACGCGTGAGTCGATGCGGTCGGTCAGTGCGACCAACAGCGGCACTCCCAAGGTATAGCCCAGGAAGTAGGCGCTGCTGATCCACCCAGCGCCGGTCGAGCCGAGATGCCACAGGGTCGCCAGTTTGACCAGGGTTGAGGCAAACGCGGCGGAACCAAGCACCGAGCATATCTGGGCGAGGACAAGAAGCCCGACTAGACGGGCCGACGGCAAGCGACCCAAGGCTCGTGTGGGGGACTCGTTGGACATGTCAGGGTTTACCGCTCTGCTTTCACAGCGAACGATGGTATCCCGTCCCTGCGGCGCTCGCCACACTCCGCTCTTCTTTTCGAGGTTTGATCTCGAGGTTTGATCCAAAGATAACCGGCGAATCCGCCAGCACTTATAATCCTTCCACCGTGAATCTTGTCCTGAACCACGTCGAAACCCGCATCCTGGGCGCGTTGATCGAAAAAGACATCACCACTCCCGACTACTATCCGCTGTCGCTGAACGCGCTCCTCAACGCCTGCAACCAGAAATCGAATCGCGATCCGGTGATGAACCTCGGCGAGCACGCGGTGCGCGATGCCTTGCACGCCCTGAATGAAAAGGGACTGGCCGGCCCCGTCAGCAGCGCCGACAGCCGTGTGTCCAAATACGAGCACCGGCTGCAGGAGGCGTTCAACCTCCCGCGCGCCGAGACCGCTGTGCTGTGCGTTCTGCTGCTGCGGGGACCGCAGACCCCTGGCGAACTGCGCGGCCGCACCGAGCGCATGCATCGTTTCGAGGAATTATCCGACGTACACTCGGCGTTGCAGCACCTGATCCAGCGCGATCCGCCGCTCGTCAAGATGCTCGCCCGGCAGCCCGGCACCAAGGAGACGCGCTATGTTCACCTGCTCTCCGGCGAGGTGGAGACGGCCGAACTGCCGGTGCAGGAGCCTGCCGCCCTCACCACCGCCTCCGCCGATGGCGAGCGGATCGCGCGCTTGGAGAGCGAAATCGCAAGCCTCAAGGCGGAGATCGCCGAACTGAGAAACGATTTCCGGGAGTTCCAAAAACAGTTCGACTAGAATCGCGGCGTGAGTTAACGATGAACCCTCCCGCAACGCTTCTTGATTTGTTGCAACTGGCGCCCGGCAATCGGACGGCCATCATCGTCCCTGAACTCAACCTCAGCATCACCTACGATTCGCTGCGGCAGCAGGTTCTGGCGATGGCCGATATCCTGGCGGTCGGCGGCGCGCATGGCCGGCGGCGTGTGGCCACCGTCCTGCCCAATGGCGTGCCTGCCCTGGTCACCTTCCTGGCCGGAGCGATCGCAGGCACCGCCGCGCCGCTCAATCCCGCCTATCCCTACGAGGAATTCTTTTTCTTCCTGGGAGACACCGGCGCGGACGTTCTGCTCTGCCCGCCGCACGGCGCGGAACAGGCGCGCAGCGCGGCCGCCGACCGCGGTATCCCCGCGCTCACGGTGGAGATGGACACCCAGGGCATGGTCCACCTGGTAGAGCCTCGCCGGCGCAACGCGGCGGAAACGCCCGCGCCGGAGCAGGTGGCGCTGATCCTGCACACCAGCGGCAGCACCGGGCGTCCCAAGCGGGTGCCGCTGCAACACGCGAACCTGGCTATCTCCGCCACCAACATCGCCAACACCTACTCGCTCTCTCCCGACGATGTGTCCCTGTGCATCATGCCGATGTTCCACATTCACGGGTTGGTGGCTTCGACGCTGGCGGTCCTGGTTTCGGGCGGGACGGTGGTCATCCCCACCAAGTTCAGCCCGCTGCCCTTCTGGCGCACCGTGCACGAAAATCGCGTGACCTGGTATTCGGGAGTGCCCACCATGCACCAGCTTTTGCTGGCCCGCGCTCACGGCCACAAACATCAAGCCGGAACTCTGCGCTTCATCCGCTCCGCCAGCGCGCCGATGGCGCCGGAGATCATGCACAAGATGGAGGAACTGTTCGGCGTGCCCCTGGTCGAAGCCTACGGGATGACGGAAGCTTCCCACCAGATGTCGTCGAACCCTCTGCCGCCGCAGCATCGCAAGCCGGGTTCGGTGGGGCCGGCCACCGGCATTCGCATCAGCATCATGGATGCAGAGGGCAATCATCTCCCCGCCGGAGAACGCGGCGAGGTGGTGATCCAGGGGCCGAGCGTGTTCGGCGGATACGAGAATAACCGCGAGGCCAACGACGCTTCCTTCGTGGGCGGATGGTTTCGCACCGGCGACCAGGGAGTGCTGGATGAAGATAACTACCTGCACCTTACCGGCCGGATCAAGGACCTGATCATCCGCGGCGGCGACAACGTTGCGCCCCGCGAGGTGGACGAGGTGCTGCTGGCCCACCCGGCGGTGGCCGATGCCGTCACCTTCGGCATGCCGCATCCGGTGCTGGGCGAGGAAGTGGCGGCCGCGGTGGTGCTGCACCAAGCCGGAGGAGCCCACGAATCCGAACTGCTCAAGCACTGCCGCGAGCGCCTGGCGGAATACAAGTGTCCCAAGAAAGTGTTCATCGTGCACAGCATCCCCCTGACCGCAACCGGAAAGATCCGGCGCCAGCAGGTGGCGTCCGCCATCCTGGACGGCCAGCAATGAGGTTTCTGATCGTCGGCGCCGGCGCTATCGGAGCCTACATCGGGGCGCGCATGGCGCGCGCGGGATTGGACGTCACCCTGTTTGCCCGCGGACCGCACCTGCGGGCGATGCAGGAGCACGGCGTGCGCGTGCGGAGCGCCGACGGAGACTTCGAGGCGAGGCCCAGGATCGCCGGCGCGCTCGCGGACGTGGGCCCGGTGGACGTGGTTTTCCTGGGCGTGAAGGCGCACAGCCTGCCGCAACTGGCGCCGCAGCTCGGTCCTGTGCTCGGCCCGGAGACGACCGTGGTCAGCACCCAGAACGGCGTGCCCTGGTGGTTCTTCCAGGGGTTCCGCGGCCCGGGTGAGGGCATCCGCCTGGAGCGGGTTGATCCCGGAGGCGTGATCTCCGCCGCCATCGAACCCCGCCGGGTGGTGGGCTCAATCGTCTATTTTTCCACCGAGATCATCGAGCCGGGAGTGGTCCTGCATACCGAAGGGAATCGCATCTCGCTGGGCGAGCCGGACGGCACGCGCTCCCCGCGCTCGCGCAGCATCGCCGACGCCCTGATCGCCTCCGGCTTGCGCTGCCCGGTCACCACCCACATCCGCAACGAAATCTGGGTGAAGATCCTGGGCAATGTGGCGTTCAACCCCATCAGCGCGCTGACCCGGGCCACGCTGGCTCAGATGGTGCGCGATCCCGAGGTGGCGGCGCTGGTCCGCAACATCATGATGGAAGCCGAGGCCGTGGCCGCGCGCCTGGGCCTGGAGCTGCCGGTCACGATCGAACAGCGCATGGCGGGAGCGGAAAAAGTCGGCGAGCACAAGACCTCGATGCTGCAGGATCTCGAAGCCGGGCGTCCGCTCGAACTCGAGGCCGTGGTGGGAGCGGTAGTGGAACTGGGAGAGCGCCTGGGACTGCCCATGCCCCACACGCGAACCGTGTACGCGTGCGCCAAGCTGCTTGCGCAAGCGCGGGATTCTGCATGAAAATCGTCTCAACCACGTCAAAGCCAGCGGTTTGGGAGTACAATGCTCCCCTTTTCCAAGTCAAAAGGAAATATTGGGCTAACAGGGGTCGTAACATCTCTTATTTTCTGCGTTCAGTAGAACGCCGATAAACTGGAGACCTGATTCCGCTGCAGCACGGAGCGTCGCCTATGTCTAGCCCGAACTGGCGCACCCTGCTTGCAGCATCCGTGATCGTCGCCATCAATCCTGCAATGCTTCGGGCGACGCCGCCAAGTGACAACACTCCCGCCTATCGACCTATATCACTCGGTACATTTCTGAGAATGGTGTCGGCAGGCAGAGTGATCAGAGGCCGCCTGGTGCCACCAGACTACATTGCATCCGTTCTTACAAATGCCGACAAGAATCCGCCGAAGCAGTCGCCCCATGCACTGAGGTTGAAATTTTCCAAGGTCACAGATGGAACGATTCGGCCGAAGAGTCCAACCCGAGAGCAGCCGGATGCTGAGAAAAGCGCAGGAGCTGTACACCTTGCGCTGCCTATCGAAATTTCCGACACGGAGTTCGACGCGAATCTTTATCTGGACGATGTGGTGATCGACAAATCAATTACACTGGACAAAGTAGATTTCCGCCAATCCGTCTATTTCCGGAATGCGGTTTTCCAAAAGCCAGTTGTTCTGAAGCGAACTCGCTTTCGCGGGGTTACAGACTTCTCGAATGCTTTCCTCGAAGAAAGGCTTAGTTTCGAAGATTGTCAGTTCAACTTCCAGGCCAACTTCGCACATCTCACTATTCCCAGCGGATCGTGGCTAAACATCCGTGGCGGTCACATTTCGGCGCCGCTGAATTTTTACGGCAGTCAGATCTCCGGCGCTCTAGTTCTAGAAGGCGGTCTGGAAGGAACTCTTCAAGTCGGCCAAGCTGTGTACCTGAATGGCGTGAACGGCGACCTTCGCGCACCTGCTGGCACGCTCTCTCTTAAGGACATCGTATTCCACGACAACGTATACATGGATCATAGCAAGTGGGAGCGCCTCGATCTGGGGGAGTTTGAAGGCCGCCGACATCGCCCGGTACGATTTCTTGAATTCTACGATCTTCAGCAGGGACTTTTCGGCACGGTTGATCTTTCGGGCGCAGAATTTGACCGCGGCGGCGACTTTTCTGACTCTAAATTCCAGACTGCCATCAGCTTCGAAGGCACCAGATTGAGACAGCCGGTACGAGTTAAATGGGACAAGCTGAAGGGAAAATTAATGCTGGTCACTCCTTCAGGAAACACCTCAGACGGGAGAGCGGGGAGCAAGCTGAGCCAGGCGAGTTATGAGGAATTGGAAAGAAATTTCAAGAACCTGGGCGACATCGATTCACAGAATGGATGCAATTACGAAAGGCGGTGGAAATATCAAGAAGTGAGTATCTCCTTTATTTCCTGGGTGCTCTCGGGCTATTGGGTAGTATGGTGGGTCCCGCTTCTCTGGGTGTTAGGCTCCTTGCTTGCGTTCTACTGTATCAACCGGAGGAAATTTGACCAGCAGTGGTTCGGACTGACGGAGTCTGCGGCAGCAGCGCATTTTATTCCCGAACCCTGGGCTCTGACGATCCAGGCGACTTTCCGGCTGGTCCTTCCGAAGGAGTACCGGGGGACGGCACAAGGGCGGCGTCTTTATCTGTTGGAATCGTTGTGGTTAAAATTCTTCGTGGGTGTATTTATTTTCACGCTCAAGAACACTTCACCTTTGCTCAGGGATCTACTTCCGTACCTGTTGCCAAAGTAGAAATGTCGCTTCTGGTGCTACGATGAGGCGTTGGCCACAAATGAAGAGCACAGTATTCAGTTTGCTTTGCGCCCTCATTCTGTTGTGCGCTGCTGACCGTGCGGAGTCGGCTCGGCCGGATTCGGAAGCGATTGATGCACATGTTGTGAGTAAGCAAGGAGCCGCCCCCATACACGACGCTTCGGTTACAGTTATGGGCGTATCTGGCCCGGGCTCAGATGTTTGTTCGACCGACAAGGATGGATACTGCCGGCTTGATCACGCTCCAACCGGAAAATGCAGCGTGAGAGTCACAGCGGACGGTTTCGAGCCGCTCGAAAAAGAAGGGAACCTTGAGCAACTGCTGAGTCACCCGCTTGCCCTTGAGCCGCTGCAGACTCTGGCTAGTAAGGCTAGTCCGGGGGCATACATCGACAGTGCCATCATCGGATCTCAGATCCGCGTTCGCTTCGAGGCTGCTTTCCACGAAAACGCTCCTGATCGTGCGGAATTCTTCTATGCACGGTACGCCGGCCTCAACAACGGGCCCGGGCCGAATTCCGTTGTTGCGGACCTGAATTTCCAGCAACTTTACTTGCAGGCCGAATACGCAGCCAGGAAGCGCTTGTCAGTTTTCGCGGAGGTTCCGCTGCGTTCGATCCAGCCTCAGCTCACCGTAGCCAACACAAACAACGATCCGCGGCCCTCGAACGTGAATACGGCTGGGCTCAGTGACCTGGCAGCCGGGTTCAAATTGGCCGCGGTTGCATCCTCCAATCAATATCTCACTTTCCAGTTCCAAGCTTACTTCCCTTCCGGGGATGCTTCTAAAGGGCTCGGCACAAACCACTACAGCGTCGAGCCGGCAGTGCTCTACTACAGGAGGCTTTCGGATAGAGTGGCGCTGGAAGCGGAGGTAGGGGATTCGCATCCGATCGGGGGATCTTTTTGTCAATCCTGCATTACTAATAGTAGTATCTCGCCGCCAGCGCCTCCTCCTGTATCTGGAGGATTCGCAGGCGACGTCTTCTTCTACGGCGTGGGCCCAAGCTACGTCCTCTATCGAGGCGAACACGTACGGATCGCGCCTGTGATCGAGCTGGTCGGCTGGAGGGTACTGGGCGGGATTGAGACCATCTGTGTGCCCGGTACGGACATGGATACGCACAAATTCAACCCCTGCCTGAACCAGGAAGGTGCGAGCGCAGACGGTACCAACATCGTGAACCTCAAGGCGGGAGTGCGCACCTCAATTGGCAGACATAGTTCTTTCTATGTAGGATTTGGGCATGCGGTTACACGCTCGCACTGGTACGAAGAGATCGTCCGAGCCGAATACCGCTATTCATTCTGAGCGATCCATGCAGAGAAAGAAGGGACTGCCGGCCGTCCATCCGGGCGAGATCATCAAGAAAGACATCCTACCGTCTGTCGGGGCGGGTGGCCCGGCCAAATCGTTCTTGGATCACTTTACTCTTGAGGGTGCCCCACCCGAGCCTCTTTTGCTCGGGTGGGGATGTTGCTGCTCCCGCATGATCGCCTTCGGTGTGACTCCCAAGCGCTCTCTTTGGCGGGTGGCCCCGATATAGCTGCCTCGCTGGTGCCCGAGACAAGCTCTCAGATAGACACCTTCACTCCCGAATACGGATGCGATCAACCTCGACCCCGAGCAGTTTCCCTTCGTAATGCTCCATCGCGAGGTGCAGCTCCAGGTAAAGCGTCAGACGGGCCAACAGTTGAGGCAGGATTTCTGGATGATTGCGCACCTGGAGCGCGACGATCCCTTTGTAATTCCTGGGCGGGTAGGTCACGATATCGGCAAAGTCGCCATTCAGCGACAACAATATCGCGCCGAGCTCTTGGGCCTGCGCAATGACGATAGCATCCGGCGACTCCACCGGAAGCAGGTCCCTCAAACGCACAACCTCGTGGCGCGTGTCTCGCAGGGTCCGAATGATCCGGTTCGAGATGCAGTGGTCTGCCAGAAACCGCAGGCCCATTAGACGACGGCCTCAAAGTCAGCCAGTTCGCGGGCATAGTCCAAGCACGCCGCGATCTGTTCGCCCGTGATGTCGGGAAACTCTGCGATTATCTCCTCGGCCGTTTTGCCCGCCGCCAGGTATCCCAGCACAACCCCGACAGGAATGCGTGTTCCCTTCAGCCGCGGCTTGCCCCGCAGAATTTCCGGGTCGCTTACGATGTGTTTTTTCCAGTCTACCGCCATGTGCAGGATACTAGCGCGTTTCCACAGCAAAGGCGAGGGTGTCACATCCGGTTGAGGGCGCCCCACCCGAGCTTCTTTTGCTCGGGTGGGGATGTTGCTGCTCCCGCATGATCGCCTTCGGTGTGACTCCCAAGCGCTCCCTTCGGCGGGTGGCCGAGGCTAACATTTCGTGCCATCGTCACCCTTGAGGCCCGGACTACCCCACCCTAGCCAAAAGAGGGCTCGGGTGGGGCACCCTCAAGGGTGGCGATGATACGAAATGTTAGCCTGGGCCATCCGTCACGTAAGTAATTGATTTAATTAACAAAACTCGTCAAATTTCGGCAACAGAACAGCCAAAAAACAACCAGGTTCCGGAAGTAATTGTCGTCAGTTCAACGACCGTAAGTAACTGAAACGTAAAGTTAAAAGTGTCGATTCCTAGGTATCATTGGGGTGGACATGAAGGAAATCGCCCCAGCAAAGGAGAAGCTACGAGCACCGGGTTTCCGCAGATGAAACACCAAACTCGCTATGAGAATCAATCACTTAGCAGTAGCACTGCTCATCGTCGCATCGTCCAATAAGGGGCGCGCCCAAGGCCCCGATACAGATAAGGTCAACGACCTGGCAACCGCCATATCCCATGCCGAAGGGTTCGGCATACGCGGCACTATCCCCAACCGGTACCACAACCCCGGCGACCTGAGAACGCGCCCGGACGCCCCCCCGTTAGCGGGACAGGTGCGTATCGGCAAGGCTGGCCATATCGTGTTCAAGGACGATGAGGCTGGCAAGGCTGCCCTGAGGCAATGCATCCTCCAGATGATGGATGGGCGCTCCCGCCATTTCCGTTCGGACATGACTCTCAACCAGGTGGCGCGTGTATATGCCGAGAATTGGCGTCCGTGGGTCAAGGCAGTCTCCAGGGAACTCGGTGTGCCCCCCACGACCACGTTGCGGGCGTATTTCCACACCGGTGCGGTACTCTCGGCAGTGAGCTACCGTCCGGCGCCCGCGGCCAAGCCGACGCCCCCGCCGCCGGTGCCGCCTGTACTTTTGGAAGTGAGCGTGAGCTCCCGTCCGTTGCCGACAGCCAGTCCGGCGCCGGTGCCGCCGGAGGTTAGCTTCGCCAAGCCGCGCGGCGTCCTCGATGCCGTGCTTAACGTTCCGGTGAATGTCCCACCACTCGTGGAACAAGATGCCCCTCAGCACGGCAAACTGCGCACCGTAAGTGCCCTCCTCCGCCGCCGGTAGCGACGGTGCTCCCCGACAGGAATTGACCGATGTAATTGTTGCGGTTCAACGGGAGGGTTTGGTGGCGGCGGGAAGAATTGAACTTCCGACATGCGGATTATGAGACCGCTGCTCTACCACTGAGCTACGCCGCCACAGTGCGGGAATCCGTGCAGACAAGAGGCCGGGATCGCCCCGGCCCGGTACATTGGGATGCCGCCGTCCTCATTTTACCGCACCCTCGCCACTTTCCACTTACCACTTGACTCCCCCCACTTCTACAATGACCCCCGACGCATGCGAGCCATCGCCGTCATTCCCGCGCGCCTCGCCTCCACCCGGCTGCCGCGCAAGGTGCTGCGCGAGATAGCCGGGCGTCCCATGCTGGCCTGGGTGTATGAGGCGGCGCGGTCATCGCCGCTGGTCGCCGAGGTGATCGTGGCGACGGACTCGGAAGAAGTGCTGGAGGCCTGCCGCCAGAACGGCTGGAATGCGCGCCTGACCTCGCCTCAGCATCGCTCGGGTACGGATCGCGTGTATGAGGTGGCCGGAGCGGTGGCTGCCGATGTGTACGTCAACGTGCAGGGCGACGAGCCGCTGGCGCGTCCCGAGCACATCGAGGCGCTGCTTGCGCCCATGAAAGACGCGTCGGTGCTGGTCTCGACCATCAAGACGCCGGCGGCGGCGGCCGACATCGACAATTCCAACGCGGTGAAGGTGGTCACCGACACGGCCGGACGCGCGCTCTACTTCTCCCGCGCCACTATTCCCCACGACCGCGACCGCGCGGGCCAGCCGCGCTACTTCAAGCACCTGGGCTTCTACGCCTATCGCAAGCCGGCGCTGGAGCGTTTCTGCTCGCTGCCGGAGTCGTCGCTCGAACGCAGCGAGCGGCTGGAGCAGTTGCGGTTCCTGGAAAATGGGATTGCGATCCATGTTGCGGAGACGCCGTATGACACCATCGGCGTGGATACGGAAGACGACCTGCGGCGGGTGGAGGCAATCCTCAACGACCGGCGCGGAGGGCGCTGAGGTCTTACGGCGTCGGGACAGCCTTCTCCTCGCCCGCCAATTCCTCCAGCAGGCGCTTGAGCCGCTCCAGCACCTCTTCCGCCTGGGTCGCCTTGAGCGAAAACTTCAGCACGCCACTCGGCGAGAACTGCGCCCCGGCCTGTCCGGCGACGAAGTGCGCCAGCTTCTCCGGATCCACCGCCGCTTCCTGGGTAAAGCGGATGGTCACCTGCTCGCGACGGCGGTCGATGGCCGCCACTCCCAGCCGCTGGCTGGCCAGCTTGAGCCGCGCGTACTCCAGCAGGTTGCGCACCGCCGGCGGCGGCTCGCCGTAGCGATCGGCGAGTTCCTCGCGCACGTCGTCGAGCTGCGCCTCGCTCTCCACGCCGGCCACGCGCTTGTACATCCTGAGGCGCTGGTTCTCTTCCGCGATGTATTCGGCGGGAATACGGATATTGATGCCGAGGTTGAGCTGGACCGCGACTTCCTCGCGCGAGACCTCGCCCTTCATCTCGCGCACCGTGCGGTCGAGCATGCTGGTATAGAGCTCGAAGCCGACGGAGTTGATGTGCCCGCTCTGCTGTCCGCCCAGCAGGTTGCCGGCGCCGCGCAGCTCCAGGTCGAGCGCCGCGATCTTGAAGCCGGCGCCCAGGTCGGAGAATTCTTTGAGAGCGGCCAGACGGCGGCGCGCCAGCGGCGTCAGCTCGACCTCGGGCGGCACCAGCAGATACGCGTATGCCCGCCGGTTCGAGCGTCCCACCCGCCCCCGCAACTGGTAGAGCTCGGAGAGCCCGTGGCGGTCGGCGCGGTTGATGATGATGGTGTTGCACAACGGGATGTCGAGCCCGTTTTCGATGATGGTGGTGGCCACCAGCACGTCGGCCTCGTGCCGTATGAACTTCAGCATCACCTTCTCCAGCTCCGCCTCCGACATCTGCCCGTGCCCCACGGCCACCCGCGCCCGCGGCGCCAGCTCCTGCACCTTGGCCGCGATCTCGTGGATCGATTCCACGCGGTTGTGGACGAAATAGGCCTGCCCGCCGCGCTCCAGCTCATGCTCGAGGGCAGTCTTAATGAGCTTCTCGTCGAACACCGCCACCACCGTCTGGATGGCGATGCGGTCTTTCGGCGGGGTCTCGATCACGCTCATGTCACGCAGCCCGGTCAGCGACATGTGCAGCGTGCGAGGGATGGGCGTGGCCGACATGGTCAGCACGTCCACCTCTTTCTTCAGCTTCTTCAGCCGCTCCTTGTGGCGCACGCCGAAGCGCTGCTCTTCGTCCACCACCACCAGGCCGAGGTCGGAGAACTTGATGTCCTTGGAGAGCAGGCGATGGGTGCCGATCAGGATGTCCACCTGCCCGGCCTCGACTTTCTGCAGGATTTCTTTCTGCTGCCGGGCGGTGCGGAAGCGGCTGAGCATCTCGGTGCGGATGGGATAGGCCGCAAAACGCTGCTTGAAAGTCTCGAAGTGCTGGAAGGCGAGCACGGTGGTGGGAGCGAGCACGGCGACCTGCTTGTTGTCGTTCACCGTCTTAAAAGCAGCGCGCATGGCGACTTCCGTCTTGCCATAGCCGACATCGCCCACCAGCAGCCGGTCCATGGGCGTGGATGCTTCCATGTCGCGCTTCACGTCCACGATGGCCTCGTCCTGGTCCTCGGTTTCCTGGTGCTCGAACGCGTCTTCGAATTCGCGCTGCCAGTCGGTGTCGCGCGGAAAGGCATGCCCCTCGGCCAGGCGGCGCTCGGCGTAGAGCTTGAGCAGTTCCTCCGCCATGTCCTGCATGGCCTTCTTGACCCGCGCCTTGGTGCGCGCCCAGGCCGTGCTGCCCAGGTGGCTGGGCGCCGGCTTTTGGCCTTCGGCCGAGCGGTACTTTTGCACTAGGTCGAGGCGGGTGAGCGGGACGTAGAGCCGCGCGCCCTCAGCGTACTCCAGGATCATGAACTCGCCGCTGGTGTCGCCTTGCGTGATCTCTTTCAGCCCCTGATATTGGCCGATTCCGTGTTCCACGTGCACAACGTAGTCGCCCACTTGCAGGTCGCGGAAGTCGGAGAGGAAGGCCGACACCTTCGACCGGCTGCGCAGCGGACGCGTGAGCACGGCCTCGGATTCGTCGAACAGGTCGCGGGCGCCGAAGATGGCCAGGCCGGCCTCGGGCAGGGCCACGCCGTCGGGAACGTTGGCCTTTACTACTGTTGTAGTTGATATGTCCTGGGCGAAGTAGGCGGTCTCGTCCAGGTAGCTCTCCCCGCCGGGGGTTGGGGTGCGGCTGCCGAGGCGGAAGGGGACACTGTATTCCGTGAAGACGTCCGCCAGACGCTCGACTTCGCCCATCGTCGGCACGGCGAAGATCACCCGCTTGCCCTCGGCTGTGAGCTTCTGGACCTCCTCCACCATGGCCGGCATGGAGCCGTGAAAGCGGGTGGTCGGCTGGGATGAAAACGACAACTGTAGTATATAGCCGGAATCGCTGCCGGTTTCGATCCCGAGGTGCTCCAGGCTGCCTCCGGGCCGGTTGGCCAGCAGGCTCTCGAACTCCTCCGGGGGGAAGTAGAGGTCCTCGGGCCGAACCAGCCGTCCGATCCCGGCGCGCTCGTGGGCTTGCTGGACGCCCTCCCACCAATGCTCGATCTCGCGCGCGACATCCTCCGGTTCATCCACCAGAACTATCGCCTTGGGCACCAGATCGAAAACGGTCCCGGCCGTGGTGGCGACGGGGGCATAAAACTCCCATCCTGGGAAGACCGACGCTCCGCCCGCCGCCACTGCCTCAGCCACCGCGGCTTCCGCCCCGCTGATGCGCGCGCCGGTAAGCCGGGTGTGGATGGCGCCCAGAATCTCTTCCGTCACCGGCGTTTCCGCCAGCGGCAGCAGCACCACTTCCTCGACGGGATTGGACGAGCGCTGGCTGGCGGGATCGAACTTGCGCATGGATTCGACCTCGTCGCCGAAGAACTCGATGCGCACCGGGCGGTCCATTTCCGGGGAATAGACGTCGAGGATGCCGCCGCGCGACGCGAACTGCCCCGGCATTTCGACCACGTCCACCGCGGCGTAGCCGACGGTGTTCAGGTGCTCGACCAGCCGGTCGACGTCGATCGTCTCGCCGCGGCGGACCACCCGCGCCAGCTCGGCATAGAAGCTGGCCTCGCGCATCCGCATCAGCGCGGCACAGACGGGCATGATGACGATGGAGGCGGCGCCCGTGGCGACCTTCCACAGCGCGGTGGCGCGTTCTTCCTGGATCTCGGGATGCGGCGAGAGGTTCTCGAAGGGCAGGACGTCAAACGCTGGCAGCTTCACCACCGACCCGCCAGCCGGTCCACCGGTCAGGTCGCAGAAGGCCGCGACGACCGGCAGCATCTCCTCCGCCGCGCGGTTGTCCCGCACCAGAACGAAGAGTGGCCGCGATGCCAGCCGCGCCAGCATCGCCAGATACAGAGATTTTGCCGAGGAAGTAAGCCCCGAGACACAAACCCGCCCCGCGCCGGCTTTTAGGTGGGTAGCCGCACGCGCCAGGGCTTCTATCTTCTCCACGTCCGCAAAGAGTTCGCGGACGAACGGCAGGACCATGGAGAGTTGATTGTAGCAGTTAACCGCCGGGGTGAGTTCTACGCCAGCCTGGTCTTGCCCGCGGGCAGCGACTCGGTTTCCAGGGTCTTAAGGTCCATGATCTCTGAGGCGTGTTGGATGTCAATCCCGACCACCCGCCCATCGGAATCGAAATCGACCACCAGACCTTCGGCAATTTCACGAGAATCGGCGCTCGGCCTGGCGTTCAGGTCGATGTAGAGCGAGTCGGTGTCTGGGTAGTAGTGCAGCTTCATGAGCTACTCCTGTTGAGTATGCGGCATCCGCCCCAGCCGCCGGACTCGTGCTCAGGGACGCTGTCCCGGAACTGCACGAGGATGAATCGCTTCGATGGCGGGATAGCGGGCGAAATCCTTTTCGTTGAAGGTCAAAATCCGCTTGACGCTGTGCACTGCCATCGCGGCTACCAAACGTGCGTCGTGGACCTGAACGCCCGAGACATTGCTGGTAACAAGCAATGTCCGCCACTCCTGGTGAACGGCAGGGCTATCCGGCAGCAGCTTCAACCTGTCCTCAAACAAGCGCGCCCGGCGGTCCGCTTCCCGCGGAGAAAGCCCGTATCCGTTGCGGTCAATTGGGCGAGTGCAAGTATTCCAGAATTCGGCGACGTTCTGCGAGGTATAGCAAAGTACCGCACCCTGTCTGAGAATGGCGTCAATTGCTGACACTACGAGCGGATAGTCGCGATCATCCGGCTTCACCCAGCGAAGAAGGACGTTGCTATCCAGGAGGTATGGCGTGCCGGCCATCTAGGCGCGGTCCTCATAGAAGCTTTCGCGGGTGAAGGTTTCGGTCGGCAGACTGGGCAGCGCTTCCGAACCTGCCGCGAGGCCATCGAGCATCGCATGGAAATCTTCCACGCTCAGATTGGCTTGAGGCTGCGAGCGAGCGGCCAAGGCCTCCTGCAGAAGGCGCTCGGCCACTTTCTCCAAAGGGACCCCCCGATCACGGGCCTCGGCAACGAGCCTCGCCTCCAGTTCCGGGTTGAGTTTGATTTTAATTGTCATACTCGCTCGGCTGATGATGATTCTACTAGGGCCGGGGCGTAGGGTGAATTGACGCCCGAATAATCCTACGACGCGGTCCCGAACACGCGGTCGAACAGCGCCCAGAAGATGGCGTAGTCGTGGTCCGGACGGTCGTGGTGGGCCATGTGCCGCGTACGCGCGCGGTCGAGCCATGAGGGCAGCCATCCGCCCATGTGAAAACGCCAGTGGATTTCTTCCGTGAGCAGGAAGTACAGGCTGAAGCTCACCAGCACGCCGGGCGCGAAGCCGGCGCGCAGAAGCCAGTCGGCGGCGACCACCGGCGCGCCGTTGCCAACGAACATCATCACCACAAAGATGGCTTTCCCGCCCAGGTTCACGTGGAGCGGTTCGTTGGGCATCCCAACCGACGCGTGGTGCTGCAGATGGCCTTCGAAAGCGTAGGTGCCGGGCAGGTGCAGGATCCAGCGGTGCAGGGCATATTCGAAGAAGTTGGCCCAGAGGAAGCCGGCGGCTAAGCCGATCAGCCACATCTCCAGGCGCGGCGGACGCACAAACGCCAGCACCGCGGCCGGCCCGCAGCCGCACAGTACGGCGGCGATCGCATTGCGGAAGTTGATGGCGCGTCCCAGTTCGAGCGCAGCAGGATCGATGGCAGCTTCGGCGGACATTCTCATCCCCCTAGTGAGATGCGGGGGAGACGGGCGATTGCACCTATTTTACACCATCAGAGGATGCAGGATGCAGGAAGCAGGACGCAGGAAGCAGGAAAAACGGGGCTGCCAGCGATTCTCCCGCTTCCTGCTACCTGCCCCCTGCTCCCTGCTATATTTACGTGTTCCCATGCAACCCACGGCCACTCGCAAGCTCGATCGCTCCCGCCAGCTCCAGCAGCGCGCGGAGAAGCTCTTTCCCGGGGGCGTGAATTCGCCGGTGCGGGCGTTTCGCGCGGTGGGCGGCGATCCGCCGTTCATCGTCAAGGGACGCGGCTCGCGCATGTGGGACGCCGACGGCAACGAGTACATCGACTACGTCGGCTCCTGGGGACCGCTGATCCTGGGCCACGCCGCGCCCGAAGTGGTGGAGGCCATCGAGCGTGCCAACCGCGATGGCGCGAGCTTTGGTGCCTCCACGCCCCGCGAATCCGACCTCGCCGAAGCCGTGCTCGAAGCCTTCCCGGCGATGGAGAAGCTGCGCTTTGTCAGCTCGGGGACGGAAGCCACCATGTCGGCCATCCGGCTGGCGCGCGCCGTGACCGGGCGCAAGTACGTCATCAAGTTCGAGGGCTGCTACCACGGACACACCGACGCGCTGCTGGTAAAGGCCGGCTCCGGCGTGGCGACCTTCGGCATCCCCGGCTCGGCGGGCGTCCCCGAGGAGTTCGTGCAGTTTACCCTCGCCCTGCCCTACAACAATATTGAGCGCGTCAAGGACGCGTTCAATCGGCTCAAAGGCGAGATCGCGTGCGTGATCGTCGAGCCGGTGGTGGGCAACATGGGATGCGTGCCGCCGGCGGCGCAGTTCCTCGACGGCCTGCGTTACCTGACTTCGCGCGAAGACGCGCTCTTGATCTTCGACGAGGTGATGACCGGCTTCCGCGTGGCCTTTGGCGGCGCGCAGGAACTCTACGGCACGCGTCCGGACCTGACCACGCTGGGCAAGATCATCGGCGGCGGCCTGCCGGTGGGCGCTTACGGCGGTCCAGCCGAGTTCATGGATCAGGTGGCGCCGCTCGGCCCCGTGTACCAGGCGGGCACGCTCTCGGGGAATCCGCTGGCCATGGCCGCGGGCCTGGCCACGCTGCGGCATCTCCGCGACAACCGCGAGATTTACGGGCGCCTCGACCGCGCCGCCGCCACGCTGGTGGACATGGTCGCGGACGCCGCCCACCAGGCCGGCGTCGCTGTGATCGCGAACCGCGTCGGGTCGATGTTCACCTGGTTCTTCACCGATCAGCCGGTGACGGATTGGGATTCGGCGGCAAAATCCGACACGGCGCTCTTCGGAAAATTTCATCGCGCCATGCTTGAGGAAGGCATCTGGCTTCCGCCATCTCAGTTTGAAGCGGCATTCCTCTCCGCCGCTCACTCCATGGACGACATCAGCCAGACGGTCGTGGCGGCGCAGAAAGCGTTCGCGGCTCTGCAGGGGTAAATCCAGCTCTGTCATCCTGAGCGAACGCGCCCGCCCCCTCGACTTAGCACAGGGCAAGCGCATGCGCGCGCGTGGAAAACCAGCCCGGGGCCAAGTCGAAGGGGGACCATATACCCCCCGAATTGTGGGGGGAGGGG
>JBIOFT010000012.1:0-38627 GCA_044447375.1 Terriglobales bacterium | reverse complement strand
GACCGCCGCGTCTTCTTGCTGTACCGCTCAAATCCGTTCATCATCGCCAGTGTCTCCTGTCTCATTCCTCTGCGAATCCTCCCGCTTTCCCCACTCTAACTTTACTTCTTGTGGATAAGGCAGAACTTGTTCAGAGTCTCCCTAGGGGTAGGCGAAAGTAACGTAGACTGCGCTCCGAGTGCGGCTTACGATGTTGGTCTGTGCCTGACAGCCCGCTCAACACGAACAGTAAAGATAACAGTCGTCGAAGGTTCCCATTCGGCGCTTGTAGCCTTCTATTTACTGCGGCAGGATTTCTGTCTTGGTTTGTGCCTTATTCTCCAGCCGTGTTCTTGTTTGGTGTTTACGGCCTTCAGATAATCGCGCTTCTATCCGCCGTTATTGCTGGATTCTACAACTCACGCTGGTGGTTCTGTGCGGTGGTCGTTCCTCTGTTCTTTATTCTGGGGATGAATCCTCAATACGAGCAAATGAACGACGTGTCACTGAAAGGCAACACGTCCGAAGGAATAGCTTTCAAGCTTTCGGGGGTCTTTGACGTACCCTCTTTCACTATAGCTGTCTATTCGGCGGACATTCGAGAGCCAAACGACCGACGATTCATCTTGTGGCAGGTCAAACCTGCACAGCCCAATGGCAGCGGTGAACCGGCGTGGAGGATAAACGTGGTCAAATACGGTACCGTACCAACCCGCTACGTTCAAACCTTCCCAGAGCACGGTGCGGCTCCGCCACCACTGGAACCAAACAAGATTTATATTGTGGGGACGTGGCCCCGCACTCGGTTCTTCCAAATTGCGAACGGAAAACCTGAGTGGCTCAGCAATCCCCCGCAGGAACCGTGCTTTACGAAGCAGGATGACAAGTGGATTCGGCTTCCGTGTCCTCAACAGTAAGCGGCAATCGGCTTCGAATCGCTCTCGATGTGACTGGCAAGTGTCAGAGGGCTGTCGTACTTCCCAGATTACGTAGTTGGCGATAACAGGGGTTATCACTCGTTTGGAATTTGCACTGCTCCTGGTGCAAGGTGCGCACTTGCGATAAGGCGATTTCACGCCAGTTAATCAGTCGTCTGCACTTACTTGCAAGGGAACGCACGTTGTAGAGCAGCCAACGAGAGCATCACGGCTCGTTCTTGCAGCTTTTCAGGGTTCTCCTTGAGATATTTCACTATTACGCGAACAGCCTGTGCCGAGGTGACTCCTGCCAAGCACGGATAGAGTTTCCGACCTTCCTTGCCTGCCGACTTTCCGACAAAATCCAGCGATTGCAACACGCCAGTGACGTAACCCAAGCACCAAGTTGATTGCGATGATTGTGTACCACTGCTAAACGCTCCGTTGTCCATGAACTGCACAGCCGAGTTGCAGGACTCCAGCAACAAATTGCCATCGACATCTTTAAGTTCGGTCGCGTAGCAGGTGCTAACAAGGAGGAGAAGACAAGCGAAGAACAATGCGGGCTTCATGACGGCCCGAATTCTACGCTCTCCAACCCATCTGCGGAATCGCAAATCTCTAACACCTTTGTCACCGCGCACCCTGAAGGAGCGAGAACACGGTCAATTTGTTGATAACAGTGGTTATCACTAACCATCCCGCCCCAGCCGGTGTCCGCGCTTATCGCAAATGCAGCGCTCACTCCTTCTCCGCATCATCGGCAATCCCGATCTTGGAAAGCCGGTAGCGCAGCGCATTCCGCGAGAGCCCCAGCCTGCGGGCCGCCTGGCTCTTGTTGCCGTCCGCCTTTCGCAAGGCTTCGCGAATGATCTCATCTTCCCACTGCTCGAGAGTCATTCCTTCGGGCAAAACGGGTTCGGATGAATTCGCCGCCTTCGCGCGTTGCGCGTCCAAACGAATGTCGGAAGATCCGAGCACCGACCCATTCGCCAGCGCACAGGCCCGTTCGATGACGTTCTGGAGTTCGCGAACATTTCCCGGCCAGTAATGGTCGGTCAGAACGTGCAACGCTTCAGGGGCTATCGCGGTGATTTGTTTGCCAGATTCCGCGGCAAACCGGGAGATAAACAGTTTCACCAGCTCGGGGATGTCTTCTCTATGCTCCCGCAGAGGAGGGATATCAATCGGCACGACGTTCAAGCGATAGTAGAGATCCTCACGGAAGGTGTGCTCCTCCAAAGCGGCGCGCAGGTCGCGATTGGTGGCGGCAATGAGCCGCACATCCACCTTCACGGTGCGCGTGCCGCCCAGCCGTTCGAACTCACGCTCCTGGAGAACCCGCAGCAGCTTCACCTGAACTGCCAGCGGCACATCGCCGATCTCGTCGAGGAAAAGCGTTCCCTTGTCCGCCAGTTCGAACTTTCCGCGTTTGCTGGCGGCGGCGCCGGTAAACGCGCCTTTCTCGTAACCAAAAAGTTCGCTCTCCAGCAGGGTCTCGGGAATCGCGCTGCTGTTGATTTTGACGAAAGGGCCGGACGCGCGGCGCGATTTCTCGTGAATGGCGCGGCCAATCAGGTCCTTGCCCACGCCGCTCTCGCCGCCCAGCAGCACGGTTGCGTTCGTCGGCGCGACGCGCTCCACCGTGGCCAGCACTTCCTGCATTTTGGCGCCGCGGGCCACGATGTTGGGGTGCTCGTAACGCCGTCCGAGGGCCTCGCGCAGCGAGCGGTTTTCTTCCCGGAGCTGGCGCACATCCAGCTCTTTGTGGATCACCATGCGCATTTCGGCCAAGGAGAACGGCTTCATCACATAGTCGGCCGCCCCAGCTTTCATCGCCTCGACCGCGGTTTCGACGCTGCCGAACGCCGTCATCACCACCACCGGAAGCGTGGCATTCAGTTGCTTGACCGTTTGCAGGAACGCGAGGCCGTCCTGTCCCGGCAGCTTCAGATCGGTGACCACCAGGTCCACCGACTCCGTGCGCAGGAGCTTCAGCCCGGTCTCGGCGTCCGCGGCGGAGAGCGTGGTGAAGCCGTCCTCCCCCAGGTTGAGCTCGAGCAGCCGGCGCATCTTGGCTTCGTCTTCGACAATCAGAACTGTCGGCATAGTGGTTATCCGGGCAGCAGTGCTGTTTCCTTCCGCACCCCCGCTGGTTCGGCGGGAAAAAAGATCACGAAGCAAGCGCCGCCGCCGGGCGCGCTCTCCACCCGAATGGAACCATGGTGCTCTCCTACAATCTTGGCCACAATGGAGAGCCCCAGCCCGACCCCTGTCTGCTTGGTAGTAACGAACGGATTGAAAATCTGCTCCCGCAGCTCCGCGGGCACGCCCGGGCCGGTATCTTGCAGCCGGATTTCGACGCCGCGGCGGCCATCGGATTCAGCGGCAAGAACCTCCACACGGAGCGTCCCGCCCTGGCTGCCCATTGCTTCGTAAGCATTCTGGACAAGATTCAGGAAGGCCTGCTCGCAAAGACTTTCATCGAGCGGCACCAGCGGCAGATTCTCCTGATACCCCCGTTCGACGCTGACCTGCCCTCCTCGCCACTGCTGCGCCACCGATTTCAACGCCCGATCCAGCAAAGCCGCGGCCTCCTGCGGGGACGCTTCGGCACGCAGAGGCCGAGCGAAGTCCAGAAAACGGCTTACCAGAGCGCTGAGCCGATCCACTTCCCCGGAAATATAGCCCGCCAGCTCGCTCGCCAGCGGATCCGACCCCCGGAGCTTCTCATTCAGCATCTCCGCGGATCCTTTGATGACGCCCAGAGGATTGCGAATCTCGTGCGCCAGTCCGGCGGAGAGCTGGCCCAGAGCCACCAGGCGCTCGGAGCGGCGCGCCTCGGCCTGCGCCTGCTCCAGGCGGCGATTGGTTTCCGCAAGCTCTTCCGCCAGCTTCTGATAGCGGTCCGATTGCCGCCGGCTTTCGAGGACAAACCGGTTCACCACGCCGGCGGCCAGGAAGAAGAACAGAATGCGGATGGCCAGTTCCGCAAGCCCAACCGCGTCCAACTCGTATTCCTGAAGCGCGGGATAGAGATACGAACAGTAGGCGGCGGAAGCCAGCAGCGTCCAGAGCAGCGTCTTCCACGGCCCGAAGTACAGGGCGGCGGTGACCACGGGGAGGTAGTAGATGGGATAGTAGCTGCTGTTGATGCCCACATCCCCGGTGTGATCCAGCAGCAGCGTGGCCAGCAGAATCTTGAGCAAAACCACGTAAGAACGGCCGCGCTGCGGAAGGCGCGCGATCAGCCACCCTTCAGACAGTTGCAGGATTCCAATCGCGACCAGGGTGAGCTGCTTGTGGTACTCGCGCACCGGGGGCAGAATCGCCAGGCCGGCCAGGAAGATCAACCACAGCAGATCCAGCCAGTCGATTTTCTTACGTCGCCCCACGCTCGTGCTCACGCCTTTAGCGCCTGCCCATTCCGCACACGCTTCAACACCTTACTTTATACACGGCACACACAGACAAGTTGTGGCACCGACCATAGCCGTTTTGTGGTTGTGCTCGGCTGTTACGATATCAAAGAGGCATCTGGGAAGCTCTTCGCCGAACGGCGAACCCCTTCCCCCCAGACTATTCACGATGTCGGACCGATTGGGGTGGAGCAGGGCTTCAGCCCTGCATAATCGCAGCGTCGCTGGTGTTCGGCTTCAGCCGCTGAGGTGCTGATGGTGGTGCGCATGTGTCTCGGTGCGACCATTGAGCTACCTCAGGGGCTGAAGCCCGAAACTCAAGGGGCCGCATTAATGCAGGCCCTAAAGGCCTGCTCCACCCTGGCGGATAACCCTTGCTTCCGGGGTGTCTTGATGAGTCGAAGCTGAATGGAGGGTGGGCCGTGTCGCGGCTGGAAGACATCTTTCGGCAGAGTTTGGAAGCGCTGCGCGCGCACAAGCTGCGCTCCTCGCTGACCATCGTGGGGCTGACGCTGGGCGTGGCCACGCTGATTACCGTCATGACCATCGTCCAGGGCGCGAACGCCTACGTCGAGAACAAGATCGCCAACCTCGGTACCGACGTCTTCCAGATCGCGAAAACGCCCTTCGTGGTCACCGATTGGGATCTGGTAATAAAGGCTCTCCGCTTCAAGCGCATCGAGTGGGACGACGTGCGCGCGGTCAGCGAGCGCTGCCCCTCCTGCCAGATGGTGGGGGCCTCCGCCACCACGTCCGTCCACGTGCGCTATCGCGAGAAGGAACTGCAGGACATCAACCTCCTCGGACACACCGCCAACATGGCGGAGATCGACACCCGCACCATCGAGCTCGGCCGCTACTTCAGCGACTCGGAAGACCAGCAGATGAGCAACGTGTGCATCATCGGCCAGACGCTGGTGGACGAATTCTTCCCCGGCACCAACCCGCTCGGCCAGGTGGTGCGCGTCGGCAACGATGAGTTCCGCGTCATCGGCACCATGGAGCGCATCGGTTCGGTGCTGGGCCAGGAGCAGGACAATTTCATGATCGTCCCGCTGCGCGTGTATCTGCGCCAGATGGGCACGCGCTCCAGCCTCACCATCAACGTAAAGACCGCGGGAGGGCATGCCTTCGAGCAGGCCCAGGACGAGGCGCGCCTGGCGATGCGCGCGCGCCGCCACCTCCAGCCCGGGCAGGACGAGGACTTCTTCATCGGCACCAAGGAAAGCTACATCTCGCTGTGGCGCTCCATCAGCGGCGCCTTCTTCGCGGTGTTCGTGATGGTGAGCTCGATCTCCGCCGTGGTCGGCGGCATCGTCATCATGAACGTCATGCTGGTGAGCGTCACCGAGCGCACCAAGGAGATCGGGGTGCGCCGCGCCCTGGGGGCCACGCAACGCGACATCCGCCGCCAGTTCCTGCTGGAAAGCGTGCTGCAATGCATCATCGGCGGCGCCGCCGGCATCCTGGGCGGGTTTTTGTGCGCGCTCGCCTTGCGCGGCTTCACTTCCTTCCCCGCCTCGGTGCAGACATGGGTGGCCGTCCTCGGGCTGATCCTCAGCTCCGCTATCGGACTGTTCTTCGGCATCTACCCGGCGACGCGCGCTGCCCGCCTTGATCCCGTGGTCGCGCTGAGGTCGGAGTGACGATGCAGCGCGCCGAGATCAAAGAGAACCTGAGGAACGCGCTGGCCACGCTGCGCGGACACAAGGTGCGCTCCGCACTGACGGTGCTGGGCATCTTCATCGGCGTGACCTCGGTGATCTCGGTGGCTTCCATCATCGACGGCCTGAACCTCTACATCCAGAAGCGCGTCGAATCGTTCGGTTCGCGGACCTATTTCATCTCCCGCATCCCGTTCGGCCAGCCGCCCGACCGTTTGCCGGAAAAGATGCGCACGCGCCGCTACCTGGAAACGGACTACGCGCAATACCTGCGCGACTCCTGCCCCGCGATCGAACTGGCCACTCCGTTCAAGACGCGCGCCTTCTTTTTCGGCGAGACCAACGAGATGCACGTGGGTGACAAGCGCGTGGAACGCATCATTCTGCGCGGCGCCGAACCCGAGTACGTGGATGCCATTCCCCTGTTCGCCGTCAATGAAGGCCGCTTCCTCTCCCGTTTCGACGAGGAGCACTCGCGCGACGTCGTGGTGCTGGGCGCGGCCGTGGCCGACTCGCTGTTCCCCAATACCGACCCCATCGGCAAGGTGGCGTACGTCAACGGCCGCCAGTACGAAGTGATCGGAATCTTCGAGAAAGACCCCGGCCTGTTCGGCGGCGGCGGCGTGGACAGCTTCGCGGTCATCCCGCTCTCCAATTTCCAGAAGAACTACCCCGAATCGAAAGAGACGCACATCGCCTTTACCATCCCCAAGCAGGGCGATCCGCAGCTTGCCGTGGACCAGGTGACGGAGGCCATGCGCCGCCTGCGCCATCTGCGGCACAACCAGGCGAACGACTTCGAAGTCATCTCCTCCGATTTCCTGACCCAGCTCTGGAACCAGCTCACGGGCGCCCTGGTGGTTCTGACCGGCATCATCAGCTCGGTGGGGCTGCTGGTGGGCGGCATCGGTGTGATGAACATCATGCTGATCTCGGTGACCGAGCGCACCCGGGAGATTGGCGTGCGCCGCGCCATCGGCGCCCGTAAGGCCGATATCCGCGTGCAGTTCCTGCTCGAAGCGGTGCTGCTGACCTCGACCGGCGGCGTGCTCGGCATCGTGATCGGCATCCTAGTCGCCACCATCGTGCGCCACGCCTTCGCTTCGGTGCCCGCCACGGTCTCGCTCTTCTGGGTCATCACCGGGGTGGCGATGTCGGTCGGCGTGGGGCTGTTTTTCGGCTCCTATCCCGCCAACCGCGCCGCCAACCTCGACCCCATCGTTTGCCTGCGCTATGAGTAGCTAATCACGAATTAGAACTTGGCCTGAAAGGCCGTCATACGTCACGACCCATTTGCGAAGGATGTCACGACCGATAAGGCACGAGAATGGCCGACGCACTAGTCTGAGGGCGACGACCCGAATCGGATCAACCCCTTTTAGATCGGTTCCGGGAAAACGGATGGAAGCAGCGTGCTCCGGATACCTCCCCTCGTTATCGGCTGCGACAATGTGGGCAAACCCTGTTTGGCGAAGTTTACATGTGGCAGCGACTTGAGGATTTATGATGGTAACCGCGGCGCCGGTATCAATGAGTGCGTTGATTTCTAGCGGGTCGGGAAACTCGAAGCCCACAGCCCTGCCTTCTTCCCGCTCAAGACTGGGGTTGCTTATGGATATCCTGATGCACGGGCCGTCTTCCTGAAGCTCACCTGGCGCAAACGATAGTTTGACCGAAGACATGCGTTCAATAGATCACGAAGACCGGCTCCTCTAAGCACACCTGCTTCACAAGGAACTCACTGGCCACCCCAAACGTCTGCACACCGGCACGCAACGCCGACTCGTAGTCGGGGTAGAAGCCCGCCACTGTCGCGGTACGTATGAGGACAAACTCACCTTCGTGCTGTCGCACCCAGTCCTTCCGATGGCGCTCGAATACCTGAAAATCGGCTTCCAGACCCGTTTTTCTAGTAGCCACCGGTGTTCCCCTCCCGCTGGTGAGTGTAAGGCGCGGTACGTTCAGCGGCTTGCCCCAAATGTTGGGGCCAGGCGCTGACACACCCCAATACATTGGATGCCAGCGTATGTATCTTATAGTACGTGTACTTTAAGTTTCATAGCAAGCAAAAACTACGAAATACTCTTCGCTGCGCATCATGAAGCGAACGCCGGAAGATGACGACGCGTTTGTGGCTCAGTTCGCTAAGGAGCTGAACCTCCATTATCGGCGGGCCAAGAAACGGGAAGTCACCGACCAGGACTTCGCAGATTCCATCGGTGTCAAAAGAGCACAGCTGGACAGGTATCTCGAAGGCGGGCCGCTGCCGAGCCTCAGGACGGTAGCACTCGCGTACCAAAATTACGGAATCGCAATTCCGTACGCCGGCATACCGATCAGTCCCGTTGTCGGCAGTTCCCGACCGAGGCGTCGAAAGGCAAAAACCGAGCAGTTGTTGTTGCCGTTCACACTCCGGGCAGAAGGTCCGCGTAGAGTTGACGTGAAAATTGAGCCACTCAGCGCAAGAACATTTCAGGTGCGCCTGACCATCAAGAGGCAGCCCTAATCCGCGAGGTCTTGCCGAGGTCAGCCGCTAGATTCAACACCACGAATCAACAACCTGGATGGCTTCGACGGGCGGGTCAGACAAGCAGACTTCAAACCTGTGACAGGTGACACCCTCGGGGCTAGCTGGCCGCGGAGCGTGCGCGGAGATATGCGTCTATGCCGCGGGCCGCGCTGCGCCCCTCCTGGATCGCCCAGACCACCAGCGACTGTCCCCGCCGCACGTCGCCGGCCGCGAACACTCCGGGAACGGAAGACATGTAAGTTTCGTCGGTCGCGACGTTGCCGCGGTTATCGAGCTTGACGCCGAGTTGCTGTAGCAGTCCGCTGCGCACCGGGCCGACGAATCCCATGGCCAGCAGAACCATGTCGCACTCGAGGAAAAACTCGGAAGCGGCCACCGGCTCGAACTTGGGGGGCGGTCCCACCTGCACTCCGGCCAGGCCCGAAACGCGGCCATCTCCATTGCCGTGGAAGGCCGTGGTGGAAACGCTCCACTCGCGAATGCCTCCCTCTTCATGCGAGCTTTCGGTTCGCAGTTGCATCGGCCACAGCGGCCAGGGCGTGCTGGGCGAGCGTTCCGCCGGAGGCATGGGCAGCAGCTCAAACTGATGAACCGACTTGGCGTGCTGGCGGTGGGTGGTTCCCAGGCAGTCGGCGCCGGTATCTCCGCCGCCGATGATGACCACGCGCTTTCCGGTGGCCACGATTTCTTCATCAGAACGAAGATCGATTCCTTCGCAACGCCGGTTCGACTGCGAAAGATAATCGACGGCATAATGGATTCCCTTGAGCTCGCGTCCCGGGAGCGGAAGGTCGCGCGGCTGCTCGGCGCCGCCGGCAAGCAGCAGCGCATCGTGGTTCCGGCGCAGCTCGGGGACGGAGACATTCACGCCCACGTGCGCATTGGTCACGAACTCGATGCCTTCCTCCACCAGCTGCTGCAGCCGGCGTTCCAGGATGTGCTTCTCGAGTTTGAAATTGGGGATACCGAAGCGCAGCAGTCCGCCCGCTTTTTCATTTTTCTCGTAAACCGTCACCTTGTGGCCGGCGCGCCGCAACTGCTGGGCGGCCGCCAAGCCGGCCGGACCGGAGCCGATCACCGCCACGCGATGTTCCGTTTCCACCATGGGCGGTTCCGGACGAATCCATCCCGCGCTCCAGGCGTGTTCGATGACGCTCTTTTCAATTTGCTTGATGGTCACCGGCGGCTCATTGATGCCCAGCACGCATGAAGCTTCGCAGGGCGCCGGACAAATCCTCCCCGTGAACTCCGGAAAGTTATTGGTCGCGTGCAGGCGGCGAATCGCGTCTTGCCAGCGGTCCCGGTAAACCAGGTCGTTCCAGTCGGGAATAATGTTGTTCAGCGGACAGCCGGTGTGGCAGAACGGCACGCCGCAGTCCATGCAGCGCGCGCCCTGCGCCCGCACTTTCTCCTCGGGAAAGTCGCGGTACACCTCGAACCAGTCGTTCACCCGCTCGATCACGGGCCGCCGCGGCGGAAGTTCCCGCGGATATTCGCGAAAGCCGGTTACTTTACCCATTGGTCATCACTTTATCGCCCAGCCGCCACCGCTGAATCAACCTTGGCGGCAGGAGGCGGGTTGAATGCCGGAACAGCAGCCTTCCCGGACCGTGGTATCCCGAGCACCCGTTTGTAGTCGAGCGGGAACACCTTCACAAATTTGCCGATGAGGTCCGCCCAGTTGTCGAGCACGTACTTCGCCCGCGCACTGTTGGTGAAAGCAAGGTGCCGCTCAATCAAAGAACGTACGGTAGCAATATCCAGCTCTTCCACCAGCGGTTCGAGATCGACGCCGGAGCAGTTGCACCGCTTCTCTTCAAAATCTCCCAGTTCATCGAGCACAAACGCGAAGCCTCCGTTCATGCCGGCGGCGAAATTCCGCCCGCATTCGCCCAGCACCACTACCGTGCCCCGAGTCATGTACTCGCAGCCATGGTCACCGGTGCCCTCCACCACGGCAGAGGCGCCGGAGTTCCGCACGGCAAACCGTTCTCCCGCGACTCCGTTGAAGAAGGCTTCGCCGCCGGTCGCCCCGTAGAGCACCACGTTGCCGATGATGATGTTTTTCTCCGGTTGAAACGGCGACTGCCGGGGCGGAAAGACGATCAGCCGTCCTCCCGAAAGCCCCTTGCCAACATAATCGTTGGAATCGCCTTCGAGCGACAGGGTAATGCCGTGCGCCAGAAACGCCCCGAAACTCTGCCCGGCGGAGCCGTCGAAATCGAAACGGATGGTGTCGTCCGGCAATCCGGCGGCGCCATAACGGCGCGCCACCTCGCCACTCAACATCGTCCCCACCGAGCGATGCACGTTTCTTATCGGCAGGCGCAGATGGATGGGCTGCTTGTTTTCCAAGGCCTCACGCGCGTAGTCGATCAGCCGGTAATCCAGCGACTGGTGCAGCCCGTGGTCCTGGGCCTGCTTGCAACGCCGCGCGATACGCGCCGGCATCTCCGGCTTGTACAGGATGCTGCTGAAGTCGAGCCCGCGCGCCTTCCAGTGGTCGATCGCCGGTTTCATCTCCAGCATGTCGACCCGTCCCACCATTTCGTTGAAGGTGCGGAACCCCAGCTCCGCCATCAGCGCACGGACTTGTTCCGCCAGGAAGAAGAAGAAGCGAATCACATGCTCCGGCTGTCCCTGGAACTTCTTGCGCAGCTCAGGATCCTGGGTGGCGATGCCCACCGGGCAGGTATTCAGATGGCACTTGCGCATCATGACGCAACCCATCGCCACCAGGGGCATGGTGGCGAAACCAAATTCTTCGGCTCCCAGCAGAGCCGCGATAACAACGTCGCGCCCGGTTTGCAGCTTGCCGTCGGTCTGCAGACGAACCCGCCCGCGCAAATCGTTCATCACCAGAACCTGCTGCGTTTCCGCCAAGCCGAGTTCCCACGGAATTCCCGCGTGCCGGATCGAACTGAGCGGCGCGGCGCCGGTGCCGCCGGAGTCGCCGCTGATGAGGATCACGTCAGCATGGGCCTTCGCCACTCCCGCCGCAATCGTGCCCACGCCGACTTCCGCCACCAGCTTCACCGAGATGCGGGCCTTGGGGTTCGCGTTCTTCAGGTCGTAAATGAGCTGGGCCAGATCTTCAATCGAGTAAATGTCGTGATGCGGCGGCGGCGAGACCAGCCCGACACCCGGAATCGCCCGGCGGACGCGCGCAATGTTTTCGTCCACTTTGTGGCCGGGAAGCTGTCCGCCTTCGCCGGGCTTGGCGCCTTGCGCCATCTTGATCTGGAGTTCGTCGGCATTGACCAGATACTCCACCGTGACCCCGAAGCGGCCGGAAGCCACCTGCTTGATCGAGCTGCGGCGGTCGTCGGCGAAGCGCTTCTCGTCTTCGCCGCCTTCACCCGTATTCGACCGCCCGCCGATCCGGTTCATGGCCCTGGCCAGGGTTTCGTGCGCTTCCTTGCTGATCGAGCCGAACGACATCGCGCCGGTGGCAAAGTGCCGGACGATCTCGCTGGCGGGCTCCACTTCTTCGATGGGAACCGGCGCGGCCGGCTTCTTGAACTGCATCAGGCCGCGCAACGTGCACAGGCCCTGGGTTTGATTGTCGAGGCTATCGGTGTATTCCTTGAAGACCTGGGAATTGTCTTCCCGGACAGCGCGCTGCAGCTTGCTGATGGTGAACGGATTCACCAGGTGCTGTTCCCCGTTGGTGCGGTAGGAATAAGTGCCGCCCACGGCGAGTTCGGATTCCGAGTCTGTAACCGGCCGCAGCGCGTGCTGGTGCTTCATCTCCGCTTCGCGCGCGATCACGTCCAGCCCAATGCCCTCGATGCGCGAAGGGGTTCCGGTGAAATATTTCTGCACCAGCGTTTTGCTCAAGCCGATGGCCTCGAAGACCTGTGCCCCACGATAGCTTTGCAGGGTGGAAATGCCCATCTTGGAAAAGGTCTTCAGCAATCCTTTATTGATGGATTTCTTGAAGTTCTTCAGGGCGCTGTCGAAGGTGCAGTCCTGCGGCAGATGGCCGCGGTTGACCATGTCCTCCAACGTCTCGACCGCCAGATAAGGATTGACGGCGCTGGCGCCATAGCCGATCAGCAAGGCGAAGTGCATCACTTCGCGCGGCTCTCCCGACTCCACCACCAGGGCGCACTGGGAGCGCGTGGCTTCGCGCACTAGGTGATTGTGCACCGCCGTGAGCGCCAGCAGGCTGGGTATGGGCGCGTACTCTTCGTCCACACCGCGATCGGACAGGATGAGCAGCGTGTAACCGGACTTCAGCGCCAGCGTGGCGCGCCGGCAGAGACCGTTGAGCGCGTCGCGCAGTCCTTTCTCGCCGCTTTCCACGCGGTACAGGGTGGGTAGGGTCGTGGCCAGGAAGTCCCCCTGCGCAACCCGGCGCAGCCGCTCGAGATCGCGATTGGTCAGCACCGGATGATCCAGCCGCAGGGTGTGGCAATTGATCGGCTCTTCATCCAGAATATTGCGTTCCTGCCCGATGTAGCTGATCAGCGACATCACCAGCTCTTCGCGGATGGGATCGATGGGCGGATTGGTGACCTGCGCGAACAAAATCCGGAAATAATTGAACAACGATTGCGGATTGTCGGAGAGGCAGGCCAGCGGCGTGTCCGCTCCCATCGAACCCACCGGTTCCTGCCCATCGATGGCCATGGGAAGAAGGATCCGCCGCAGATCTTCGTCGCTGTATCCGAACATTCGCTGCCGGAAAACAATCGTGTCGTGGTCCGAGCCCATCACACGGAACGGCTCCGGCAGGTCGTCGAGCCGTATCTGATGCTCCTTCAGCCATTTTCCGTAAGGCTTGCGCTTGACCAGATCACCCTTGAGCTCGTCATCGGAAATGATCCGCCCCTGCTCGGTGTCGACCAGGAACATCCTGCCGGGCTGCAGCCGCCCCTTCATGCGGACGTTTTCCGGCTTGACCGGCAGCACGCCGGTTTCCGAGGCCATCAGCACCAGGCCGTCGTCAGTGACAAGATAACGCGCCGGCCGCAAACCATTGCGGTCGAGCGTGGCCCCGATGACCCGGCCATCGGTGAAGGCGATGGCCGCGGGCCCGTCCCACGGTTCCATCAGCGAAGCGTGGTATTCGTAGAAGTCGCGCTTCTCCGGGCTGGTGTGCTCCGACCACGCCTCCGGAATCATCATCGCCATGGCGTGCGGCAGGCTGCGGCCGGACTGCACCAGCAACTCGAGCACGTTATCGAAATTCGCGGAGTCGCTGCCGCCGGGCGTCACGATCGGGAACAACTTGCTGATGTCGTCCTTAAACAGCGGCGAGGCCAGCGTCGCCTGCCGGGCCACCATCCAGTTGGCGTTTCCCTTGACGGTGTTGATCTCGCCATTGTGCGCCACATAGCGATAGGGGTGCGCCAGGTGCCAGGTCGGAAAGGTATTGGTTGAGAACCGCTGATGCACCAGGCACAGCGCGCTGGTGACATCGGGATCGGTCAGTTCGCGGTAAAAGTTGCTGATTTGCGGCGCCAGCAGCAGGCCCTTATAGATGATGGTCCGCGCCGAGAGCGAGGGCACATAAAACATGCCCTTGTGCTCAAGGTTCGAACCGGCGATTTCGTTTTCCGCGCGGCGGCGGACTACGTAAAGCTTGCGCTCGAACGCGTCCACATCCATGCCGGCGGCGCGCCCGATGAAGAGCTGTTGGATGTAAGGCTGGGAAGCGCGCGCCACGCGCCCAATTGCGGAGCCATCCACGGGAGTGTCGCGCCAGCCGAGAACCGTCAGGCCTTCTTCGCGGGTAATGCGCTCCAGCACTCCCTCGCATTGCAGCCGGTCGTGCTTCTCGACCGGGAAGAAGATCATGCCGACGCCGTACTCGCCCGGAGCCGGCAGGTTGAATCCCAAGGTAGCGCACTCGCGCATGAAGAACTGATGCGGAATCTGAATGAGAACGCCAGCGCCGTCGCCGGTCTCGGCATCGCACCCGCTGGCGCCCCGGTGGGTGAGGTTGATCAGGACATGGATGCCTTTGACGATGATGTCATGCGACTTCTCGCCCTTGACGCTGGCGACAAAGCCGATCCCGCAAGCATCGTGCTCATGGCGCGGATCGTAAAGCCCTTGAGGCTCCGGAAGTCCTTGGAAACGCTCGTCTTGGTTCATCCTACGGCCAACCTCTCCGCCCCTGGGTTCGTGCCGACACTAAACACACGGTGCCGCCCAGCACCTGGATGGCGACAAATCACCAGATACTTTAATACCCGGAAATCGAGCCCTAGTACAGCGCACAATTTTGATTCAAACGATGCAAATTTCGAATGCTGCAGGGAAAGCGCGGCGCGGGTGGTGCGAGCAAGCGCTTCCGTCTTCCACGGCGGGGATCGCGCGCGCGCCGCGACCGGGAACGGTTATCAGTTACACTGCGCGATCTTCTTGGACATATCGGAAGATCAATAGGAAATCTCTAAGTCCTCCGAATGTCCTTGCAAGGATTCGTGCTGATGATCACAATTCCCGGTCCCGGCCGATGCCGGCCCAATGCGGACCGGCATGCGCGAGAGGAGTGAATCATGCGATCCACCATGATGGATTATCCGCTGACGCTGGTGCATCTGCTGGAGCGGGCGGGACGTTACTTCCCCCAAACCGAGATCATTTCCCGGTTGCCGGATCGATCGCTGCACCGCTCCACCTGTAAAGATTTTTACCGGCGATCGCGAGCTCTGGCTGCCGCGCTCACCCGGGCGGGCATGAGGAAAGGCGACCGGGTGGCCACCCTGATGTGGAACCATTACGCACATCTGGAAGCATATTTCGGGATCCCGGTTGCCGGCGGCGTCGTGCACACCCTCAATCTCCGCCTTCATCCCGACGATATCGCTTACATCGCGAACGATGCCGAGGATCGTTTTTTGATCGTGGATGATGTCCTGCTGCCGCTCCTCGAGCAATTCAAGGATCGCGTTCGTCTGGAACGGGTATTCGTAGTGCCGCTGACGGGAAAGCCCGTACCGGTGGGATATGAAAATTACGAGGAATTGCTCAAGACCGGAGAGAGCGGTTTCGATTACCCGAAACTGGACGAGAATGATCCCGGAGCCATGTGCTACACCTCGGGAACCACCGGCCGGCCCCCCGGGGTGGTTTACTCGCACCGCTCGATGGTCCTCCACTCCCTTTGCACAATCGCACCGGATACATTCGGAATCGCACAGCACGAGGTGGTGATGCCGGTGGTTCCGATGTTTCACGTTCTCTCCTGGGGGATTCCCCATGCAACTGCCATGGTAGGCGCCAAGCTCGTCCTGCCCGGGCCACATCTGGATGCGGAGAGTGTGGTGGATCTGTGCGAGCGCGAGCAGGTGACCTTAACCACGGGCGTGCCAACGGTGTGGCTCGGAGTGCTGCAACTGCTCGATCGCAAGGAGCGTGAGTACAAGCTGGCGCCAGGCCTTCGTATTCTGGTGGGCGGCTCGGCGGCGCCGGAGGCCATGATCCGCGGTTTCGACAAGCACGGCGTAACGGTAATCCACGCCTGGGGCATGACCGAGACATCTCCCATTGCCACCGTATCGAGGCTGAAGCCGCATTTGCGCAACTTGCCGGAAGACGATCGTTATGCGGTACGCGCGCGGACCGGGTGCGCGATACCGTTCGTCGACCTCCGTGTCATCGGCGACGATGACCGAGAAGTGGCTGCCGACGGCAAAACCATGGGCGAAATCCAGGTGCGCGGCCCGTTCGTTACCGCGAGCTACCACAATAAGGAGCGCGATCCCGGGAAGTTCACGCCGGATGGATGGCTTCGCACCGGAGACGTGGCCACGATCGACGCTGAGGGATACATCAAGATCTGCGACCGCACCAAGGACCTGATCAAGTCGGGCGGCGAGTGGATCAGCTCGGTGGATCTGGAAGGTGCAATCATGGGACATCCCGCAGTCGCGGAGGCCGCGGTCGTCGCGGC
Source organism: Terriglobales bacterium (assembly GCA_044447375.1). Lineage (GTDB taxonomy): Bacteria > Acidobacteriota > Terriglobia > Terriglobales > Acidobacteriaceae > JAHFUA01. Next base: position 22,209 of record JBIOFT010000012.1, on the reverse strand, counting down.
CCCGCATCCCAAGTGGGGCGAGCGCCCGGTCGCTTTCGTGGTCCTCAAGGCGAACATGGCAGCCAGCGGCGAAGAGATCGCCAAGTTCATCGAGCCCAAATTCGCCAAATGGTGGCTGCCGGACGACTACGTTTTCGTCGATGCGATCCCGCGGACCTCCACCGGCAAGTTCCTTAAGCGCACGCTGCGCGAGAGACTCGCCAACCGCTAGAAACCGGTTGGGTGCGGCCGGTGTGGATGGTCCACCCGCGAGGGCGCAGCAAAACCAACGGATTTGCACAGATGGGGTTGCAGTGCAGGATTGCATCACTCCTGCGTCATAACCAATTAACTACTTGACAGATTTCCCTGCGCCGTCGTTTCTTGCTTAAGGGCCCGCGCGACTCGGCGCAGGAAATTTTCCGCGCCAAAATTTTTCGTGCTAGTATGCCGAGCAGTCGCCAAGTTCGTCAGGTTTTCTGTTCCGCAACTCCTGCCGAAGATTTTCGGCACAACCCAGGTGGTTCAGCCCGGGCATTTCGCACAGCACGTCCTGCTCGGCAGCGCCCTTCATACTGTTTTTCTTGTTGACGAGTTCTTTCCGCCGTCTCTGCCCCTCGGAGGCGGCAGCCGAGTGGCCGCAGAAAAATGTCGCTTGTTTCCGCAACCGCCGCAGTCAATCCCTGGATCCGAATTCTCGGGGCCCTGGAGAAAAAAATCAACCGCACCACCTTCGAGACCTGGCTCAAGCCCACGCGCTTCAGCCACGCCGAGGGCGGGGTGCTCTACATCCGCATGCCCCGGCCGGAATTCCGCGTCGTCGAAGAGAAGTATATGGACCTCATCCTGGAGGCCATCGACAACCTCGGGCTGGAGCTGCAGGACGTGAAGTTCGTCACCGAAGAGGACGATCCCACGGCCACTCCCGTACGCCACAGCTTCCCGGCGAAGCCGCCGCAGGGGGGAAGTCCCGCCGCGGCCGGCCCTGCACGCCCCGGATCGCAGGCGCGCTTCGACTTCGACTCCGCCGCCCAGCTCAATCCCAAGTACAGCTTCGATGGATTCGTGATCGGCGCCGGCAACCAGTTTGCGCATGCCGCTGCCCGCGCCGTCGCCGAAAACCCTTCGAAGTGCTACAACCCGCTGTTCCTCTACGGCGGCGTCGGCATGGGCAAGACCCACCTGATGCAGGCCATCGGCCAGGAGGTCAAGCGCAACCAGCCGCAGCTCTCCATCTGCTATGTCTCGAGCGAGAAGTTCACCAACGAGGTGATCAACTCGCTGCGCTACGACCGCATGAGCAGCTTCCGCGACCGCTTCCGCACCGTGGACGTGCTGCTCATCGACGACATCCAGTTCCTGGCGCAGAAGGAGCGCACCCAGGAGGAGTTCTTCCACACCTTCAACGCGCTGCACGAGTCCATGAAGCAGATCGTCATCGCCAGCGACCGTCCGCCCAAGGAGTTGGCCGAGATCGAGGACCGCCTGCGCAGCCGCTTCGAGTGGGGCCTGATCGCCGACATCCAGCCGCCCGACCTCGAGACCAAGGTCGCCATCCTGCAGAAAAAGTCGGAGAGCGAGCGCGTCCAACTGCCCACCGACGTGGCTCTCTACATTGCGTCGAACATTCGCTCGAACGTGCGCGAGCTAGAAGGCGCCATGATCCGCCTGATCGCCTACTGCTCGCTGACCGGCGCCCAGGTCAACCTGCCGACCGCCCAGCAGGTGCTCAAGAACTTCATCGACGCCCAAAGCCGCAAGGTGACCATCGAAGCCATCCAGAAGGCGGTGGGCGAGCAGTTCGGGCTGAAGCTCACCGAACTCAAAGCCAAAAATAATTCGCACTCGATCGTCTACCCGCGGCAGATCGCCATGTACCTGGCCAAGCACCTGACCGAGGCCTCGCTGCCGGAGATCGGCCGCCAGTTCGGCGGCAAGCACCACACCACCGTCATGCACTCGGTGGACAAGATCGAGCAGGTGCGCAAGGCCGACAAGGATTTGAACAGGCTCCTGAATAAGCTGACCGAGCAGTTGGGCGGATGATTCGCAGAGTGTTGGCTGGCGTTGCTGGGGTTTTCCACCAAAACGGCGTGTTCTCTCGGCCAGCCCTGTGGACACCCTGTGGAAGCTGTGCAGGCTTCGGGTCCGGTTTTCTTCTCTCGCCTGGTTTTCCTGTCCAGCCACAGACGAGGGGACGGAATACGCGCGAGCTTCGGCCGCACATCCGGAGCGCGCTCAGTAGGATGGCTAGGATTTCCACTTTTCCCCAGCCCCTACTGCTACTACTGTTTAGAAGTTTGTGTTTTTGATATAAGGGGACTAATAGAGGCGCCACTATGGAATCGACCGGGGCTCAGACGGGTGCTGCCATGGAAATTACCGTCAGCAAGTCCGATCTTCTCAACGAGCTTACCGCTACCCAGGGCGTGGTCGAGCGCAAGACCACGATCCCTATCCTCTCGAATTTTCTGTTCGAGGTTGCGGGCGACCGGCTCACCATCACCGCCACGGACCTCGATCTCAGCCTGCGCACCACGTGTCCAGCGAAGGTGAAGAAGGAAGGCTCCTGCACCATCCCGGCGCGCAAGCTGTACGACTACGTCAAGCTGCTCCCCGAGGGTGAGATCAGCATCAGGCTGCTGGAGAATCACTGGGTCAACATTCGCCTGGGCCGCTCCAACACCAAGATGGTGGGCATGGCTCGCGCCAATTTCCCCGCCCTGCCCGTGTTTCCCACCGGCACCATGTTCAAGCTCCCGGCCCAGGTGCTGCGGACGATGATCGCCAAGACCATCTTCGCGATCTCCAATGAAGAATCGCGCTACACGCTGAACGGCGCGCTGCTGGTGCTGAAGGCGGAATCCATGACCATGGTCGCTACCGACGGCCATCGCCTGGCGCACATCGAGAACAGCGCCGGCAAGTTCTCCGGTCCCGGAACCGAGATGCGCGTGCTGGTGCCGAAGAAGTGCATGGCGGAGCTGAACTCGCTGCTGCAGGATTTCGATCAGGATTCGATCGACTTCGCCAAGGACGAGTCCACGTTGTTCTTCCGCGTCGGCGACCGCCTGCTGACCTCGCGCCAGCTCACCGGACAGTTCCCCAACTTCGAGGCGGTGCTGCCGCGCGACAACACCAAGACCGTTACCGTGCGCTCGGAAGACATCGCCGGCGCCATCCAGCGCGTGGCCCAGTTCGCCGACGAGCGCTCGGGCGCCATCCGCCTGCGCCTGGACAAGAACGAGATCAAAGTGTCGTCTTCATCGAGCGAGGCCGGCGAGTCGGAAGATTCCATCGAGACCGCCTACGCCGCCGACCCGCTGACCATCGGCTTCAATTCCCAGTACCTGCTCGATTTCCTCAAGGCTTCCTCCTCGGGCGAGGTCCGCTTCGAGTTCAAAGACCCGCAGTCCGCCGGCCAGCTCCGCCCCGCCGAAAACGGGGACGAGTTCAAGTACCGGTATATCGTGATGCCGATGAGGATCTGACGGGTACGAGGCTGGATTCGTTGGCCGTGGCCTAAGACTTTTCTGGTTTAGGAAATTTCTTTATCTTCGCGCCTTTCTCGGCTGGTGCTGCGGCTGCGGGGGGCAGCAGCGCCTCAATCTGCTGAAGCGAGATGTTCTCAACGCTGGTGAGAATATGCCAAATCCCGTCGGCCAAAATCTGACCTGGCGTCGTACGTTCCTCGTTTCTGTACTTCCGAATTGTCCGAATTAGCTCCAAGGCAAGCTGATCTTTGGGCGTGAGAGAGACCGTAGTGCGTTCGGCTTCCGGTGACTCTCGCTTGCGCCTTCCCGCCATAGGCCACCCATCCAATGAATGCCAAGGCGAGCAAGCCTTGACAGCACGCATGACATCGTGCATTATTGCATTATAATGCATTAATGCAGATTGCACGACGCGGATTATACCCGATGAACGGTAGCTCACTGCATCCCGAGTCCGTGGCGCGTATAATCCGGCGGTCGCTTGGGAGGTGGAATATGGCGCGTGAGGTTACATTGGGCGACTTCGTGAAGCAGCTCGCGGCGCTAATGAGCCGGGGCGAGGGAACCGTCCTACTCTTCAAGGATGAGACTCCTTGGCATCTCCTCTTTTATCATCTTCAGAACCAAGAGCTTCCGGGCAAACCACAGTTTCTCGCTAACCTTCGCTTTGACTGGTTGGGGCCCAAACCGAAATGCAGGGAGCTGTCGCGATACATCCAGTGGCTGCACTTGACGGAGTGCGTTGGTACGCAGAATCCCTCATATGAGACAATGGTCCTCGACCCTGAGTTGCGCGAACTCTGGCTTGAGCAAGCGCAGCAGCAGCCAAAGGAGCTTGTTCAGTTCCTTCAGACGGCTGCTGAATTGGGTAAGCAGCAGTTTCAGAAAGTGGCCTGACGCGCAACCATTGCGGCCCCACATGCTTCAGCTTGAGGGGTACCCTACTCTCGCGAAAATCACTGCTGTACTAGACGCCTACCTCTGCCGTACACACGGGAAATTCTTCGGTCCAGAAGCAAAAAGGCCAGTTCTGGATCTTAAGCCGTACAAAGACATACATGATCACTTGTGGGGCACAAACCGTTTCTCCTGGCGCGAAATGGTGCTACTTGACTCCCCGCTCCTCCAGCGGTTGCGAAACATACACCAGACGGGGCTGGCATATTATGTTTACCCGTGCGCGCGTCACAGCCGGTTCGAGCACTCGATAGGCGTCGTAACAATCGCCAGCAGGGTCTTCGACGCGATAGTGCAGAGGCATCGCGGGAAAATGCTCCAAATAGCGGCCGCGGTTGACGGATCCTGCGAGCCAGCCGAAAAGATCGCTCGACTACGTCAGGAGCTCAGGCTTGCAGCACTGCTCCACGACACCGGTCACAGCTTATACAGTCACGCTTCGGAACGCGTTTACGGCAAGCTGTCACTGCTCAAGGACGCTGTGCGCGAACTAGAACGGTTCTCGGGTCGGGAAAAGGGTGCCGGCGAAGTCATATCCTTCTGTTTGTCCCAAACAGCAGCAGTTCAAGGCCTTTTGGAACGGGCTAAGATCCGAGTGATGCACCCCGAGACGGCCCCTGAGTTCGGAACCGACGTAGATATTGACCATGTCTCTTTGCTGATCATCGGCAGGTCCAAGCACCCCTCCCTCCAGTTTATGGGAGACATCATTTCCTCGGGGTTCGACGCTGACAAGCTCGACTATCTCTTGCGCGACGCTATCGCTGCAGGCCTGCCGTTGAGGTATGACGTGGAGCGGTATTTGACTACGGTCGAGCTCCGGGTGGGCTGGCTATCCGACCCGAAGGGGGAACTAGAAGCCCTTTATGCCCGGGCTGGCACTACGGGGCTGGCAAGGCAGCCCGCCCCGCCTCCGCAAGCCGAGTTCCCCTACTACGACGAGGCCGTCTTCTTGCGCTTGCCGAAACGATCCATGAACACAATCGAACAGATCACTATTTGCAAACTGATGCTGTACAGCTACATCTACCATCATAAGAAGGTTCGGGCCGCTGAAGGGTTCTTGGGGAGGCTGCTGACGCGGGTTTACGGGGTCTGGAAGGCCAATGGAATGACGGAAGAACAGGTTCTTGAAAAATTCATCGGCTTCACGGATGCGTCGCTCTCGGGGGCGGACTTCCTAGAATCCGAAACCGCAGACGTTTCCGAAATGTCGTATCGGCTCGTCAACCGGCTGCTGCCGCGAGTTGTATATGAATTCCCTACAACCGCTTCGGGGTTGGAGCGTAGGCTCGTCCGAGATTTTTTTTCACGGTTGGGAGACGAGGAGAGTGGGCCGGCATTAGTTGCGGACCTTGAAAGAGAAATTGGCCAAGAGCTCCTCCGGGTTGACCGTAAAATCGCTTCGTGCCCCGAAGATGCGATTTGGAAGGCCGGTATCTGGTTTGACCTTCCGAAAACCCCTGAGTTCGAAGGGATGGACGAGCTTGTGGGGGAGCCGGATCCGACGCTATTGACCCGTATTGCCGACATATTGCCCATAGGGAAATGGACGGAAGCCTATCAGGCGCATAGGTACACAGCGCGCATATATGCGTTCTCCGAATATGTTCCCCAAACCGCTACTGCAGCAAAACTCGCAATGCAGCGCGTCACAAAGATCACGAACGAGGATTATTATCGAGGTTGTCTACGAGCCAGGGCCTGATCGTGACGGCTCAAGTATCGACGGCCAAGACTAGCGCGGGAATGCGGGGTTCGGATACCCCCTGTTTTTCCGCACAAATTCGCACCCTTGCACAGCCCCCAAACCCGCCCTCCTGTGGTACAATAGAGCCTGCTCGGGCGACAGCTAAGTGACTTAATAATCAATCATTTGTGTTCATCCAGCCAGCAGAAAAACTGATCCGCGGCCGTGCCCTCGCTTTGTCTAGAAGGATTTGAATGGCAACGAAAGAATCCACGCTACTCGCGACCAAAGAGCAGACCAAAATCATCCGCGACGGCAAGAGTGACGGCGCGCCCGACGGCGTGCCGGTGAGCGATTACACCGCCGATTCGATCAAAGTACTCGGCGGCATGGAAGCCGTCCGCAAGCGGCCGGCGATGTACATCGGCTCGACCGGCGAGATGGGCCTGCATCATCTCGTCTACGAGGTGGTGGACAACTCGGTGGACGAAGCCCTGGCCGGATATGCCGACAAGATCGAAGTCACCATCCACATCGATAACTCGATCACGGTCGTCGATAACGGCCGCGGCATCCCCGTGGACGAGATGGTAGTGGACGACGAGAAGCTTCCCGCCGCCCAAGTGGTGATGACCAAGCTGCACGCCGGCGGCAAGTTCGATACCTCGAGCTACAAAGTGTCCGGCGGGCTGCACGGCGTGGGCGTCAGCGTGGTGAACGCGCTCAGCAGCCAGCTCGATCTCGAGATCTGGCGCAAGGATCCCAAGACCGGCGAAGGTTTCGTCTGGGAGCAGACCTTCTCCAAGGGCGAGCCCACCTCCAAGTTCAAGAAGGCGGGCAAGACGCAAAAGCGCGGCACCAAAGTCCACTTCGTTCCCGACACGGAGATCTTCTCCACCACCGAGTACAACTTCGACACACTGGCGCAGCGCCTGCGTGAACTGGCCTTCCTCAACAAGGGCCTGCTCATCACGCTCAAGGACGAGCGCACCACCGATGCCAAGACCGGCGAGGCCAAGCAGGCCGAGTTCAAGTACAACGGCGGCATCGCCGAATTCATCAAGCACCTGAACCGCGGCAAGAGCGTGCTGCACGATAAGCCCATCTACATGGAAGCCGAGCGCGACGGCGTCGCCATGGAGATCGGGATGCAGTACAACGACGGCTACTCCGAGACCGTCTTCAGCTTCGCCAACAACATCAACACGGTGGACGGCGGCTCGCATCTCTCCGGCTTCCGCACCGCGCTCACTCGCACCATCAACTACGCCGGCCAGCAACTCGGCCTCTTCAAGGACGTGAAGGAAAACCTTACCGGCGACGATGTGCGCGAGGGCCTGGTGGCGGTGATCAGCGTCAAGCTGCCGCAGCCCCAGTTCGAAGGCCAGACCAAGGGCAAGCTCAACTCCGATATCGCCGGCATCGTGCAGGCCTTCTTGAACGAGCGCTTGGGCGCGTTCTTCGAGCAGAACCCGCCGGTCGCCCGCAAGATCATCAACAAGGCCATCGAAGCCGCGCGTGCCCGCGAAGCCGCGCGCAAGGCCCGCGACCTCACCCGCCGCAAGGGCGCGCTCGATTCCGGAGGCCTGCCCGGCAAACTCGCGGACTGCTCGGAGCGCGATCCCAACCGCTGCGAGCTGTTCCTGGTGGAGGGCGAGTCCGCCGGCGGGACCGCCAAGCAGGGACGCGACCGCCGCTTCCAGGCCATCCTGCCGCTCAAGGGCAAGATCTTGAACGTCGAGAAGGCGCGCTACGACAAGATGCTTTCGCACGAAGAAATTCGCGCCATGATCACCGCTCTTGGCACCGGCATCGCCAAGGAAGATTTCGATCCGACGAAAGTCCGTTACGGCAAGATCATCCTGATGACCGACGCCGACGTGGACGGCTCGCACATCCGCACCCTGCTGCTGACGTTCTTCTTCCGCCACATGCAGGAGCTGATCAAGCGCGGACACGTGTTCATCGCGCAGCCCCCGCTCTATTCCATCAAGAAGGGCAAGTCGGTGCAGTACATCAAGGACGACCGCGAGTTCGTCAAGGTAATGGTGAAGCGCGCTTCCGAAGACCTGGTGGTGCGCTACGGCGAGGGCGCGGCCACGATCCAAGGCGCGCCGCTTAGCAAGTTCGTCACCACGCTCAACGAGTACCTCACGTTTTTCGACAAGGTGGACAAGCGCCTCCGCCACGCGGAGGTCACCGAGTTGCTGCCGCGGCTCGATCTCTCCAAGCGCGCGGATTTCGAGGGCGAGAACGATAAGCCGCCGAAGAAGATCGCGCAGCTCGAGAAGCAGCTTAAGTCGCTGGTGAAAGCGAAAAACTTCAAGTCGGTCGAGCTGAAGTTTGAGACCGAGCACAACCTGTGGGAAGTCCACTTCACCGACGCGCAAGGTGCCGAGCGCGTCATCAACTGGGAGCTGGCGACGTCGCCCGAGTACCGGCAGTTGATCTCCAAGTACAAGCAGATCGAGGCCAACATGGAGCCGCCGTTCGTGGTGCAGTCGGTGCCGCGCACCGCACCTGCGGCCAACGGCGATGAGGCCGAGAGCGACGCCGAGCGCACCGAGCGCGAGAAGGCCGCCAAGAAAACTCCCAAAGCGGCGAAGGGCAAGGAGCGCGAGGAAGTCGAGATGCAGACCGCGCGCGAACTCTTCGATTACGTGCTCAACGAAGGCCGCAAGGACTACACCGTGCAGCGCTACAAGGGCCTGGGCGAGATGAGCGCCGTGCAGCTCTGGGAGACCACCATGAATCCCGAGCGCCGCACCCTGCTCCAGGTCAAGCTGGAAGACATCGCCGAGTGCGAGACCATCTTCACCACCCTCATGGGCGAAGACGTTGAGGCCCGCCGCAAGTTCATCGAGGACAACGCGCTCGACGTGAAGAACCTGGACATCTGACATCCACCACCGAGGCACAGTGTCGCGGAGAAACCCAACCCTTCTCACCTTGTGTAACCTCTGTAGTGCAGGGCTGATGACCGACCGCTAGCACTAAGTTAGTGGTTGTTCTGTTTAGGAAAGGGCTTGATATTGGAGGGTTGTTGCCCCTCGGGGACCTCAGGCAGCAACGCTTCAATCTGTTCGCGGGGCATCTTCTCTTTGTGCACGAGAAAATACCACAAGGCGTCTGAGACGATCTCGCTGGGACTATCTCTCTCTTCTCCCCGTCTACTTCGTCGCAGCTCAATGATGGCCAGTGCCGCCCGGTCTGCTGTTGTCAGAGAGACCGGTACGGGCTTTGCATCCTTCGGTAGCCGCTTCTTTCTTGACATAGTGCTAATGCTGCTTGACAACCACAGCTCGATTGAGTGATTATAATATTGTAATCAGATATACGGCGAACGCCGAGAGGCGTGGCCTGCTATCCTGATGGTGCCGTTATGGTAACCACGTTGGTACTTGACAATTGCTCTTTAGTTATCTTGCGGAGTTTCCGTACAGGCACTAGGATTGCCGGTCGCAACTCAAAACGTCGGGATGCTCTTCGCGGCCAATGGCCGCTAACGAGATCAGCCCAAGAGAGGGTGTCACCGGGGCTGGAAAATGGACGGCCCGTGCTCTCCGGGATGATCGCTGGGGTTTTGCATGACTGCAAATCTGCTTGATTTGACGAATGTGGTGACGAAGGACACTGAGGACACCCTTCTTGAAGCGGAGATTCGCAAGAATCACAGGGAGATTCTGAAGGCACTCAGCGAAGGCCGGGATTACATCCTGAAGCTCAATGACAGAACCGTCGTCATCAAGGCGAAAAAACCCGAGAAGATTGCGTGACGTAACGTGATTGCCCTCATAGCCTCGGTTCTGCTGGGGCTATACGTTTTGTTTCCTGATTTCTTGTTTGCCCGGCTGGCTGCGCAATTTGTGCAGCTAAAGAAGCGCCAGCGCACAAAATTCGAGGACATAGTTGCCGGGCTCTCTGTCTCCGCACCCCCCTTTGTGGCTGCCCTCCTTGCTTCCCGCTTCTTCTGGCTGCCTGGACATTAGCCTTTTCCGATCGCGGAATCTGTTGCTGCCAAGATCGCAGATTACAAACTCGTCTTTTCGGCTGCATACAGCGACGCGTTTTTCAACGCTCATCAAAGGGAATTTTGGGAAGCGCTGAACCACACCAGAACACACCAGTTGCGGTTCCTTTGCTGGAACTACTTCTTTCTTGCCGTCGAAATCATGACGGTGATAATCGCAACTATGCACTTTGGGGACTGGCGGAGATATCGGCTCTACCGCGTGCTCTTCGGCAATACGATACTGCGCCGAGCTTCCCAGTGGTATGTGCTGTTCAAAGCCTTCATGTTTCCTCGCGCGCTCAAGCCGAAGGTGATGGTTGACGTTCTTACTACGGATAAGCACCTCTACGACGGGGAAATTGCGGACTATTTTGTCGATGGTTCCGGAAACCTTTCTGAATTGTTGCTGAAGGGATTTAGGAGATTCAGGTTCGCTGAATTCGAGGAGGCTCGCAAGGCAGACAAAAAGGTCAAATCGGCTGACTACTGGACTGTGATACCAGGCGCAAACCTCCTCATTCCCTATGACAAGGTTGCGAATATCAATATTCGATATGTCTTTACAGAGAAGGCACTATCCGACCGCGCGAAAGCTGTTCTCGCCGACCTTAAAGTTCCTAGCGGGGAGATCTCGTTTATTGTCACGCACACTGAAGACGATCATCCAGAGAGCAGCCTGCCGGACTTGCTAAAATGACAAGCCCAGTCCCTGTCACCTTACGTCGCTTGCCCGACTAATGCTACTGTGAATGCGTGGGCTCTCGGGAAAATTGTGCGCCGTGTCCGAGGCGGATACTGCTAGCTCCTCGTCGCCTGCTCGAGCAAGTACAGATACGACACGTACACCTGGCCCGTCGCCCGCTTCATTCCGATCTCGCAGGTGCGGCTGCTGGAGTAGTAGCCGTCCTGTGCCGTGCCCTTGAGCTCGGCGGCCTCGCCTTGCGTCGCTGACTCGGTGAGTTCGGGAAAGAGGAAGCCGCGGTCGCCGGCGAACCCGCAGCAGCCGGCATTCAGCGGCACCACGACTTTGTCGCTGCAAGCGCGCGCGATTCCCTCCAGCTTGGCCACCAAGTTCAGCTTGGTCGCCGAGCAGACCGGGTGCAGCGCCACCGAGTCCGCCTTCTGCATGATTTTCAGTTTCGGCAGCAACTGGTCGTGCGCGAACTGGGAGCTGTCGAGAATCTTCAGGCTGTCGAACTTCTTCTGGTTCTCCGGCGTGAGGTGCGGACGGCAGGTGGCGATCCCGTAGGTGCACGGTGTGGTGTCGATGACCACCGGCAGCTTGCCGCCTTCGGACCACTGGTAGAACTTCTCGATCGTCCGGTTCACCAGCACGTCGTGCGCCTGGTCGAAGCCTTTGGATGAGAACGGCACCCCACAGCAGACACCCTCTACGTCCGCCGGGATGAACACCGGAACGCCGGCGCGGCGAGCCAGGGTCACGAATACTTCCATCAGCGACTGCTCGGCAGTTTCGCCCGGCAGACGGCCCAGCACCCGCGAGATGCAGGTGGGGAAGTAAATGGCCTGGGTGCCAGCCCGTTCGGTCGCGGGACGAGGGCCTGCCGGCTGCGGCACGTCCGCACTCCATAGCGGGAAGCCGCCGACGAGCGAGCGGATGGTACGCGTGATCGCGACCATGGCTCCCATTCCCAGCGCCGACTGCACCATGTGGCCGAGGCGGAGCCCGAGCCGCATCCGCCGTTCGAGCGCTGCGAAATTTTTCGCGCAGCGGACCGCGCGCGCCTGCGCCGATTGCGAATGCCTCATCCGGCGGAAGCGCTTGGTGAGTTGTCCGGTGTCGATGGAGACTGGACAGGCCGTCGCACAGAGCCCGTCCACCGCGCAGGTATCGAGCGCCATGTAGGGGAACTCCGCATCCAGCGCTACGGAAATGCCGTTGCTGCCCGCGTCCTTCAAGCGCTGTATCTCGCGCCGCACCACGATGCGCTGGCGCGGGGTCAGGGTCAGATTGCGGCTGGGACATTTGGGCTCGCAGTAGCCGCACTCGATGCACTTATCCACCTCGTCCTCGACCACCGGCATGCGCTTCAGGTCGGCGAGATGCCCCTTGGGGTCCGGATTGATGATCACGCCCGGATTCAGCAGGTTGTCCGGATCCACCAGCTCCTTGAGGCGCTTCATGATGCGGTACGCGTCGCCGCCCCACTCCGTCTCGACGAATGGCGCCATGTTGCGCCCGGTGCCGTGCTCGGCCTTAAGCGCTCCGTCGTAGCGCTCCACCACCAGCTTGATCAGATCGTCGATGAACCGCGCGTACTGATCGATCGCCTTCTGGTCGTTGAATGACGGCGTGATCACGAAGTGCAGGTTGCCGTCCTTGGCGTGGCCGAAGATGATGCCGTTGTCGTAGCCGTGCTTGAGGAAGAGCTTCTGCAGGTCGACCGTGGCATCGGCGAGATGCTGGATGGGGAAGGCTACGTCCTCGATGATGACCGTGGTTCCGCTCTTGCGCACCGCGCCGACCGAGGGAAACATGCCGGCGCGGATCTTCCACAGCGCCGCCTGCTCGGCCGCCTGGTGCGTGAACACCGGAGCTTCCAGCAGCCTGAATCCTTCCACTTCCCGGCGCGCTACCGACTCCAGCGCGGCGCGGTCGCTTTCGCTCGCGGCCTGGAACTCAACCAGCAAGCCCGCGGCTTCGCCCGGCAGCTTGCGGATGGAGGGCGAGATGCCCGGCTGGTCCTCCACCGACCGCAGCGCGGCGCGGTCCATGATCTCCAGCGCCGCGGCGCCCGCGTCGCGCAGGGGCACGATGGCCGCCGCCGCATCATGCAGATTTGAAAACAGCAGCAGCCCGGTGTACTTGACCGGCAGATCGGGAACGGTGTTCAGCACGGCCTCGGCGATGAAGGCCAGTGTGCCTTCCGAGCCGATCAGCACGTGCTGGAAGATGTCCACCGGCCGCTCGAAATCGATGAACGCATTCAGCGAATAGCCGGTAGTGTTCTTGGTGCGGTACTTGGCGCGGATGCGGTTATAGAGCGGGTAGTTGGTCTCGATCTGCCGCTTCAGCTCCACCAGGCCATCGGCCAGCCGCGGTTCCTTGGCGCGGAATTCCTCATCCGCGCGCGCGTTGGCGGTGTCGATCACCGTACCCGAGGGCAGCACGAAGGTCAGGGAATCCAGCGTGTGGTAAGCGTTCTGGCTGACCCCGCAGCACATTCCGCTGGAGTTGTTGGAGAGGATGCCGCCGATCATGCAGGTGCTGATCGAAGCCGGGTCGGGACCAATCTTCACCCCATACGGCCGCAGCATGCTGTTGGCGTATCCGCCGATCACCCCGGGTTGCACCCGCACCTTTCTGCCGTTGTCCTCGATGGCCAGCCCCTTCCAGTGGCGGGCGACCTCGACCAGGATGCCGTCGGTCACCGCCTGGCCGGAAAGGCTGGTTCCGGCGGTGCGGAAGGTGATGGGGATCCGCTGCTGGTGGCTGAAGCGGAACAGCGCCTGGATCTCGGCGACGCCCCGCGCCAGAACCACCGCCTTCGGGATCAGGCGGTAGAAGCTGGCGTCGGAGGCGAAGGCGATCAGGTCGATGGGACGAGTGAGAATTCTCGCGGGCTCCACGATCTGGCCCAGTTCCTGCTTGAGTTTTTCCGAGGCAGGGAGGGCGGTGGAACCTGCGGGCACGGGCGCCGGCTTGGCCGGCTGGGCAGTATCGATTGCGGTCGCCATAGATAGAAGGAGGATCCCGCTTCGCCGTGCACGCCCGGATTCTCCGGGCAGGGAGGCGCGACCTCCTGCATAGGTTAAACCCGGGTCAGGGGATTACCAAGCTCGCCCTGAGCTCATCGAAGGACGCAAGGATCGGCGTGGGTGCGGACGGCGTCGTTGGCCAGCGAGTTGGCCTCGCTGTTGTCTTCGCGAGGAACGTAGCTGATGGAAAATTCCAGGGATCGGGCGAGCTTGCGGCAGGTCCAGTTCAGGGAGTAGAGGCGCGGGCTGAGGCAGGCATACTCGCCGCTCATCTGCCGCACCACCACCTCGGAATCGGAATAGACGCGCAGCGTCCTGGCTTTCTGCCCATGGGCGTACTGCAGGGCTTCCAGCAGCGCGACGTACTCGGCTACGTTGTTGTCCTGGTGGCCGATGCGCTTGGCGATGCGGATCTTGTGCCCTCCGGCGTGCTCGATCACCACTCCGATTCCCGACGGCCCAGGATTGCCGTGCGACCCACCATCTATATAAGCGACCAGATCCAAAATTCCACCCTCTCGAATCCAACATGCTTGAGAAGTTTTCCGGCGTCAAGAGATTTGTCTGGTTCAGACGTGACGAAACTGGATCGCTTTCCACAACTTTGTGAATAACCGACGAAGAACTGCCCGGACAGCACCTTGACATGCAGCATTGGCGCGCCGTTCTGCGGTTTGCACCTTGGCGGGAGCAGGTGAAGGAAAAAATTCTGCATTGTGCGGAGCGCTCGCCTCAGTCGGACCGCTGCTCTTGCGCGCGGTGATTTTCAGACTGTGCAGAGCACGCCAAATCAGACTAGACTGACGGCCTCAAAGGGGGGCGTATGGCAACCGAGAGCAAGAAAAATTCCATCGTGCGTGCCGCGATCCATCCTTCGATCGGCGTGGCGCGCCTGGGCAACAGCGTGGACGAGTTTTTCCTGGCGCCCGAGGTGCCCGAGCCGGCGCCCCAGCCGCCGGGATACTATCGCGACTCGAGCGGCGCGCTGAAGCGCCAGGCCGTGCGCTTTCGCATCTACGGTCTGAATGCCGAAGGCCAAGCGGTAGCTGAGCTCACCGCCTCGAACGCCGACATCCAGTGGACGGTGCACCTGGCCAACAAGAAGTCCGGGTGGTACCAGTTCCAGATCGCGCTCGACATCCCCGAGGCGCAGTCGGCGCCGCTTTCGCTGCTGCGCAATGCCGGCGTCGGCGACCGCAAGAATCTCATCATCGATCCCGGGCCGCGTAACATCGCCGGCAAGAATGCGCAGCGCGGCGTCACCTTTGATACCGGCAGCTTCATGGGCACGCCGGTCTACCTGGGTGAGCTGGAGACCGACGAAGAGGGCCGGCTGGTGGTGCTCGGTGGCCGCGGCAAATCGGCATCCTACAATGGCGCCCGCGCCATCACCTTCGCCAACAATGACGGCTGGTACGATGACACCGCCGATGGGCCGGTCACCGCCAAGGTGGTTTATCAAGGCAAGGAACTGGCCGTGGACCCGGGGTGGGTGGTGGTGGCCCCGCCGAATTATGCGCCGTTGCTGAAGTCGGTGCGCACCATGTGGGACCTGATGCGCGACGTCGCCATTACCGCAAAGACCCTGAGCGCCCCGGCCCGTCCCTCGTTCCAGAACGACATCCGTCCGCTCTTCGAGCGGCTGTCGCATCTTGAATGGGTGAACGCGGGCTATGCCGCGGCCTTCGGGTGGAAAGGGCCAATGCGTTTCACGGACTCGGAGTGGCTCCAGCGGCTGGCCGACCCCAGCCCCGCACTCCAGGGAATGCGCCTAAGTCTCGCCAACCAGTTTCGGGTGTTCGACCGCGATGCCTGGTCGCCGATACCGTGGCCGTGGCTATACGGAGACGCGATGAACATCCCGCCGGCGCACACCCCGCGCCAGAGCGTGGCCATCAGTGACACCCAGCTCCAGATGCTGCAACACTGGGCTGCCGGCGATTTCGATGCGGACTATGACCCAGCACGGCAACCGCCGCGCGAGCTCGAAGCCATACCGATTGCCCAGCAACCGGCGACACTCGACCGTGCCAGCATGGAGTTCTGCCTGGCCGATGCCTTCCATCCGGGTTGCGAAATGACCTGGCCGATGCGGCAGCCCAGTCTCTACATGGCGCCGTTTCGCATCCTTCATGCCGAGCCCGGCTGGATCGAGCCCGACTATGGCCCGCAGCTCAGTCCGGACATGGTCCAGGCGAGCTATCCGTTCCTCGGGCAAGTGCCGGGCGGGATCACGCGCTGGATGGCCGTCCCCTGGCAAACTGATACCGCGAGCTGCCGTGACGCGGGAGCTTATGGCAAGTCCTATGATCCGTACCTGCCGACTTTCTGGCCGGCGCGCGTTCCCAACGAGGTGCTGGACGATACGGAGTACGGAATCGTGATGGACCGCAATCAGCCGCTGGATAAACGACTGGTGGCGTTCGCCAAGCGAGCCTCATGGACACGCCCGCTGGGCCACAAAGGCTACCTCGATCAGATCAACAACATGATCGAGCGCTTTGGCGCCATGGGTGTGGTCGAGCACCGCCCCGGACCGGGAGACCAGCACTTCCCCGCGGCAATGCAGGTGCAGAACCTGCCGGCACACACGCGACAGCGGCTGGTAGAAGAGACTGAACCGCCGCATGCCTCCGACCAAATCGATCTTAGTGGCATCGAAAAGGTCCGGCGCTTTCCGCGAGGTTTGAAATAGAGTGCGAGAATTCGAAGTCCTCATTGTCGGAGCCGGTCCCGCCGGCGCCACGGCTGCTCTGAACCTGGCGCCCACGCGGCGTGTCTGCCTCATTGACCTGCGGTCAGACGTCCCGCCGCGCATCGGGGAATCGCTGCCACCGGCCGCGCGCCGGCTGCTCACCGACATGGGACTGTTCCCAGCCTTCCTGGCGCAAGGCCACACGCCCTGTTTCGGCAATCGCGCGGCCTGGGGCAGCAATGAGCCCGTCGAAACGGATTTTCTGCGCGATCCGGACGGCCATGGCTGGCATCTGGATCGCGCCCGCTTTGATGGCTGGCTTCGCGGGATCGCGGTCGAGCGCGGTGCGGTGCTCCTGGCCCCGGCCCGGCTGCGATCCATCGCGCGCGATGCCGGGCGGTGGCAGGCCGCGCTGGCGGCGGCCGGTCGGTCGCTGGATCTTGCCGCCGATTTCCTTATCGATGCCGGCGGCCGCACCGCTCCGGTCGCCACCAGACTCGGCGCTCGCCGGCAGGCGCAGGATGGTCTGGTGTGCGGCTGGGTTCATGGTGCTGCACAAAACGTTGGCGCGGCTGCGGGACTGACCTACGTTGAAGCCTGCCAGGACGGCTGGTGGTACACCGCGGCCATCCCGGACGGCCGCCGCGTGCTGGCCTTTCATACCGACGCCGATCTGCCGGCGGCGCGGATCGCCGCGGACCCTCAGGCTTTGCTGGCCCGTGCGAGCGAAGCTGGCGAGCTGGCGCAGGTGCTTGCCGAGTGTGAGTTCAGTCCCCACCGAAGCGGCTTCACGGCCGCCCACACCATGGCCACCGATCCTTGCGCGGGCCGCGCCTGGCTCGCCACCGGCGATGCTGCGCTGAGTTTCGATCCACTCTCCGCGCAGGGCCTGCTCAACGCACTGTTTACCGGCCTGGCGGCGGCGGAAGCGGCCGACCGGCATTTGTCCGGATACCATGATGCTGTGCCCGGCTATGTCGAGACCGTCGCGCGCATCCGCCTCGCCTACCTCCGTCACCTCTCTTTTTGCTACCGAGCCGAAACCCGCTGGCCGGCTGCGCCGTTCTGGCAACGACGCCATCAGGCCAATTGCTGCCGATGTGGCTTAAATTGACTTGAGCTGGCGTGCAAACTAGTATCCGGCCAACTTATGGGAAAGGACGTTCTTTCGGGGCGAGTGCTGGGCCATTTCCGGCTGCTGGAGGAAATCGGCTCGGGCGGCATGGGTGTGGTATACCGCGCCCACGACGAACGTCTGGACCGCGATGTGGCGGTAAAAGTCCTTCCCACGGGTGCTCTCACCGATGAAGCCTCGCGCAAACAATTCCGGCAGGAAGCGCAAGCGCTTGCCCGGCTGAACCATCCCAACATCGCCACCATCTACGATTTCGACTGCCAGGAAGACACCGATTTCCTGGCCATGGAGCTGCTTACCGGCCAGACCCTGGCGGACAAGCTTCTGGCCGGGCCTCTGCCGCAATCCACGGTCATCCAGTTCGGCCTGCAGATCGCCGGAGGGCTGGCGACGGCGCACGAACAGGGCATTCTCCACCGCGATCTCAAGCCCGGGAACCTCGGGCTGACCGCGGACGGCAGGCTGAAGATTCTCGACTTCGGCCTGGCCAAGCTGCTCCAGCCCGGACCCGATGACGCCACGCAAACCGTGACCGGCGCCGGCTGGGTCAAGGGAACGATTCCTTACATGGCTCCCGAACAATTGCGCGGCCAAAAGACCGATGCCCGCGCGGATATCTACGCCGCGGGAGCGGTGCTCTATGAGATGGCCGCTGGGAAGCGGCCCCATCCCGAAGAAGGTGCGCTGCTGATCGACGCCATTCTAAACCGCTCTCCCCAGCCGCCTTCCACTCACAACCGGCGCATCGCGCCGGCGCTGGAAGCGGTGATTATGAAGGCGATGGACCTCGATCCCCGGCTGCGCTACCAGTCCGCGCGCGAGTTGCTGGTGGACCTGGAGCGGCTGCAGACGGCGGTGGTTCCGGTGGCCGCCCAGCAGGCCTCCCGGCGGAAAGTGCGCAAGCGTGCGCTTTGGGTGGGCGCTGCCTTGGCGGGATTGCTGCTGATCCTCGGCGCCGGGCTGGGAATTCGCCGGCTGCAGGTGCGGTCACAGGAGCCGGCGCCGCGGCCTCTGATCCTGGTGGGTGACTTTGAAAATCGCACCGGCGAGCCGGTGTTCGACAATACCTTGAGCGAAATGTTTTCCAGCACGCTGCAGCAGTCACGCTACCTGGCCGTCTTCCCACCCAGCCGGCTGACGGATGTCCTGCGGCGCATGGGACGGCCGCCGCGGGAGCGCATCAAGGAGGATATTGGCCGGGAGATTTGCCAGCGCGAGGGACTGCAGGGCGTCCTGCTCGGCTCCATCACCCGCATGGGGAATACCTATGTGCTGATGGCGCGCGTGGAAGCGCCTTCCGGCGCCGACGTAGTGACAGCCGAGAAATCGGCGGCCCGCGCCGACGATATCCCCGCGCAAGTCGACGCCATTGCGGAGAGGCTGCGCCGCACTCTCGGTGAATCCCTGGAATCGCTGAAAGAGAACTCCGTTCCTCTGGCAAGAGTCACTTCGCCGTCGGTGGATGCGATCCGCTATTACACGCAAGGGAAGCAGAGCCTCTACAGCGGCGATCTGCAGGAATCGATCGTGATGCTCACCAAGGCTCTGCAGCTCGACCCCAAGTTCGCCATGGCCCATGAATACCTCGGCATTACTTATCAGCATTTGGACGACATCGATAATGAGGAGAAGCAACTTCAGGAGGCGGCGCTGCTTGCCGAGCGGTTGTCGGAGCCAGAGCGAGTGAAAATCCTGGGCGACTACAATCGCGTCATTATGGATTATCAGAAAGAGTGCGGGTACTACCAACTGCTTTCCCAGCTTCAACCCCAGGATCCGGCGCCCTACATCAACCTGGGCACTTGCCACGTGGACACCTTCGATTATGCCGGGGCGATCGCGCTCACGGAGAAGGCTCTCCAGTTCGTGCCGCAGTCGCGCGTCCGCATCAACCTGGCCCACCAGCTTTTCGGAAAAGGCGACAACGCCCGAGCGCTGGAGATAGCCGAGCAATTCAAGAGCGAGTACCGGGACGACCTTTATGCGCAGATTACTCTCGGACGCATCTATCTCGGATTGGGCCGTCTCGACGAGGCGCGAAGTATCTTTAAGCACATGGCCGAGGTGGGAGGAGACGCGGAGATCGAAGGGCGGCTTTCCCTGGCCGACCTGGATCTTGCCACCGGGCGCCACCGCGAGGCGCAGCAAGAGCTGCAAGCCGGCGTGCTGGCGGCGCAGAAAAGCCACAACGCTTTTTTCGCCCAGAAGGTGCGGATCGCAATGGCGCTGGCCTCCGACGAATCGTCGAAAACGCGCGCCGGGGAGGCGATCGCCCGCACCGAGCTGTCCAGCGCTTCTCCCCTCGTCAGCTTCCGCCTGGGAACGGCCTATGCACGTACCGGCCAACTACCGGCCGCCAACAAGATCGCCCGCGCGATGAACACGCTGGCGGAAAAGCGCGACATCCCCGCGGTCCAGGCGCTGCGCTACCTGGTTGCCGCGGAGATCGCGCTGGCGGAACATAAGCCCGCGGAGGCGCTCGCAGCCGCTCAAAAGGCGGTGGCGTACCAGAATTCTTCCCTAGCCCTCGAGACCCTGGCCCGTTGCTACCAAAGTGCTGGAAAGGACGAGGAGGCGGCGCAGCAGTATGAGTCTGTGCTGGCCCGCGGCAATGAACGCATCGAGAGCTTCGACGCTCCCGCTTTTCACAACGTGGTGGAAGACGAATACCAGCTCGGAGTCCTGGAGCAGAAGCTGGGACGGACGGAAAGTGCACGAAGCCATCTACAGCGTTTTCTCGGATACTGGGCGCAAGCCGACCCAGGTCTGCCCATGTACCAGAACGCTCAGCGCTTGCTGCGAGGCTTGCCGACTGGCACCCCAACCGCGGCAAGATAAAGAGCCGACTCGCGCACGCCGTCGATACCGAGGTCCTTCTCGATCTCGCTGTCCTTGAGCGCCGCAGTGCAGAATGGGGCGAGTCCCAGCCAGGTTGCCACCAGGCAAAAGGTCTGGCAGAGGTGGCCGGCGTCCAGCAGCACCACGCGGTAGGCGCGGGCGAAGCGGTACTTCCACATGGTCCGCGGAAAAACCGCGGTCATCAGAAACACCGCCGCCGCATCCTTCAGGAATTCCTGCCCGGCGGCATAGGACACAGCTTTCTTCATCGCCGGCACGGAACGCAAGCTTTCCAGGCGGTGGTGTACCCCATCGTAGTGGTATAGGCCCTGCGGCAATCCCTCGACCCGCATGGCGAGCAAGTACACCTCGCCCGGATGCTGGGCGCCGCCGGAAGGACTGGTCTTATGAAACAGCCGCCCAAAAGGTGGCGCCTCGATAGATCCGGTGACGCCCCAGGTGTAGTACAGCAGTTTGGAGATGGCGCCCAGGGAAATACTCCCGGAGTACTCGCGATGCGTTTTGCGCGCCATCAGCACGCTCACAAATTGGTCGCCGGCAACGCCCGCAGGTGGGAGCGCGATGCGCGGGGCACGGGGATAACTCTTCGCCCGTGGCGCCTGGGGAGACTCTGCGACGTACCGCTTCATCAGGCGAGCGGCTTGCGCAGCACTGAGGAAGGGAGTGTCTTTGGTGGCAAAATGAAAGCTGCCGTACGGCAGCCACTCCGCCCATGCGCGCTCGAGGTCGGCATTAAGCTCCGCATTTCGCGTACCCTTCACCACCAGGAACGAGTTCTCCTGGAGCTGGCGGATGCCGGCACGCAGGCTGCTCGGGCTGAACTCCGGCAGGAACGCGAACAAGTCCGCGGGAGGCTTCCAGCTTTCGAAGAAATGCAGGATGCGGACGGCATCCGGCTCGGCGCTGGCGGAGACGCGCGTCCGGTAATTGATCAGCACAAGTTGCTGCCCCCGCCATGCGACCAGGAGCGTTCGCGCGCGCCGCATCAGCATGGGGCGCCCGGCCACGTTGCCGTCTCTAGTTTTCGAAGGTCTTCCCTTTGTCTACGAAGGTGTGCCCCATGCCGGCAAAACTGTTGCCCAAGGACGTTTTCAGCTTCTTGAGGTTGAGCTGCAGGCTCTTGTGAGCCTTTTCCATGCCGGCGAGCGCTTTCTTCGCGTCGCTCCGGCTCTTGCTGCCCGATGTCCGTTTCGCGGCCATTTCGGCCTCCTTTCAAGTGTCCCATTCTGATTGCGCTGTGATCACGGGGCTGAGGTGAGCCCTTTTAGCCTTGCGCCTGGATTTTGTCAAACCATTTTATCGGGCGAGCGGAAACGCGATCGCCACCTTGTCTACAGCGCAACGCACTAGCCCCAAAGCATAGCGCCGCTGGAACCGCTTCGTGCTCGAAAAACCGAACCTGTTCCGGAATCGAAAGACGGCACGAAAAGGCCGCCGGTGAAGGCGGCCTGCGCTTCCGCCCTCTACTTCTTCCGGCCAAAGAGGCGAAGTAGTAAGAGGAAGAGGTTGATGAAGTCCAGATATAGGGCGAGAGCGCCCAACACCGCTGCTTTCCGATCTTCTTCGGTGCCTTCCATTCCCGCAGCGTGCATCCGCTTGATCTTCTGCGCGTCATAGGCGGTCAGGCCCACGAAGATCAGGATGCCAGCATAGGTTACCACCCAGTAG
>JBIOFT010000011.1:0-39477 GCA_044447375.1 Terriglobales bacterium | reverse complement strand
GGCTGGGGGACTTGGGTCGCAGGCTGTGCAGCGTCGCCTACTGGCTTGAGTACCGGGATGGAGCTGTCGGCAGCCGGGGCGGAATTGTCTCCGCTTGCCGCACGGGGAACCGGCTGGTTGGCTGCTGGAGGCGGTCCGCCGGCGCCGACCGGCTGGACCGTCAGGGCACTGGTTCCGCCGGCGGACGGACCCATCAACGCTTGCTGCGCCTGACGTGTCACTTCGAGCGCACTGGTCTCCTTGGGCGGCACCAGCGTCGGCTCGCCCACCTTCGACACGTGGGAAACGTCCGGGTGGTGGCGGAAGCTCATCATCAAGCGGCTGAAGTGTCCCACATCGTGGCGGCTTTCCTCTTCCTGTTTGTTCAGCGCAATGGCCTCCGGTGTGGCCTTGGCGATGGGCCGGTGCAGCGCTTCCAAGCGCGCCCGCGCTTCCTTGGCGCGTCCCATCACCGG
Organism: Terriglobales bacterium; assembly: GCA_044447375.1. GTDB lineage: Bacteria > Acidobacteriota > Terriglobia > Terriglobales > Acidobacteriaceae > JAHFUA01. The sequence continues at coordinate 39,022 of JBIOFT010000011.1, read as the reverse complement.
ATAGCGGGTCAGGATCCTGTCGTACGCGACCTCCGCCTGGTCATCGAATCCCTTCACCAGCTTGGCGCGACCAGCTTCGTTCAAGTTCGGCGCCGTGCGCGTGCGCGCGGCTTCTTGCTCGTAGCCTTGCCCCAGCAGGTAGAGGGCGTCGTCGGCACCGCTGTAGAGGGGATAGGTGTCGGTCAGCGACTTGAAGCGTGCGATCGCCGCCGGCCACGATTCCTTCACATAGTAGAAGTGCCCGATGCGGAACTCGCGCTCCGCCAGCACCTCCTGCACCTCGCGCAGACGCTGCTTGCCTTCCGGCACCAGCTTGCTGTCGGGAAACTGCTGGATGAGCTGCTTGTACTCCTCCTCAGCGCGTTTGGCGTGGGTGAAGTCGCGGTCCGGCTTCTCCATCTGGCGGTAATGGATGTTGGCCACCTTCAACTGCGCTTCGGCCGCCTCTGGCAGGTTGGGGAAGAAGGTGATGAAGTCCTTGTATTCGATCTCCGCCTGCGCCAGGCCGGCCGAGCCGCCTTCCGCGTACCAGGAGTCGCCCACTGCCAGCTTGGCACGGGCCACGTACTCCGAGTCGGGATAGGTGTTGATCATGGTCTGCAGCGAAAGCCGGGCCACGTCGAAGCGGTTGTGCTGCATCGCGTCCATGGCACGGTCAAACAGCACCTTGTCCGGCTGGGCCGAGTTCACGTTGGCGATGGGGTTGGTGACGTTCTTGTTCTTGCGGAAGCAGGAGGTCGCCTGCAGCACCAACCCCAGGAGCAAAGCTATGAATAAAACGCGTCGGATCATGAATACCTCAGAGACGCTCTAGCCATCACACCTTCTGCAGGGTGGCTTCGTGGGCGGCCTTCAGGAGCTTCTCCGCGTTCTCTTTGGGATTGCCCCTGCCGAAAACCGCGTTGCCCGCCACCAGGATCTCGGCCCCGGCGCGCACTACGTCGCCGATGGTCTCCAACGCGATGCCGCCATCCACCTCGATGCGGAAGTTCACGGCCTTGGCGTTGCGCATGGTCACCAGCTTGCGGATCTTCTCCACCGATCCGGGAATGAACTTCTGCCCCCCAAAACCGGGGTTCACCGACATCACCAGGACGAAGTCCACCATGTCCAGCACCTCGCCCAGCGTCTGCACCGGGGTGGCAGGATTGATCACCACGCCAGCCTTGCAGCCGTGCTGGCGTACCAGGCTGAGGCTGCGGTTCAGGTGGCGCGTGGCCTCCTGGTGCACCGAGATCCAGTCCGCGCCCGCGTCCGCAAACGCCGGGATGTACAGGTCCGGGTTCTCGATCATCAGGTGGACGTCCAGCGGCAGCTCCGTGGCCTTGCGCAGCGAAGCCACCACCGGCGGTCCGATGGTGATGTTGGGGACGAAATGACCGTCCATCACATCCACGTGCAGAAGGGTCGCCCCACCCTCCACCGCCAGGGTCACTTCGTCCGCCAGGCGAGCGAAATCCGCGGACAATATCGAGGGTGCCAGCTCAATCAATCAGAACTCTCTCGGGAGACGTAAACTGCCGAAATTGTAACACGCAGGGGCGGGCCTCTCCCGCCCTGCTGGCCACTGGTAACTGGCCACTGGCCACGGTACTATCCCGCCAGTGGCCCTGCTCGAAGTTCGCAGCCTGACCAAGATCTTCCCGCTGGGTGAATCCGCTTTTGGCGGCGGCGCCCAAGGTGAGGTGCGCGCGGTGGACGGCGTCTCGCTCGACATCGCCGCCGGCGAGACTCTTGGTCTGGTGGGCGAGTCAGGCAGCGGCAAGAGCACACTGGGGCGGCTGATCCTGCGGCTGATCGAGCCTAGCTCTGGCAGCGTCCGCTTCGACGGCCAGGACGTGCTCGCTGCCGGCCGCGGCCAGATGCGCCGCCTCCGCCGCGACATGCAGATCGTCTTCCAGGACCCCTTCGGCTCGCTCGACCCACGCATGACCGTGGCCGACATCGTCACCGAGCCACTGGTCATCCATAACGGCGCCGGCCGCAGCGCGCGCCTGGAGACCGCTGCCGAGCTGCTGCGCGCCGTGGGCCTCGACCAGTCGGCGCTCGGCCGCTACGCCCACGAGTTCTCCGGCGGACAGCGGCAGAGGATCGGCATCGCCCGTGCCCTGGCGCTCAAGCCCAGGTTCATCGTGGCCGACGAGCCGGTCTCGGCGCTGGATGTGAGCGTGGGCGCGCAGATCGTCAACCTCCTGGCCGAGTTGCAGCGCCCGTCCCGGCTTACCTACCTGTTCATTTCGCACTCCATGCCGGTGGTGCGGTACCTAGCCACGCGCATCGCGGTGATGCATCGGGGAAAGATCGTGGAGATCGGACCCACCGAGCAGGTGACCACCCGCCCGCAGCATCCCTATACGCGGAGCTTGCTGGAAGCCACGCCGGAACTAAGAACATAGTTGCGCTGTGCCTGGGGTTCTTCTGAGTCGCGGGTGACTGCTCATCGGTCGCCGTTCAAGCCCTAAATTATGCAAAATAAAGGGAATCCTTGACCCGGCCGCCGGCGTCCATGCTCTAATAAGCGAATCGACTATGCCGACCCCTGCCGTAAGAGCCAGGCGCTACCTCAACGCGACTCATCGCCGCTTCCGGGAATGGAAGATGATCGCCAAGGGCCTGCTCTCGACAGACCATCCTGTCCTGGCGCACCTGATCCCCATGCGGCGTTGCAACCTGGCCTGCGCTTACTGCAACGAGTTCGACGCAGTGTCGAAGCCGGTGCCGAGGGAAACGATGTTCCGCCGCATCGACAAACTGGCCGAGCTGGGCACCACCATCATGACGGTCTCGGGCGGGGAGCCGCTGCTGCATCCCGACCTGGACGCCATCCTCAGCCGCATCCGTTCGACCGGCGCCATGTGTGGCCTGATCACTAACGGCTACCTGCTAACCGCCGAGCGCATCCAGCACCTGAACCGCGCCGGCCTGGAGCACATGCAAATCTCCATCGACAACGTCATGCCCGACGAGGTCTCGAAGAAAAGCCTCAAGGTGCTGGACAAGAAGCTGCAATTGCTGGCGGAACACGCCGAGTTCCACGTCAACATCAACTCGGTGGTGGGCGGCGGGATCAAGAATCCGCAGGATGCCGTGGTCATCGGCCGGCGCGTGCTGGAGCTGGGATTCACTTCGACGGTGGGGATTATCCACGCGGGTGACGGCCAGTTGCTTCCGCTCGGCGAGCAAGAGCGCGCCATCTACCGGCAGATGAAGGCCATGGAGAAGGGCAGCTACGCCCGCGTTAACCGCTTCCAGGACAACATAGCTGACGGCCGGCCGAATAACTGGCGCTGCCGCGCCGGGGCGCGCTATCTGTATATCTGCGAGGACGGCCTGGTGCACTACTGCTCGCAGCAGCGCGGGTATCCCGCCAAGCCGCTCGCGGAGTACACGGTCGCGGACATCCGCCGCGAATACCTGACTGAGAAGGGCTGCGCTCCGCACTGCACCGTGTCGTGCGTGCACCAGGTGTCGTATCTCGACTTCTTCCGCGGACCGCAGGAGCGCGTCCCCGCTCCGCCCGCTGGCGCCGCCCCGGATGCCGGCAGGCTGGTGCGGATCGAGTAACACTCAGCAGTCAGCACTCAGTCGTCAGCTCCGGAGGGTTGCCTTCGCGAAGGACCCAATCCTGGATAGATCGCTATGGACAAGGCTGAGCTTAAACAGGTGCTTGACGCCGAAAGGTTCGATCCGAAGGTGTACAGTCTCGACGGTGGCCTGCCCAATGATCGTGTGTGCTTATCGGCAGAGGCAGGCAGATGGTACGTCTACTACTCGGAACGCGGGTCACGCTTTGATGAGGAATGCTACCCTTCGGAGCGTGAAGCCTGCGCGGACCTTTTGCGACGGTTGCGCGAACTCCCGCCATCCCAGACTCGGCTACCTTTGCCGTGAGGCTGCTGCGGCAACTGTGGGAGCCCGCGGATGAAGGACCCCTCGGACCCCTCGTGTTATTCAGGCCTGGCTGACTGCTGAGCGCTTTCTTCGACGCTACAGCATCTGGGCGACTGCAGCCCTCACATGGATCTGTGTGGTATCGAGAAAGGGAATGTCCTGGCCGGGAACGTCGCGCAGGATCAAAGGCAGCTCCGTACCACCGAGGATCACGCCATCAATATGCTCCCGTTTCCTCAGGCGGCCAATGATCTCCAGCAGCCCCTCCCGTGTTGCCGGCAGGAAAATGCCATTCACCAGTTCGCCCATGTACTTGTCGTGGACGTAGTCTTGTTCGTCGGGCGCGGGCACAACCAGCGTGATGCCCTCTCTCGCGAAGACGTCCGGAAAGAAGCGCCCCTGCATCGTGAACCTCGTTCCGAGCAGTCCCAGTCTCCTCAGGGCAAGCGCCTTCGCGGCCTCGCACGTGGCCTCGACGATGCTCAACAATGGAATGGGGCGACTGCCGGCGAATGTCATCGGCGGCGAGCAGGCCAAAGTCGGCGCCCGCCCTCGCCAATCGGTAAGGTCAGCCAGAGCATTTGCTGTCACCAGATCCCGTATCTTATTCAGATCGATACTGTTGATAATGATCGCGGGATAGCTGCCATCCTGCCTTTGCTCGCGATAGGCGGCAATGATCAAGCGGTAATAGTCCACCGTTGATTCCGGCCCGATCCCACCGATGATTCCCAGTGTCTTCATCCCGCAGCCTTGCGCAATGCCGCCCTCGCCAGCAGCCGGGTCGAGTCGAGCGTCGGCAGCGGCGAATTGGAGTCGTTGACCAGCAGCGGAATCTCGGTGCACGAGAGCGCGACCGCCTGGCATCCCTGCTTCTTGAAGCCCTCGATCACCTGTTGGAAATAAGCTAGCGACTCGGGAAGAGTCTTCAGGTACACCAGCTCTTCAAAGATGATCCGGTTGATTGCCTGGCGGGCTTCTGGCGACGGCAAGCAGAGTTCGATGCCGACTTCCGCGAACTTCGGCGGATAAACTGGCCCCTCCATCAGCAACTTCGTGCCGGTCAAGCCGACGCGGCGATATCCGCGCCCCTTGGCTTCGCGCGCTACTTCTTCCGCGATATGCAGCCAAGGTCGCGGTGAGCGATCGAGGAGGAACGGAAACGCCTGGTGGATCGTGTTGTCGGGGCAGATCAGGAAATCCGCACCCGCCCGCGCCAGGACTTCCGCCGATCGAAGCATGAGGCCAGCAATCCCCGGCCAGTCTCCGCGCTCAAAAAACGGCACGTACTCACTCATGGGGATGTTGTGGAGCGTCATCTCCGGATGCCCCCACTCGCCCATGAGCTTGGCGCCCTCGATGCCGATAGTCTCGTAGCAGAGCGCAGCCCCGGGGATGCTGCAGGCGACGATGCCGATGTGCTGGGCCATGCCGTACAGATGTTCTCAGGATTGGAGAGGATTCTGCCAGCGCAGGCCGGGGAAACGAGCGAAATCGCGATCCGTCGTGCAGAGAGTCGCGCCATGCTCGATCGCCAGCGCCGCCAGGTGCGCATCGGTCACGAGATCGCCTCTAGCCTGGGCGTCGGCAAGCAGCCGGCGCAACAAGGTCCAATGTCTCTCTCCGGGATGAAGAACGATGACGTTCCTCTGTTCCAAGAGGCTGGACACAATAGTGGTTGCTTCCTCGACTGAGAATGCTCGTGACAGCGCGCTGGGGTTTGTCCCGATGCGTATGAAAGCGAGCAAAGCTACCCAGGCAAGGCCGACCTGCTCGGACCTGTCCAGCACGCTCTCCAGCCAAGAACGCGCTTCGACGTGGCGCTTGGAGCCAGCGTCGAATGCGTAGAGAAGCAGGTTGCTGTCGACGAGAATCACCTGTGAAAGGGACCTTCGACCTGCTCCAAAAGCTGCCCGATATTGTCGTAGTCCAGACCGGGCCGCAGGCCGAGGTCGCGAGCGATGATACGAAACGGCTTTCCCGACGCTGGCTTCACCGGTGTGTTCAACGAACGCCGAAGGTGTTCGTTCACGACTTGCTTGAATGGCCGCCCGGTACGCCGGGCTTCGCTTCGGAGCTTGGCGGCTACATCTTCATCGAGGGTAAGAGTTGTGCGCACATCATGATGCTAACATACAAGCATCATGATGTCTATCCGGCCGCGTCGAACCGGTTCAGCAGCTCGATCTTCTTCTCCGCCGGCAGGAATGACGCCTCGAAGCCGTTGCGGGCGATCTCCCGCAACTGCTCGTCGCTGAAGCCGAAGACCTGCTGGGCCAAGGCATATTCGCGGTTGAGCGAGGTGTGGAACATGGCCGGGTCGTCGGTGTTGAGCGTCACCATCACGCCCAAGTCGAAATAACTCTTCAGCGGATGGTCTTCGATGCGCGGGCAGCAGTTGGTCTCCAGGTTGCTGGTCAGGCAGATCTCGACCGGGACCTGCCGCTCCACCAGTTCGGCCATCAACTCGCGGTCCTGCCCGGCGTTCAGGCCATGCCCGATACGCTCGGCCTTCAGGTTCAGGGCGCCCCAGATCGACTCCGGCCCGGTGGTTTCGCCGGCGTGCGCGGTCAGGCGCAGGCCGTGGTCGGCAGCATACTGGTAGGAGTCGCGGAAGAGCTCCGGCCCGGCCTGGCGCTCGTCGCCGCCGATGCCGATCCCCACGACGTTGCGGTCCTTGAACTCGACGGCCTTTTCGACCACACGCCGCGCCTCCTCCGGTCCGAATTGGCGGACGGCATCGAAGATCCACAGCAGCGACACGCCGAAGTCGCGTTCGCCGCGCTCGCGTCCGCGCTCCAGGCCCGCGAAGATGGCGCTGAAGTCCTGCTTGCGCCACAGGCAAACGCCCACGGAGACGTACACCTCGGCATGGACAACATTTTCGCTGCGCAGCCGCTTCATCAGGTTGTAGGTGATGGTCTCGTAGTCTTCCGGCGAGCGCAGGCGCTGGACGGCGGCCTTGAAGGCCAGCATGAAGCCGGTGAAGTCGGCGTAGCGGTAGAGCGCCTCGGCTTCTTCGAGCGAGAGCTTGTCATCGTAACGCTGGCTGATCTCAGCCAGCGTCGCCGGTTCCACCGAGCCCTCCAGGTGGAGATGCAGCTCCGCCTTGGGCAGGCGCAGGATGAAGGTGCTGGGCGACACCGTGCTGGCCGTCGGCGTAGTTCGGGTGGACGACATGATGAACCATTCGCGATTGGTAATTTGCAATTGGTAATTTGAAAAGTGCAGTGGTTCTCGTGACAGCGGCGGTCCCCGATTTCCCCAACTTCACAAATTACAAATTACCAATTACCAATCCTACCTTGCAAACTCGCTGTGGCGGCGACTGTAACCGAAGTAAATCACCAGCCCGATCGCCAGCCATCCAAAGAAGCGCGCCCAGGTGATCACCAGCAGGCCGCTCATGAGCCCGACGCAGAGGACCACGGAGATGATCGGGAACCAGGGCACGAACGGGACCTTGAAACCGCGCGGGCGCTCCGGCTGGGTGCGGCGCAAGACGATCACCCCCAGAGATACGAGCACGAAAGCGAACAGCGTGCCGATGTTGGAGAGGTCCGCGGCTTCGCCGATGTCCACGATGCCGGCGGGAATGCCGACCAGCGCGCCGGCGATCCAGGTGGACCAGTAGGGCGTCTTGAACTGGCGGTGGAGCGCCGAAAACAATTGCGGCAGCAGACCGTCACGCGACATGGCAAACCAGATGCGCGTCTGGCCGTACTGGAACACCAGCAGCGAGGAGATCATTCCCATCAGAGCGCCCATCACGATCACCGCCTGCCACAGGGGCTTGGCGCCCAGCGCTTGCAGGGCATAGGCGACCGGAGCGTCTTTGGCGGGGCTCGAACCGAAGGTGTCGTACTTCATCATGCCGAGCAGGACCAGGGCCACGCCGACATAGAGCACGGTGCAAACGATGAGCGAGGCGATAATGCCGAAGGGAATGTCCTTCTGCGGATTCTTCGCCTCCTCGGCCGCGGTGGAGACGGAGTCGAAGCCGATGTAGGTGAAGAAAATGATGGCCCCGCCGGCGAGTATCCCGGGAAAGCCACTGGGCGCGAAGGGATGCCAGTTGGCGCGGTTCACCACCATCCCGCCCACGACCAGGAAGATCAGGATAGCGCCGATCTTGATGGCGACCATCACATTGTTGGCTTCCGCCGATTCGCGCACCCCACGCACCAACAGCACAGTCAGGACAAAGACGATGAGGAACGCCGGGACGTTGAAGTAAGCGCCGGTCCAGCCTCCGGTATAGACGGGCGACGACCACTTGTGCGGGATGTGCAGGCCGAATGCGCCCAATTGCGCCGTGATGTATCCGCCAAATCCCACGGCGACCGCGACGTTGCTCACGGCATATTCGAGGATGAGGTCCCAGCCAATGATCCATGCGACCAGTTCGCCGAGGGTGGCATACGTGTACGTGTAGGCGCTCCCGGCGATGGGGATCATCGACGCCAGCTCGGCGTAGCACAGCCCGGCGAAGCTACACGCGATGGCCACAACCACGAACGACAACGCGATGGCGGGACCGGCGGGCGGGCGCCCGTGCATCACCGTGCCCGCCAGCGATCCATGCTGGATCAGGTTGGCAAGGAGGTCGGCAACCTGGGCGTGCCAGATCGAAAGCGTCGAGTGCTCGCCGGCCGCCGCCGTCCCGGTCAAGACAAATATGCCGGAGCCGATGATGGCCCCAATGCCCAGCGCGGTGAGGCTCCCCGGCCCCAGGCTCTTCTTCAGCCGGTGCTCGGGCTGCTCCGAGTCGGAGATCAGCTTGTCGATGGACTTGGTGGCGAGAAGTTGGCTCGGCACAGGAACCCACCACCCCAGCAAACCAAAACCGGGTTTGCTGGGGACCCCGGGGTTTGGGTGATCGGGAGATCGGGTCATCGGGTGATCTCGCTTCCCGATGGCCCGACCACCCAACGATCAGATTAGCGTTTCGACTGGCCGCGTACCATCTTCTTGACTTTGCGCTTCTGCGATCCGCGCGCGTACTCGCGCGGCTTCAGCGGATGCTCCAGCTTGCGCTTCTTGCGCGCGGTCCGCTTCAGTTTCTTGCGCTCCAGCTTGTTGGTGACGGTTGTGGTATTCATGATCTCCTTGGAAAGCGGCTATTGGCTCTTGGTTTTTCCTCGAAACGTGAAACTTGAAACTCTTCGCGGCTGCCCGACTGCCGCACGCCGCATCGTCGGCCCCTTCACGCCCGCTCCAGTTGGGCGAACTTCTCTACCAGCTTCTTCTCGCCGAAACGGGGGAATTTTACCGTAATCTTGGCGTCCTCGCCTTCACCTTCGCGTCGAAAGACAATGCCTTCGCCATATTTGGGATGCCGGACCTTCTGTCCCGGACGAAAACCGCGCCTGCCCGTGGGCTCTGGCAGTTCGACTTTCGGCCGGGTAAACTTTTTACCGCGTGAAGCAAAGAATTCGGCGATGTTGTCGATCGAGTTGTAGGCCGGCCCGGCGTACGAACTGCGCCGTCCAGCGCTCGACCCGCTCCGCCGCGGACGCTGGTCGAAATCGTATTCGTGGGTGTCGTGAGCGTATTCATGGTCGCGCCGCTCTTCATATCGGCTTGGGCGCGGCGAGCCCAGATCCTCCAGCAATTCGCGAGGAATCTCGTCCAGGAAGCGCGAGGGCACGCTGGCCTCGGGCATATCGGTGCCGTAGCGGCGGCGGTAGCGCGCGCGGGTGAGCACCAGCATGTCCATCGCCCGGGTCATGCCCACGTAGCAGAGGCGGCGCTCTTCTTCGAGATCATCCGGCTCGAGCAGCGTGCGCGAGTGCGGAAAGAGCCCTTCTTCCAGGCCGACCAGGAACACAACGGGAAACTCCAGACCCTTGGCGGCGTGCAGGGTCATCAGCGTGATCTGCGCGCGCGCATCGTAGTCGTCAGCCTCGCTGACCAGAGCGGCGTGGTCCAGAAACTCGCCCAGGGTCTCGCCGCGCTCGCGCGAATCCATGGCGGCATTCACCAGTTCGTGCAGGTTCTCGATGCGGGCCAGCGCCTCCGGGGTGCCCTCTTCTTCCAGTTGGCGGATGTAGCCGGTGCGGTCGAAGAGGAACTTCAGCACTTCGGGGATGGTGGCCGGGCCGCCGGGAGGGCGAAATCCGTCGTTAGTCGTTGGCTGTTGGTCGTTAGCCGGAACTGCGTCGGCCGGAGAATCGAAGGCCAACCTTCCAAAAAAGTCCTCGGCGTTCTCGGCGTCCTCGTCTGCGACCTCTGCGTTGATCCTTTCGCCGGCCTCCGCGCTGATCTTCTCGACGAACGCACCGGCCAGCATGGCGCGTGCATCGCCGATTAGATCGCGGAAGCCGCGAACCGCGGCCAGGGCCCGCGCCGGCAGCAGTTGCCGCTGGATGGCCTCGCCCAGGGCCGACCACAGCGAGAGGCCGGTTTCGAGCGCCAGCCGCTCCAAGGTCTCGACGGTGGTTTTGCCGATGCCGCGCGGGGGTGTGTTGATGGCGCGCATGAGCGCGATCGAATCGTCCGGGTTATGCAGCAGCTTGAGGTAGGAGATCATGTCCTTGATCTCCGCCCGCTCGTAGAACGAGAAGCCGCCGACCACGTGGTACTTGATCCCGTAGCGCCGCAGCGCTTCTTCGAACAGCCGTGATTGCGAGTTGGTGCGATAGAGCACGGCGGCGCGCGCGTCGCGGCCCTCGCCGAGCGCCTCCTGCACATACTTGTTGACCATGTCGGCGACGAACAGGGCCTCGTTCTCGCCGTCCGGCGCCTCGTAGCCGCCGATCTTCGGCCCGCCCTGGCGCGAGGTCCACAGCGTCTTGCCCTTGCGCCGCACGTTGTTCGCGACCACCGCCGAGGCGGCCTGGAGGATGTTCTCGGTCGAGCGATAGTTCTGCTCCAGGCGGACGATCTTGGCCTCGGGAAAGTCCTGCTCGAACTCCAGGATGTTGCGGATGTCGGCGCCGCGCCAGGAGTAGATCGACTGGTCTTCGTCGCCAACTACGCACAGGTTATGCCGCGTGCCGGCCAGCAGGCGCATGAGCTCGTACTGCGGGCGGTTGGTGTCCTGGTATTCGTCCACCAGGATGTACTCGAAGCGGCGCTGATAGCGCTCACGCACCTCGGCCGCTTCGCGCAGCAGGCGCACCGCCTCGAGCAGCAGGTCGTCGAAGTCCAGCGCGTTGGCCTTGCGCAGCTCCTGGCGATAGATCTCGTAGATGTGGGCGACCCGCTCGTTCTTGGGATCGGGCGAGCTTTGATACACCTCGATGGGATCGCGCATGTGGTTCTTCGCCCAGGAGATGCGCGACAACACTGCACTGGGCTTCATCTGCTTGTCGTCGAGACCGAGGCGCTTCATGGCTGACTTCACCAACGATTGCTGGTCAGCCTCGTCGTAGATGACGAAGTCGCGCCGGAAACCGTCTTTGAGCGCTTCGATGTCGCGGCGCAGCACCCGCACGCAGAACGAGTGGAAGGTCGAGATCAAGGGCTGCCGCAGCAGAGACCCGCCGGCGAGTTTCTCCACGCGCTCGGCCATCTCGGCCGCGGCTTTGTTGGTGAAGGTGACGGCCAGGATGGCGTCCGGCGACACGCCCACGGTCTCGATCAAATGGGCGATGCGGTAAGTGATGACGCGCGTCTTGCCGCTGCCGGCGCCGGCGAGAATGAGCAGCGGGCCCTCGATGGTCTCGACCGCCAGGCGCTGCTGCGGGTTCAATTGAGAGAGCAAATCAGGCACAAGAAATCAGTCGTAAGTCGTGAGCAAAACCAAGATCCCTCGCTCGCAAAAACCGCGAACTCAAGATGACAGACCCTCCGCGTCCTCGGCGGTTTTCATTTTGTCGCTTCCGCTGCAGCGCGGGCGGTTTTGCATTCCGCACACGGGCACATCTCCCGCAAATAATCCCAGGCGTAGATGCCGTGCTGGTGGCCGTCGTTCCAGGTGAAGCGTATGGCGTAGCGGCCCACGGCTTCCGCCTGGGTGGGGCGCACCGCCGGCTTGAACATGGGCAGCCCGCCCGGCGCCTGTCCCGCGCCCTCGCCCGGCTTGCGCCCGCTCTTGTTGCGCTCCTCGTTGCACAGGGCGCAGGGACAGGCGTCGCGCAGGTACTGGAACGGGTAGCTGGAGCGATGGCCGTCCCTCCATTCGATCTCCATGCCCGTGCCCGTGGTGACGTTCACATCCACCGACTTGGGATCCGCGCTGGGAGGCATCCTCTCAGTATCGCATACCGGCGGGAGTGCTGCCGTTTCTACCCCAACGAAGCAAAACCGGCTTCGTTGGGGATCCCGCCGTTTGCCGGGACCGCCGCGGCTCCTGTAAAATCAGTGTTTTGCACGAATAGCAAAGAAGCGACTGGAGCAGTCATGGCACGAGTTTGTGATGTGTGCGGCAAGGGGCCGCGATCGGGCAACAACATCAGTCACGCCCACAACGTGAGCAAGCGGCGCTGGAACGTCAATCTGCGCCCGGTACACGCCCGCGTCAACGGCGGTACCCGCAAGCTGCGCGTGTGCACCTCCTGCATCCGCAGCGGAAAAGTCCAAAAAGCGTAGCCACGGATTCACACGGATCAAAGAATTGAGTCATTTTGCCATTGGGCCATTGAAAAGAGAGTGTCGGTTTCAATGGTTTCAATGGCCCAATGACTCAATGGTTCAATCCGCGTTGATCCGCGCTAATCCGCGGCGAAATGAAGTTCAGGCCAGCGCGATGACGTCGATCTCCACCAGCACATCCTTGGGCAGCCGGGCCGCCTCGACGGTGGAGCGAGCCGGTGGCGCCGTCTTGAAATGGCGGCCATAGACCTCGTTCATGGCCGCGAAGTCGCCCATGTTCTTCAGGAACACCGTGGTCTTCACGACGCGGTCGAGCCCGCTGCCGGCGGCGGCCAGCACGGCCGACAAGTTCCGCAGCACGCGCTCGGTCTGCTGGGCCACGTCGCTGCCGACGATCGTGCCCGACGCCGGGTCGAGCGCGATCTGCCCCGAACAGAAGACCAGCCCTCCCGCCTTGATCGCCTGCGAGTAAGGGCCAATGGCCTGCGGCGCATCTTTTGTCGCGATCACTTCGCGCATGGGAACCCTCCTGAAGCAACGCCGCAGATTAACGCGGATGAACGCGGATTGGAATGGAAGATTGAACTATTGACTCGCTGGGTCATTGAGCCATTGTCCCCGGACCTGCGGATACGAAGAGTTTTCTGGCCTTTCAATGATTCAATGAATCAATGACCCAATGGCTCAATCGCCTTGGTCGTGTGCGGTGTTTGATCCGCGTTGATCCGCGTGAATCCGCGGCGAAAGGCCTTACAGTTTTTGTACGCGCTGCACGTCGCGGATGCCGGCCAGCTTGCGGATGCCGCCAACGATCCGCTGCAGGTGCTTCATGTCGGCGATGTCGATGATCACGTCGATGGTGGCGTGGCCGTCGCCGGTGCGGGCTTCGACGTTGCGGATGTTGGTGTTGTCGTCGCTGATGATGGTGGTAATCTGCTTGAGCATGCCAGCGCGGTCGTCGCAGAACACGGTCAGCTTCACCGGGTAGCCGCCACTGCCGCCGTCTTTGCTCTCCTTGCCCCACTCCACCGCGATCTGCCGTTCCACGTCATAGAGCAGGTTGACGACGTTGGGACAGTTCCGGGCGTGCACCGCCACGCCCTTGCCACGGGTGACGTATCCCACAATCTCTTCCCCACGGATGGGATTGCAGCATCGCGCGCGGTAGATGAGCAGATCATCCTGGCCTTTGACCTGGAGCGTGCCGCTATCGCCGCCGAACACCCGGCGCACCACGCTGCTGAAGCCGGACTTCTCTTCCTCGGGGGGAGCGGCGGTCTCGGCCGGGGAGAGCTTGCCCAGCACCTGCCGCGCCGAGAACTTGCCGAAGCCGATGCCGGCCACCAGGTCGTCGGCCCGGGTGACGCCGTATTCCTGGGCCACGCGCTGGTAAGCCTCGTCGGAGACATCTTTGAGCGAGACGCGGTACTTGCGCGCTTCCTTCTCGATCAGCTTGCGACCGATCTCGAGGGCGCGCTCGCGCTGGTGGATATTGAGCCAGTGCCGGATCTTCTGCCGCGCCCGCGGCGCCTTCACGAAAGTCAGCCAGTCGCGGCTGGGCTTGTGCCCGGGCTGGGTCATGATCTCCACGATTTCGCCGTTGTGCAGCTTGTAGCGCAGCGGCACGATGCGCCCGTTCACCCGCGCCCCAGTACAGGTGTGCCCAACTTCAGTGTGGATGGTGTAGGCGAAGTCCACGGGCGTGGACTCGCGCGGCAAAATCACCACTTTGCCCTTGGGCGTGAAGGTGTAGACCTCTTCCGGGTAGAGGTCGATCTTAAGGGCGGAGAGGAACTCATTGGGATCGGTGACGTCGCGCTGCCACTCCACCACCTGCCGCAGCCAGGCCAGCCGCTCTTCGTCCTTGGCCGTGACCGGCGCGCCGTCCTTGTACTTCCAATGGGCGGCAATGCCTTCCTCGGCCATCTTGTGCATCTCTTCGGTGCGTATCTGCACTTCGAAGGGGGTGCCGTTCTCGGCGATGACGGTGGTATGCAGCGACTGGTAAAGGTTGGGCCGCGGCATGGCGATGAAGTCCTTGATCCGCCCCGGCACCGGCCGCCAGAAGTTGTGGATCGCGCCCAGGGCGCCGTAACAGTCCTTCACCGAATTCGTTATGATGCGGATGGCTAGCAGGTCATAGACCTGGTCCACGGCAATGCGTTGCCGCTGCAGTTTCTGCCACACGCTGTAGAGCCGCTTGATGCGGCTTTCCACCCGGGCCTCGATGCCGTTCTCCGCCAGCTTCTCCCGCAGCACGCCTTCGATCTGCTCCAGGAACTGCTCGCCCTTCTTGCGCCGCGCCTCGACGGCGTCGTGCACCTGCTGGAATGCGATCGGGTCCACATAGTGGAAGGCCAGGTCTTCCAGTTCGCCGCGCACCTTGCCCATGCCCAGCCGATGGGCGATGGGAGCGTAGATTTCCAGGGTTTCGCGGGCGATGCGCTCCTGGCGCTCCGGCGGGAGCGCCTTCAGCGTCCGCATGTTGTGCAGCCGGTCGGCCAGCTTGATGAGCACTACGCGGATGTCGTCCACCATGGCCAGCACCATCTTGCGGACGTTCTCCGCCTGGCGCTCCTCGCGGGTGGCAAAGTCGATCTTGGAGATCTTGGTGACGCCTTCGACGATGCGGGCTACCTGCTCGCCGAATTCCTTGCGGATGTCCACGATGGTGACCGAAGTGTCCTCGACCAGATCGTGCAGCAGACCGGCGGCGATTGAAGTCGAGTCCAGCTTCATGTCCGCCAGCACCAGGGCCACCTCCAGCGGATGGCTGAGATAGGGCTCACCCGATTCCCGGTTCTGCCCGGCGTGATACTTCTGCGAAAGATCGTAGGCGCGGCGGATGACATCCAGGTCGTCATTCGGCCGGTTGGCGCGGACTGTCTTCAGCAGATCACGGAACTTCGTGACCGTGAGGACATTGGTCGCGAATTGCTGCTTCAGCGTCGCCATGCCAGCCCATTGTGCGGAACGATCGAGTTGGGGGAACTACACGCAGGCCAAGAGTCGGCCGGGGAACTCGATTCTGAAATCCAGTGGCGGGAACTCGCCATAGTTGATTATAACCGCAGAGCGCAAGAACCCTACCTGCCCGAAAGGGCCTGGACCCAGCAAGAGACAGCGTGGTTCCTTCAAAGAAAAGGGCCTAGATAGGACCCGCCACTATTGCCGGCCGGGCGAGGGCAACGGCACGTCAAGGATCTTGTAGCCAGGAGGAATCGCAAAAAGCGTGGGATCGGGCTCCTCACGGCGTAGGTTTTGAATCCGAGCCGTATACGTCTCATAAGGGCCGGAGGCCATCACAAACCCGATCAATTTCAGCTCGTCGGAATACCACTGCTCGACTGTGCTTGTCAGCCCGGGCTCGCCTTCGGCGGTTTGAATGATGCGCGTACCCTCGTATTCAATGCCTTCGATCGTGCGCTTCCCGGCGTTTTCCGTTCTTGCGCTCCATTTGTGCGATGACTCTGCCACGCCCCCGATGCCAAGAAAGGCGAACCTGCCTTCGGTAGACTTGGGGAGGGGCACGCGATACGCAACCTTCTCGGCGCTCAACAGTATGACCCTGGAACCGGCAATAGGGTCGACGAGGTCGATGTAAGGAGCGGGGGAATGGCCGGAGCCCCGAATGTCCGATTGTACCCGCACTCTCCCGGCCGAATCGCGATAAACTTCGCTCTTCACCACTTCGACGGTCGGAGTGCCGTCCTCAAGCTTACGCGAGCGCTCTTCAGTCTGCTCCAATGATGCGGGAATGCCGGGACGAGGAAGCACGAGAGGGGCAGCACCCGAGTTGGCTGGATTGTGGGCAGTCTGCGCCGACACCAGCGCCGCAAATAGGGCAACTCCCAACGTAAGCCAGACAATCATTGGGTTACTCCACGGTGGATACAGGGTCTCAAACACATTTCGGAAATCGCTCTTTATAGCGAGCAGCCGGGAACCCGCGGCGCTAGGATCAGGGGGCATCGTCCCAACATCCTTATGATACGACATTCCCGATACGTTTAATTACATGGCCCGGGGCCGCTTGCCTCCGTCAAAGGATGGACACCAAAACACTGTCCGTTGATCACGAGGTAGTTAGCCTCCACATAAGCGGGGCAGACCGGAACAAAAACCACCCCGATACCGGTCGTACACGTGGGTGTTCCGGCTGAACAAGCTAGGCTGCCCCAGTAGCAAACGTCCTTGGTCTGGACTACCGGTGGTCCCCACCACGTCGTCGAGATTCTGACGAGCTGCTCGGATAACGCGGAAAACACGGATATTGTCTCCGTATCCACACCCGGATATTCAAGTTGGGGCAACGGGTAAGGACAATTAATGCCGATGAAGCAGGGCGAACCCAGTTCATTTTGGAACTCGTAGCTGTACCAGTCGTCGAACGACGGAGCGCCCTCTGGGCTGTCGTACCAGCAGGCTGCATCCACGGCGCCTCCAAAGGACATATCTGCCGTTTGTCCTGGGCTAATTTGCACTGCCGGTCCAGTTTGTGCAAAATCGAGCCACCTGCCCCCACTGAATTTCCGGGAACCGAACCAGGGATTGTCATTCATCATCAGCGAAGCCCTGTTGGTGGCGATGTTGGTACTGGCGATGCAATCAGCGGTAAAGCTGCTGCCGTCGTATCCGCTGATTTCCACGCTGGGCGTGACGGTTATGCTGTTGTCAGGATTGACCTGTTCCGTGGCCGACCAGTAAAGGGTGAATCCCCCTGTGCCAACAGGACCCCCGAGAGCAGGAAGACGCAGGCGAAAGTTCAAACACCCCACCCAACATCGAACAGCACGACGTTAGGGCGGGTACCCTCGGGGTTCCTGCTGGAATCAAGGACTCTGCCCACCCGACGCGCTCGGGTGGGCCACCCGCCCCCGCCGCCGTCACTGGCGCGAAAGTTTGATTACGATGTTGCGTATACTGCCCCCCATAATGGCGATCTCCCTGCCTTCCTCAAGGGCTTGCTCCCGGTAGCCCGGTGCGGTGGCCGAAATCTGAACCGGCTTGTTAGGCACCGTAAGGTGAAAGTGTCCCGCCCCATCTGAGAAAACCTCGACGTAGGCATTGGCATCGCGTGCGTCTTGGACTCTGATTTTCCCACCTGGAATAGGATCGCGAGTCTCACGGTCCAGTAGGAGGTCCTCAAGATGACCGCCCTTTGCCCCCAGTACAACCAACACGTCCGACACATCTGACCCTGCTACGACCACGATCGGGAACCTCGCACCGGGATCCCGATTAAGTGAGGCAATCGGATCGGGATAGCCGTTCGCCTCGTCTTTCGCCATGATCTTGTACCGACCGTCGGACAATCTTAGGCTGAAGCCCCCGCGGCTATCGACTTTCACCCAGCCGGACGGGCCCGAGCTTACTATGCCGGTCGGCCCGGCAGTATCTGCCCTTTCCCTGCGGTTCGCCCAGACTAGAGCGTTCGCTGCCTCGGCACCACTCGTATCCACAACCCTTCCGGCGACGAGGTGCTGACCGGAAGCGTTGGTGCCCGTCTGGGAGAGACACGTCAGTGCGAGTATTGAGAAGACTGCGGACAGCAGCGTTCTTGGCATTACGCTACCTCCCATCGATTGTTATCGAGTTGCATTTGTACACGTTGCCGTCGACATGAAAGAGAGGCACTCCGTTGACGGTCCAGTACTGCAGTGCATCCGTTTCTCCTGTGCTTGCAGTGCACGCAGCTGAACACACAGAATAGCGGTCATCGAAGCTACCGTCACCCGTTGTGGTGGCGCTCCCCGTTGATGTACCGCTTCCCAGGTCGGCTCGACCGCCAGGGGAAAGTGTGTCCGCAACGGTCAGTCCCGCAACAGCAAGGGCGGTGCCGTCGGCATATTGAACCTGGTTCGTAACGTATCTGACGAAACCCGGATACGGGCTGTCCGGGCAATCCCCAGCGGCCACCGTCCCTTGTGAGGCCGTGTATATCGGCTCAACCTGGTAGGGCCAGAATACCTGCGGAACCAGTTCGGAAAACACTGTTATTGTCTCCGTATCCACACCCGGATATTCTAGTTGGGGCAACGGATAAGGACAATTAACGTCGATGAAGCAGGGCGAGCCCACTTCATTTTGGAACGTGTAGCTGTACCAGTCGTCGAACGACGGAGCGCCTTCTGGGCTGTCGTACCAGCAAGCTGCATCCACGGCGCCTCCAAAGGACATATCTGCCGTTTGTCCTGGGCTAACTTGCACCGCCGGTCCAGTCGCTGCAAAATCAATCCACCAGCCCCCAGCAATTCTCCAGTGACCGAACCAGGGATTGTCATTCAGCATCAGCGAAGGCCTGTTGGTGGCGACGTTAAGACTGCCGAGGCAATTAGCCGTGAAGGCGCTGCCGTCGTATCCGCTGATTTCCACGCTGGGCGTGACGGTATGCTGTTGTCAGGATTGACCTGTTCCGTGGCCGACCAGTAAAGGGTGAATCCCCCTTGCGCCAACAGGACCCCCGAGAGCAGGAAGACGCAGGCGAAAGCCATGAGCAGCCTCATGCTAGTTTCCTTTCTCCGTGGTGGCCATGCGCGCTTTTTCGGCTTGGACGAAACGGCTGAGAGCGGCGGCGTCGGGCGCAGGCAAGTAAGCAAGTTCTGAGCGTGTGCTCGCGACAAGGGATCGGATGCCCGCCGATACAGTCGCCCCAGGGGCTTGCGAGCTGACCAAGGCGTCGTATTGTGCACGAAAAGTCTTGAGAATGCTGTCGTACTGAGCGTGTCCGGCAGTTGAAAGTCCCATCCGGGCGTGCTTGGCCTCACTGGCGGCTGCTTCCGCGGGCGTGGAGCTCCGGGAGTGATCACAATCAGCACCGCCCTATAGGCTACCGAGTCTGGGACCAGCTCGGGGTGCTGGCTGCCGTTGATGGTGGTTTGTTGCGCGAATGCCATGGCCGGCAGCAGCAGGAGAAGCACCAGTAGCTTTTTCATCCTCCGTCTCCTTTCAGACTGGCATCTGGTTCCGAAGATGTGGCAATTGAATTGAGCAATCGAATTTGAGCCCCAAGAAACGCACACACTCGCCTAACCGAAAGACCTTTTGTTATGAGCAGCTTACGACCTACAAACCATCAACCGGCTGTAATCACCTTTCCTTTCAAATACTTTGAGCCTGCTCAGTGACCGCCATCACATCCGCTGGTGACCGGCCGTGTTCCATTTTCAGAACACCTGGTCTCGCCTGAGGGCAATCTCCGGAATCCCGGGCACGATCCGAGTACAATCTCGGCGATGCAGGTTCTGGTCAGTGGTTCGTCGGGACTGGTCGGCTCGGCGCTGGTGACGGCGTTGGAGGGCGCTGGACACTCGGTTGTCCGGCTGGTCCGCCGCCCTCCGGGGGCGAATGAGATCCGATTGGATCCCGCAAAAAGCCCACCCGAGGGCTTCGATGCGGTGGTCCACCTCGCCGGAGAGAGCATCGCCGGACGCTGGACCGCGGAGAAGAAAGCCCGCATCCGCGACAGCCGGGTGCAGGGAACCGGCACGCTCGCTGCGGCTCTGGCGCGCACGGGCCGGCCGCCGAAAGTCATGGTGTCCGCCTCGGCGATCGGGATCTATGGCGATCGCGGCGACGAAGCCTTGCGCGAGGAGAGCGCCCCCGGATCCGACTTCCTCGCCCAGGTCAGCCAGCAATGGGAAGCGGCGACCGAGCCTGCAGCCCAGGCCGGCATTCGTGTTGTGTCGCTCAGAATCGGCGTCGTACTCAGTTCGCGCGGCGGCGCGCTGGGACGAATGCTGATTCCGTTCCGCATGGGAGCCGGCGGGCGCATCGGCAGCGGGAGCCAGTGGATGAGTTGGATCACCCTCGACGACGTAGTCGGCGTCATTCAGCACGCTCTGGCGGCCGATTCGCTGCGTGGTCCGGTGAACACCGTGGCGCCCAACCCGGTGACCAATGCCCAATTCACCCGCGCGCTGGGCCAGGTTCTGCACCGGCCGGCCATCTTCCCGCTCCCGGCATTCATGGTCCGGCTGATGTTCGGCGAGATGGGGGAGGCGCTGCTCCTGGGCAGCCAGCTTGTGGACTCCGGGAAACTCGTGGCCAGCGGCTTCCGCTTCCGCCATCCCGAACTCAAGCCCGCGCTGGAAGCTATCCTGTAGAGACGCAACTCGCTACGTCTCTTATTTCTGGAAGAACATCTTGAGCGCGGTGGCGGCCAGGATCACGGCAAAAATCCGGCGCAGCACCAGGTCTGGTATCTTCTGCGCCCAAATCCCGCCGAAGTAGCCGCCCAGAAACAGCCCGAGCGCGAGCAGCAGGCCGATCTTCAGGTCGGCGCTTCCTGCTTTGTAGTACTTCAGGAACGCCAGCAGGCCCGTGGGCGGAAGCAGCACCGCCAGGGTGGTGCCCTGGGCCATGTGCTGGTTCATCTTGAAGCCGTAGAAGAGGATGGGCACCAGGACCGCGCCCCCGGCAATGCCCACCAAACCCGACAAGACGCCTACACCGAGTCCCGTAAGAATCGCCCACAGGATGATCACGTTCGTCTCCTCTCGCGCATGAATTCTTGGATTGAGCCATTGATTTCAATGGCTCAATAAATCAGTTTTTTCCTCTTGCCCGCCTGAGACTCACATCATATGGTGGAATCACAAGATGGACCGATATCTCTGTATTCATTCCCACTTCTATCAACCGCCGCGGGAGAATCCCTGGCTTGAGGCGGTGGAGCTGCAGGACTCGGCTTACCCCTATCACGACTGGAACCAGCGCATCACCGCCGAGTGTTACGCGCCCAACGCGGCCTCGCGCCTGCTCGATGGCTCCAACCGCATCACCAAGATCGTCAACAACTACGCGCGCATCAGCTTCAACTTCGGCCCCACGCTGCTCTCCTGGCTGGAGGACAACGCGCCCGGCGCCTACCAGAAGATCCTCGATGCCGACCAGGAGAGCCAGGCGCACTTTTCCGGCCACGGCAACGCCATCGCCCAGGCGTACAACCACATGATCCTGCCGCTCGCCAGCCGCGCGGACAAGTATACGCAGGTGCTGTGGGGCATCCGCGACTTCGAGCGCAGGTTCCGCCGGCAGCCGGAGGGCATGTGGCTGCCGGAGACGGCCGTGGACACGGAGACGCTCGAGGTCATGACCCACTTGGGCATCCGCTTCACGGTGCTGGCACAGGGACAGGCGCGGCGCGCCCGCAAGATCGGCAGCCGCGTCTGGAAGAACGTCCAGGGAGTCATCGACCCTTCACGCGCCTACCGCCTGCGGCTTCCCTCGCGGCGGGTGATCACGCTGCTCTTCTACGACGGCCCCATCTCCCAGGCGGTGGCCTTCGAGGGCCTGCTCGATAACGGCGGGCGCTTCGTGGAACGGCTGCTGAGCGGCTTCTCCGACGCGCGCACCTGGCCCCAGCTCATGCACATCGCCACCGACGGCGAGACCTACGGCCACCACCACAAGTATGGCGACATGGCTCTGGCCTACGCGCTCGACCACATCGAGAGCCAAAACTTGGCGAAGATCACCAATTACGGCGAGTTCCTGGAGCAGCACCCGCCGACCCACGAAGTCGAGATCGTGGAGAAGAGCTCGTGGAGCTGCATCCACGGCATTGAGCGCTGGCGAGCCGATTGCGGCTGCTCCAGCGGAGGCCGCCCCGGCTGGAACCAGCAGTGGCGCCCTCCCTTGCGCCAGGCGCTGGACTGGCTCCGCAACGAGCTGACCCCCAAGTTCGAGCGCAAAGCCGCCAGCCTGCTGAAGGCCCCGTGGCTGGCCCGCAATGACTACGTCGAGGTGTTGCTCGACCGCACCCCCGAAAACCAGGAGCGATTTCTGGAGAAGCATGCGCGCGCCGCCGAGCAGCCCAGTTCCATTCCCAGCGACGACAAGGTCGCAATCCTGAAGCTGATGGAACTGCAGCGCCACGCCATGCTGATGTACACCAGTTGCGGCTGGTTCTTCGACGAGCTTTCCGGGATCGAGACGGTGCAGGTAATTATGTATGCTGCCCGCGCGGTGCAGCTCGCGCAGGAGCTGTTCGGCGACCACATCGAAGAACACTTCCTCGAAAAGCTGGCGCTGGCTGCCAGCAACATTTCCCAGTACGGCACCGGCGCCGACCTCTACCGCAAGTGGGTGAAGCCGGCGGCCCTTGACCTGCTCAAAGTCGGCGCGCACTATGTCATCAGCTCGCTGTTCGACCCCTATGGCCAGCATTCCTCGGTGTACTGCTACACCGTGGACCGCGAAGACCACCGCATCCTCGAATCGGGAAGGGCGCGCCTGGCGGTGGGACACGGGCGGGTCTGCTCGCGCGTCACCCAGGAGTGCGCCCACCTCACCTTCGGGGCATTGCACCTGGGCGACCACAACCTGAACGCCGGTACGCGCTATTTCCGCGGCCAGGAAGACTACGATTCGCTGGTCCGCGAAGTCGGCGAGGCTTTCCTTTCCGCCGACATCCCCGGCGCCTTGCGCGCCCTCGACCGCCAGTTCGTAGGCGTGACCTACTCGCTGAAGTCGCTATTCCGCGACGAGCAGCGGCGAGTCGTCTCCATCATTCTCGATTCCACCCTGCGCGACGCCGAAAGCAGCTTCCGCCAGCTCTACGAGCAGCACGCACCCTTAATGCGCTTCCTGGGCGAGTTGGGAACGCCGCCTCCCAGGGTGCTGCACATGACCGCTGAGTTCGTGCTGAACGGCAGCCTGCGGCGCGCCTTCGAGGAAGAGAACTTCGACCTGGAACGAATCCGCAGCTTGCTCGACGCCGCGCAGCGGGAGCGCGTGACACTCGACAGCGCCGGGCTCAGCTATGCTCTGCGCCACAGCCTGGAGCGGATGATACAGCGGTTACAGGCTGGCCCCGCCGAGCTGGAACCCCTGGAGCGACTAGAAGCCGTGGTCGATCTGGCCCGCAGCCTGCCCTTCGAGGTCGATCTCTGGGAGGTGCAAAACCGCTACTACCAGATGCTGCAGCAGGTGCGTCCTGAGTTCCAGGCCCGCGACGACGATCCAGGCCGTATCTGGCTGGCGCACTTTGACCGCCTGGGTGAAAAGCTGCGTATCCTGGTTCCGGCACCAATGCCCTCGGCGCTGGGCGAGGCGGCGGTGCCGACCACGGTGTAAATTCCCGGTTGGCGTTGCCGGTTCAGTTTGGGAACTCACGGAAGCCAGCACACAGAGTAAAATCCAGCGTTTGCGCCCAAGTATGTCTTCGACCTCGAGTTCCGCGCTCGACCGCCTGAAACCTGCGGTCCCAGTGTTCGTGGCCACCACGGTGATGCTGACGTTCATCTCCTTCTGGCGGGCGTCGGCGATCGTGCTTTCCGACTTGGCCTCCTCCGCCTACTACGTCGGCGGCGATACGGAGAACGTCATTGGCAAGAGCGCGCCCTGGTTCGTTCTGGGCGTCATGCTGTTCAGTTACGCGGTGCGCGCCGTGTACATCGAGTCCAGCAGCATGTTCGTGCGCGGCGGCGTGTACCGCGTGGTGAAGGAAGCCATGGGCTCCACGCTGGCCAAGTTGTCGGTCTCGGCGCTGCTGTTCGATTACGTGTTGACGGGGCCGATCAGCGCCGTCTCCGCCGGCCAGTACCTCGCGGGGTTCGTCGACGAGGTGGCGAAGTATCTGGGACATCCCATCAGCTTCAACCAGAACTACTTCGCCGCTGGCTGCGCCGTGCTCGTGGTGCTGTACTTCTGGTGGAAGAACCGGCAGGGCATCCACGAGACCAGCGGGAAGGCGATGTTCATCATGCGGGTAACCACCGTCATGGTGATCATCCTGATCGTCTGGTGCCTGATCACCATCTTCAAGATCCATGCTCACCTGCCGGCATTCCCCAGCATTCAGAACATGAAGTGGGACCACGAGTCGCTGGGCTGGCTGCCTCGCCACTGGGCGGCTTCCGTCACCTTCATCGCCCTGCTGGTGGGATTCGGGCACTCGGTGCTGGCCATGAGCGGGGAGGAGACGCTGGCCCAGGTGAACCGCGAGATTGAGCATCCCAAGCTCAAGAACCTGGAGCGCGCCGGGCTGGTGATCTTCCTCTACAGCCTGCTGTTCACCTCGCTGGTGTCGTTCTTCGCGGTCATGATCATCCCCGACGCGGCGCGCCCGCAGTTCTTTCCCAACCTGATCGGCGGCCTCTCCATGTACGTGGTGGGGCCGGTGCTGCCCAAGCTGGTGTTCCACTTCTTTGTCGTGCTGGTGGGGGCGCTGATCCTCTCCGGCGCGGTGAACACGGCCATCGTGGGCGCCAACGGGGTGCTCAACCGGGTCAGCGAGGACGGTGTGCTCACCTCCTGGTTCCAGCGCCCGCACCGGCGCTACGGCACCACCTACCGGCTGATCAACCTGATCGTGGTGCTGCAGATCATCACCATCGTGGTCAGCCGCGGCAACGTGTACTTCCTGGCCGCGCTGTATGCCTTCGGCGTGATCTGGAGTTTCGGCTTCAAGGCCCTGGCCGTGCTGGTGCTGCGCTACACCGAGCCGGAGAACCGCGAGTGGAAAGTCCCCGGCAACCTGCGGCTGGGCGGCAAGGAACTGCCTCTGGGGCTGGTGGTCATCACCGTTGTGCTGTTTCTGACGGCCATCACCAACCTGCTGACCAAGCCCACGGCCACCATCGCCGGCGTTTCCTTCAGCCTCGCCTTCTTCGTGATCTTCACGGTTTCCGAGCGCCACACCGCCAAGGAGCGGCACGGGAGGAAGGAGAACATCGAGCAGTTCCGGGTTTCCGGGGAGCCGGAGCTGAGTTCAACCGCGCTGCGCGTGCGCCCCGGAAACGTGCTGGTGACGGTTCGCGACCCCCACAACCTTTACTACCTGCGTAATGCGCTGGCACGCACCGATACCACCAAGCAGGACGTCGTAGTCATGACGGCGCGCCTCTACCAGGGGCCGGCGTTCAGTGGCAATCGCTACTACGAAGCCAAGGACGTCTTCGACGACTACGAGCAGGAACTATTTACCAAGGTGGTGGCCACGGCGGAAAAGGAGGGCAAGCCAGTGTCGCTGCTGGTGGTGCCCGGCAAGAACGTCTTCCAAAGCATCGTGGTCACGGCCGCGCACCTGGACTCCGCCAAGGTCGTCACCGGGCTCTCCAACAAGCTCACCGCCGATGAACAAGGGAAGTACACAGGAGATGCCTGGGAGCAATTGCCGGAGCCGCGGCCACGACTCACCCTGGAGGTGGTCGCACCCGACGGCGCCATCCACAGCTACCCCCTGGGCCCGCACGAGCCTCGCCTGCGCGCCGAGGACATCGAGTTGCTGCATAAGATCTGGCTGGACATCACCCACGACCCGCACTTCGCCGCGCTCCACCATTACGACGTGCTGGCGCTGGCCCTCGAGGAGTTGCGGCGGGAACTGGCGAGCGGACGCCGCCCCGAACTGTTGGAGCTGTTGCAACGAGAATTGCTCGCGCGCCACTCCCAGCCGCCCGATCCCGGATCCAAGCCCAACTAGAGCGGTGCCCCGAGTGATGTACCTCGAAAGGGACGGCCTTGAAGGGGCGCGGCTTCTAGCCGCGCCGTAACGGCGTTCTCCTGATTGTCATCCCGAGCCAGCGTGAGCCGAAGCTCCGCGAGGCGAGCGCGACGCGAGGGATCGGCAGTTCTCAAAGATGCTACAAATGCAGATCCTTCGCTTGCGCTCAGTCGCCATGCTCCCTAGCGCGCGGCCGTGGCCTCCAGCCGCGAACGATAGGCGGAGTAGTCGGGGATGATCCGCTGATAGGTGTCGGACATCAGGGGAGAGGAGACCATGAAATCCGCCGAGGCGCGGTTGCACGCTACCGGGATGTTCCACACCACGGAGATGCGCAGCAGCGCTTTGATGTCAGGGTCGTGCGACAGCGCCTCCAACGGGTCCCAGAAGAAGATGACAAAGTCGATCTCGTTGGCCGAGATCCTGGCGCCGATCTGCTGGTCGCCGCCCAGCGGCCCGCTCTCCAGCTTGTGGATGTGGAGATCGAGTTCCTGCTCCAACACGCCGCCCGTGGTTCCGGTGGCGTAGAGCACATGCTCGGCCAACAGGTCGCGGTTGAACTTCGCCCAGTCGAACAGGTCCTGCTTCTTGTTGTCGTGCGCCACCAGCGCGATCTTCTTGCGCGCTGCCATGGGGACGATCTTGTATTTCATGATTCCTCCTGTGCATGCTCGCTAGAAACTTACGGATGACAAACAGAATGAATGATTAGATGTGCGCTGGGGGACGGTCGCCGGTGAAATTGCGGTGAAAAAAACCGCTGGGTGCTAACTGCGGCGCAGGACAGTGCGGGTGATGCGGTCGTGCCAGCAGAGGCCGTACTCGTCGATCGACGCCCAGAGGAATCCCAGGCCCATCGCCATGCCGGAGACCATCATGGCGATGGCGCGCCAGCGGCGCAGGTTGCGCCGCGCCGGCAGGTTGTCGAAGGTGCGGACGCGCAGCCCCGCTACCCGCATGCCGGGTGTGGCCGCCGCGTGAACCAGAAAAAGGTATTGGTACATCGCCCAAAAAATCACAGGCAGCGCCAGGGCCAGCAGGAACGCCGTGCGCGAGCGCGGCAACGTGCCTGCGATGTGCAGGAAAATGGTCGCGAACACCGCCGCGGCGATGGCGACCAGCAAGCCATCCAGCGTCGCCGCGAAGATCCTGCGCAAAAGCGATGCGTGCTCCCCGGCCGGGCCGGCATCGTCTTCGGACTGGGGCTCGGGGGCCGATTCCAGCGTGATGGCGGGCCGGCCCTCGCCGCCGAACAACAGCCCCGAGGGCACTTCGGCGTCGAGGATGCGCGGCTTGTCGAGGATGGGCTCAGCCAACTCCTCGAGGGTGGGCATCGGCTCCAGGTACGCCGGAGGCTCCGCCGGCCGCGGGAACTCAATGAGGTTGCTGGCCTCGGGCTCTGGCGCCGGCTCCGGCACGGGTTCCACCTGCGGCTCCGGAACGGCATAATGCGCCGCCGCAGTGGCGCGGGCGGCGCGCTCGAAATCCAGGCTGAGCGACGGTATCCGGGGCATGCGTTTGCGGCCCCGCCGCGCGCAGAATGCGTCCACCCGCGAGGCCACCTCTTGCCGCCACACATGGTCCTGCCCATCGAACAAGGGTGGATTGTCGCCCCGAGGTTCGGGATCGAGGAGGGCGGCGCGAGCCGAAACCTCGCGCTCGCGCGGACACGTGCACTGCTCACCGCAGATCGGGCAGGCCATGAACGGGTTGTGAGTCGGCCAGAGCGCGCCGGAACACGGAATCCTTTTGCGCCGGTAGCGGCTCGCATGCTAAGTTCGAGCCTCTCCCATGTTCCGCCGCAACCGATTAGGTATCACGGCTGCATTCGTTTGTCATCTGGTTCTGGCGCATTCCGTAGTTACTAGCCAGTTGCTTCCGGCTGCGCCGCCCAGTGCCGCGGCGGACGATGCGCCGCAGGTTGCGCCCTCCGTCCCTCCACCCCCGCGGCCGCGGGAGGAAGTCATCATCAAGGCGCGCGAGCAGGAGAAATCCGGCGATATCTACAAGCTGCGCGGCGAGGCGGAAATCGATTATCGCAACCGCGTGCTGCGCGCCGACGAGGTCACCTACGACGACGCTACCGGCGAGGCCACCGCCAGCGGCCACCTGACGCTGGATGGCGGACCGCACGACGAGCACATCGTGGCCTCCCATGGCCACTACAACGTGTGGACCGAGACCGGCAAGTTCTACGACGCGATCGGCACTAGCGGCATCCGTTTCCAGGGCCACAGCGTCATCCTGACCTCCACCAGTCCGTTCACCTTCACCGGACGGATGGTCGAGAAGACCGGGCCCGAGGTTTATGTGGTGCATCACGGCGCGGTGACCTCCTGCGAGCTGCCGCGGCCCAAGTGGACGCTCAACGCCGAGCGCATCGTGGTGGACATGAATGGCAAGGCCCGGACTTACAACTCCCTCTTCCGGGTCGAGAACGTGCCCTTGTTCTACCTTCCCTATGCCGACCAGGCGGTCGATCAACTGGGCCGCCAGAGCGGCTTTTTGCTGCCCAGCATGGGCAACTCGTCGAGCAAAGGCCTCATTTTGGGCGATGCTTACTATTGGGCCATCGACCGCAGCATGGACACGACCCTCGGCGCCGAATATTTCTCTCAGCGCGGCTGGTCACAGCATGCATCGTGGCGCTTCCGGCCCAGCGACGACTCTTACCTTAGCGCTCACTACTACGGCGTGGTCGACCGTGAGGCGGTCGATGGCCAGAACCAGGGCGGCGAGGACGTCAACCTCGACGGCCAAGCCCAGTTGCCGTTCGGCTTTCGCGGCGTGCTCTCCGCCGAGTACCTCAACTCCTACGTCTTTCGCCTGGCCTGGGGGCAGACCTTCACCGAGGCGGTAAATTCCGAAGTGAAATCCGTAGCCTTTCTTTCCAAGAATCTGGACGGATTCGGATTCAACTTTCTGGCGGCCCGCTACCAGAACTTCGAGAGCGAAGCGCAGGGCGACGTGGTCACCATCTTTCACGCTCCCAGTTTTGAAGTCTCCAGTGTCGACCGGCGGATCGGCCACACACCGGTGTATTGGTCGTTCGACACGGCGCTCGAAGGAATGTCCCGCAGCGAACTGGGCTTCCAATCCAACGACCTGGTCGGGCGCTTCGACGTGAACCCACGCGCCTCGTTGCCCTTGCTGCTCGGCGGCTGGACGCTGCGTCCTGAGATTGGCCTGCGCGAGACCTACTACACCCAGCGCCAGTTGCCCCCCAACACTAACGGCAGCCTGCCCAGTCCTGTCGAGCAGGGCATCAATCGCAACGCGGCGGAAGCCTCGTTCGAGCTGCGCCCGCCGTCACTGGTCCGCATCTTCGATCGCCCGGTGGGGGGGCACAAGCTCAAACACGCCATCGAACCGCGGCTGGTGTACCGCTACGTCGGCGGGGTGGACAATTTTGCCAACATCATCCGCTTCGATTCCCGCGACATCCTCTCCGACACCAACGAGCTGGAGTACGCGGTCGTTCAGCGCCTCTACATCAAGCCCGCGGGCGGGCCAGAGTGCCGCGAGCCAGCGCCCGCCGCGGCGTCTGCGCCCGCCTCCGGCGCCGCCATGACCGGAGATAAGGGTGAGTCCTGCCCGGCCCGCGGCGCCCGCGAGCTGCTCTCCTGGGAGCTGAAGCAGAAGTATTTCTTCGACCCTAACTTTGGCGGAGCGGTAGTGCCCGGACGCAATGTATTTACCACCACCGACGATTTCACCGGCATCGCCTTTCTCACCTCGCCGCGGCGCTTCACGCCCATCGTCTCCCGCATCCTGCTGCATCCCAGCAATCAAACCGAATTCGGGTGGCAGCTTGACTACGACACCGTAGCCAGCCGTATCAACGCCAGTACTGTGTTCACCAATTACCGGCTGGGAAACTTTTTTCTCGGCGGTGCGCACACGTTCTTTCGAGTGCCCGGCGAAACGCCCGACCTTTTCGACCAGTTCCGCGTGATGATCGGCTATGGCAATCTCGCCAAGCGCGGCATTAACGCTGCCGCCAGCATGGGCTTCGACGCCAACCCGTTCAGCACTCAGTCGGTGACCAAACCGCTGGCTCCGCCGGTGGCCGGGCATGTCCTGCAGTATTCCGCCATCCAGGCCAGCTACAACTGGGACTGCTGCGGCGTAAGCTTCGAGTATCGCCGCTACGAGCTGGGATCGATCCGCAACGAGAACCAGTTCCGCTTCTCGTTCACGTTGGCCAACATCGGCGCGTTTGGCAATTTGAAACGGCAGGAACGAATCTACTAGGTGCATTTCACCGCCGAGGCGCCGAGTCCACCGAGAAGTCTTTCACCATTCTGCCTCGGCGCTCTCGGCGTCTCGGCGGCTTAATGTCTCTTACCGTGCCCGTGGTGAAAATCCGGTCGCTCCCGTAAGATGAAGCCCGTGGATTTATCCGCCAACCGCACCGCGCTCGATAACCGCCTGCGCTCGCTGGGGCGGATTCTGGTGGCCTATTCGGGCGGAGTGGACTCCGCCTTTCTCGCTTGGGCGGCGCACCAGGCGCTGGGCGACGCCATGCTGGCGGTCCTGGCTGACTCCCCGTCCCTGGCCCGCACTCACCTTAACGACGCGGTGGCATTCGCCGAGGAACAGAAGATTCCGCTGGAAGTGATCCAGACCGCCGAATTCGACCGGTCGGAATACGTGCGCAACGACGCGGCCCGCTGCTTCTACTGCAAGGACGAGCTGTTCACGGTGATGGAGCAGGTCCGCGTGGCGCGGGGCTTTGACGCGGTGGCTTACGGGGTCAACCTCGACGACCAGGGAGACTTCCGTCCCGGGCAGCAGGCCGCGCGCCAGCACGGCGTGGCGGCGCCGCTGCTCGACGCGGGACTGAGCAAAGCGGAGGTCCGTGAACTGGCGCGCGCCGCCGGCCTGCGGGTGTGGGACAAGCCGGCATCGGCGTGCCTGTCGTCACGCGTTGAGTACGGGCGGGCGGTCACTCCCCAGTTGCTGGCGGTGGTCGAGAAGGGCGAGGATGCCCTGCGCCGGCTCGGATTCCGCCAGTTTCGCGTGCGGCATCACGGGGAGATCGTTCGCCTGGAGATCGCGCCGGAGGAAATGCCGCGCGCCTTGACGCCCGCCATGGCCGCCGAGTTCGCACGCACCTTCAAGGCGCTCGGCTTCACCTATATCACTCTCGACCTGGAGGGCTTTCGGTCCGGCTCGATGAACGCCGTGCTTCCGGTGGCCTCCCTGCGCAGCGGAACCCGGTAAGCCTGCCAGAGTCATCCGCTGTGAGATAATGACGGTTGATTCCATTGATCCAGGTGGTGTTCGTGGATTTTTTCAAGCGCCCGGTGTGGCTGGTGGTGCTGTTTTGTCTGGGATGTTCGGCCCAATCGCTTTCTCCGGAGGCCAACCAGCGCATCGAACACCAGGTGCGCGCCCATTTCAAGGTGCCCGACGCCGTCACCATCACGCTGGGCACCCCCAAGCCCAGCGAATTCACCGGCTACGACACTCTGCCCATCACGTTCGAGGGTGGAGGGCAGAAGAACACCCATGATTTCCTGCTCTCCAAGGACGGCAAGAAGTTGCTGAGTGTTACCGACATCGACATCACCCCCGAAGGCTACGCCAAAACCCTGGCTCAGAACGCCAAGACACGGCGCGAGTTGGCCGAGCTGATGAAGAAGATCAACGTCACGGGCCGGCCCTGGCGCGGCGCGGCTTCGCCCAAGGTGACCATCATCGTTTATGACGATTTCCAGTGTCCCTACTGCGCCATGATGTACCGCACATTGTTTGCGGACAGCCTGAAGGAATACACAGACAGGGTGCGCATCGTCTTCAAGGACTTTCCCCTGTTCGAGATCCACCCTTGGGCCAAGCGCGCCGCCATCGACTCCAACTGCCTGGCAGAACAGAGCAACGAGGCCTACTGGGATTTCTCCGATTACGTCCACGCGAACCAGAAGGATGTCAGCGGGCCGGGCCGCGACGTGAACGCATCCTTCGCGCGGCTGGACAATGCCGCCTTGGACGCCGGACGGAAGCACAGCTTGGACGGAAACATCCTGCAGTCCTGCCTGAAATCGCAGCCTGATGCTCTGCTCAACGCCTCGGTGAAGGAGGCCGACACGCTCGGCGTCAGCTCCACGCCCACGCTGTTCATCAATGGCGACAAGACCTCGGGCGCCCTGACCGAAACGGAGCTACGGTCGGAGATTCAGGCCGCCCTGCGGAACGCTGAGCAACCGGCGATGGCCGCGGGGACTGCTCCCGCGGCGGCGGCGTCGCCAGCAAAATGATGCATGCACGCAATACCCTTCGATACAATTCCGGTGGCTTTATGGGAGGCGGGTTGTTGAATCGCAATCATCTGCGCGCGCGGGCTTTCTGCCTCCTTGCGCTGTTCGCGGCGGTGTTGCTGGCCGGGTGCAGCTCCAAGGAGAGCTCCGGGGACGCCGTGGCCAAAGTCAACAGCAAGAAGATCCTGCGCGCCGATGTCGAGAAGTACTACCGCATGCAGACCGCCCAGGCGCCGCAGCAGCCCAGCGCCGAAGAAGCCGCCAGCCTTCGCCTGGCCATCCTGAAGCAGCTCATCGACGACGAGATCATGATGCAGAAGGCGGAAAAGCTCGGCCTGCTGGCCACCGAGGAGGAGGTCAACAGCAAGCTCAGCGAAGTCAAGGCGCCCTACACCGAGGAGCAGTTCGAGCAGCGGATGAAAGAGCGCAGCCTGACGGTGGACGACCTGAAACGCGAGTTCCGCCGCAATATCACCATCGAAAAGGTGATCAACAAGGAGATTACGTCCAAGATCACCATCTCCGACGCCGACATCGCCGCGTACTACAACGCTCACAAGGCGGAGTTCAACCTGGTCGAACCCCGCTACCACCTGGCGCAGATCGTGGTAACCGCTGCGGCCAATCCCGAGTCCGGCAACGTGAAGAACAAGGCGCTGAACGAGGCCGACGCGCACAAGAAGATCCAAATGGTGGAGAACCGGCTGGAGTCGGGTGAGGACTTCGCCACCTTGGCTATGAACTACTCCGAGGACTCCTCCACCGCGGGCAATGGCGGCGACATGGGGTTTATCCCCGAGTCGGCCATCAAGAACGACCCCATGGCCCGGGAGATAGTTTCCAAGCTCAAAGCCGGCCAGACCAGCACGGTGATCTCCGTCATGAACCCCTCCACCCGGCAGGTGGCCGGCTACCGCATCGTGAAGCTGCTGGCCCGCGAACCCGCCGGACAGCGCGAACTCAGCGACCCGCGGGTGCAGCAGACGATTCGCGAGCAGCTCCGCGGCCGCCGCGAACAGTTGCTGAAAGCCGCGTATTACGAGGTTGTCCGTGACGAAGCCCGGGTGGAGAACTACTACGCCCAGCAGGTCCTGAAGGACGCAGGAAAATAAAACGCCACGGATCTGCACGGATGAACACGGATGAAAATTGAGTCATTGACTCATCGGGGTCATTGCGTCATTTGCAACACAGCGAAGCAATGATTCAATGGCCCATGGCTCAATTTTTGATCCGTGCCTGTCCGTGAGAATCCGTGGCGTTTCTCTTACTCCACGATGGCCAGCGCTTCCCCGGCATTCACCGTCGCGCCTTCGGCGGCAATGATCTTGCTTACTGTTCCCTTCTTGGGTGACTTGATCTCGTTCTGCATCTTCATGGCTTCCACCACGATGATGCCCTGCCCGGCCTCGACCTCCGCCCCTGCAGCCACCAGCACGCGCACCACTTTGCCCGGCATCGGCGAAACCAGCTTCTTGGGGCCTTCCAGTCCAGCGCCGGCGGCCTTGCGCGCCCGGAAGGAACGCGGATCGCGGACCTCGGCCTCATAGCGCTCGCCGGCGATCATCAGGTGCATCTCGCCGCCCACCCGCTCGCGCTTGACCTCCCAGGCCCGGCCGTCGATTACGATCGAGAGGATGTCGCGGCCGGCTTCGACGGCGTCCACGCTCAGCTCGCGTGCGTCCAAAAGGCATTGCAGCTTCGCGTCCGGCCCGCGTGTCAGCTCCACCCGGTACATCTTGCCGTCGATGGTGACTTCGTAAGTCATTTCACGCAAAACCGCAGTTGATGTTTCCAGGTGTTTGCCAGGTGAAGGGGTACGGCTTACAGCCGTGCCGCGAACGTCTAAATATGAGCTGGCCTTTAGGCTCTGAGGGAATCTCCCTCGGCGGCTAAACCTAGGTTCTTACCCACCCTTCACCGGTTAACGCTGCTCTAGTCGCTGCGCAAACCGTCCATGCGCGCCGCCCGCTTCCAGTTGGTCGCAGCCGACCGCGCTGTCCCGCCAGGAGCCGCCGCACCGTTCTCCATCTGCGTGAACAGGACTGCGGCCACAGCGGCGATCCGGCGGTCTCCGTCCCGCGCCTCGTGCAGCTCTTTCTTGCTGCGTTCCAGCAGGAGGTCGAGGTAGCCGGTGTTGACCTTGCCGGCGATGAAGTCGGGATCGTGCAGGATGCGCCGGAACAGCGAAATGTTGGTCTTGATGCCGCCGGCGAAGTATTCGTACATCGCCCGGTCCAGGCGCGCGATGGCCTCCTGCCGCGTGGGAGCGTAACCGATCACCTTGGCCAGCAGCGGATCATAGTCGATGGGCACCGTCCAGCCTTCGTACACGCCGCTGTCGCGCCGGATACCCGGCCCGGAAGGCTGCAGCAGGCGCGTGATGGTGCCCGGGCTGGGCATGTAGTTGTTGTCCGGGTCCTCGGCATAGATGCGGCACTCGATGGCGTGGCCGCGCAGCGTGATGTCTTCCTGCCGGACCGGCAGCTTCTCCCCTGCGGCGATGCGGATCTGCAAGTGCACCAGGTCCAGCCCGGTGACGAACTCCGTCACCGGATGCTCCACCTGCAAGCGGGCGTTGACCTCCAGGAAGTAGAAGCTCTTCTTCTCATCCACCAGGAACTCGACGGTGCCAGCGTTGGAATACGCAGCCGCCTTGCCCACGCGCACCGCAGTCTCGCCCATGCGCCGCCGCATCTCGGGATCGACGAACGCGGACGGCGACTCCTCCAGCACCTTCTGGTGGCGCCGCTGCACCGAGCACTCGCGCTCGCCCAGGTGCACCAAATTGCCGTGCTCATCGCCCAGGATCTGCACTTCGATGTGGCGCGGATTCTCGATCAGCTTCTCGATGTAAACCTCGTCGTCCTTGAACGAACGCATGGCCTCGCTCTTGGCCTGCTCGAGCGCCGAGGCCAGTTGGTCGGCCGAACGCACCGCGCGCATCCCCTTGCCGCCTCCGCCGCCCGCCGCCTTCAGCATCACCGGGTAGCCGATCTTGGCCGCGACTTCCCGCGCCTGCTCCAGTGAGTCCAAGCCCTTGGTGGTTCCGGGGACGAAGGGCACGCCGGCCTTTTCCATGGTCTGCCGGGCGCGGGTCTTCGAGCCCATCAGCTCCATCGCTTCCGGGGTCGGGCCGATGAACTTGATCCCCGCCTCGCGGCAAGCGCGGTTAAAGCTAGGGTTTTCCGACAGGAACCCGTATCCGGGATGCACCGCCTCCGCTCCTGACTTGCGGGCCACGTCGATCAGCTTGGGGATGTTCAGGTAGGACTCGCTGGCCGTCGCCGGACCGATGTGGTAAGCCTCGTCGGCCTTGCGCACGTGCAACGCCGCCCGGTCCACGTCGGAATAGACCGCCACCGGAGAGATGCCCATCTCGCGGCAGCCGCGAATCACGCGCACCGCGATCTCCCCCCGGTTGGCGATGAGAATCTTCTTGAACATGCTGAGAGCGCCGCGAAACAGGCAATTCTACCCGAAGGGCAACCCTGCCGCGCTGTGACGCTCGACCAACCCGCGGTGACGCGTGACCGGGTTGGCTCAAGACAAAAAAGCCTCTCCCTGCGGAGAGGCTTTTCCTTCTGAGGAGGGTAGTCCTTACTTCGGCTGCTCGGGGGTGACGATCCCGCCGCCCTTCTGCGCCAGCTTCTCGGCCTTCTGCTTTTTGGTGGCCATGGTTTTGTCCACCCAGTCGTCGGCCATCTTCAGATCGGCGGCACGGGCGTCGGGGTTGCCGCACTCCACGTCGGCCTTCTCCCGGTAGAGCAGGTTCAGATAGGCCATCGCGTCGTCATAGTCCGGACGAAGCTGCAGCGCCCTGGTCAGATTCTGGATGCCCTCATCTACTTTGGGCAGGTTGCGGTCGCGCAGCGCTTCGCACACCTTCTTGTCCTTCAGCGGCTCCTCCGGCTTCAGTCCCAGCTTGGCGCGTTCTTCCTGCCGCGGCGCATAGGTCTGAGTCCAGTCGATCACCGCGATGGAGTAATACTCTTCCGGGTCGTTGGGATCGAGCTGCTTGGCCTTCTCGTGGTACTGCTTGGCCTGCTCGAACTTCTTCATGTTGAAGTAGAGCGAGGCGATGCCCTTCACGCTGTTGGTGTTGCGGGGGTCCATCTCCAGCACGCGCTTGTACTCGTCGATCGCCTGCTGCCCCATCTGGTTGTTTTCCGAAGTATCGGCGCCGGGGACGTACTGCTGCGCGTAGGCGGTCGCCAGGTACAGGCGTGCGTTGAGCAGCCTGGGATCCAGCGCCACCGCCTTCTGGAAGTGCGCGATGGCATCTTCGTATTTGGCGTTCTTGTAAGACTGCACGCCCTTGTTGAGCTGGTCGCGGGCCTTCAGCTTGGTGCAGCCGGCGAGCCCCGCCAGCACCACAGCCAGGCCCAGCACCGCCGCCACTCTTACCGCCTTACGGCAGTGCTGCGGCCGCCACTCGTTCTCTGCTCTTTGCTTCATGAGTGCTTGCTCTCCACGGAACAAAGGGTCTAAGGTCCGTGCTTAGCCGCCAGCCTCGATCTTGGCCGTGATCAGGCCGACCTTCTCCACCCCGGCAGCATGAGCGATGTCAATCACCTGCGCCACCTGGGAGAATTCCAGGTCATTATCGGCCTTGACGAACATCACCTTTTCGGCGCGTGTCTTGTAGATTTCTTCCAGGCGCCCCTGCAAGGTGTCCCAGGTGACGTCGTCCTGGTTGATCTTCAAGGCAGGCTTGCCGCCGGCACCTTTCATCAACTGCACCACGACGGTGCGGTCGGCGATGGGCGGCGGCGTCTTGGCGTTGGGCGGGGGCGGCTGCGGCACCAGCGCATCCAGCCCTTTGGGCGTCAAGGGTGTGATGACCATG
Source organism: Terriglobales bacterium (assembly GCA_044447375.1). GTDB lineage: Bacteria > Acidobacteriota > Terriglobia > Terriglobales > Acidobacteriaceae > JAHFUA01. The sequence continues at coordinate 2,031 of JBIOFT010000011.1, read as the reverse complement.
AAGATGATCAACAGCACCAGCAGCACGTCGATCATCGGGGTTACGTTGGGCTCGGCGTTGAGTCCGCCGGGCCCACCGATTGCCATTGCCATGTTCAGTACCTCGTCATTGTCCGCTCGGGGCTCCCGGACCGGTCTTGCGCTGTTCGGTGAGCAGGCCCAGTTGGTCCACGCCCGCGGCGCGCACGTTGTCCACCACGTCCACCACGTTCCCGTACCTGGTGCGGGCGTCGGCCTTGATGAACACGCGTTTATCGGTGCGGCTGGCCAGCCGGTCTTTCACCAGGTGGGTAAGCTGGTCGGCTCCCGATACTTGGTCGGAGCCAAAGAAGATCTTGTTGTCGCGGGTGATGGCGACCAGCAAGGCGTCTTCCTTGTCGGCGTCGGGCATGGCTTGCGGATTGTTCACCGTCGCCAGGTCCACGCTCACGCCCTTTTGCAGCATGGGCGTGATGACCATGAAGATAATCAGCAGCACCAGCATCACGTCCACCATCGGGGTAACATTGATGGTGGAGTTGACGTTCATCGCTCTTTTACCGAGGGCCATAAGTCAACTCCGCTGGCGCGCTTAACGCCGCACCGCACCGCGGCGCTTGAGGAAGTAATCGATCAGCTCGCTCGACGAGTTGTCCATCTCCACGTCGAAAGCCTCCACCTTGTTGGTGAAGTAGTTGAACATCATCACCGCGGGGATGGCGACGAACAGCCCGACGGCGGTGGTCACCAGCGCTTCGGAAATACCCCCGGCGACGGCGCCCAAACCGGTGGCCTTCTGCGCCGAAATCCCCTGGAAGGCATTGATGATGCCGACCACGGTGCCCAGCAGCCCCACGAACGGGGCGGTGGATCCGATGGTGGCCAAGCCGCCCAGTCCGCGCTTCAGTTCGGCGTGAACGATGGCTTCGGCGCGCTCCAGCGCCCGCTTGCTGGCCTCGATGTCCCCGCCCGGGATCTCGTCGGACTCGCCGTGGGCCTTGAATTCCTGCAGGCCGGCGGTGACCACCTTGGCCAAGTGGCTCTTCTTGTGCCGCTCGGCGACACGGATGGCCTCTTCGATCTTGCCTTCGCGCAGCGCGCCGGCCACGGCCGGGGCGAACATGCGCGACTGCTTGCGGGCGGAGTTAAACGCCATCCAGCGGTCGATCATCACCCCGATCGACCAAGCCGACATGATGAACAGGATGATCACCACGGCCTTCGCCAGAGGCCCCATCTGGTGCCACAGTGCGACCGGGTTCCAGCCGATCTCCCCGCCTTCCTGGAACATCCACAGCGCGGCGCTATGGACGGAGTTCAAACCGAGACTTGTAATCTGTGCTAGCAACATGTGTTGGTCCTTTCCTCTTCAGAACTTCTTTCATGTGTCTTTGAATCTGTACTCTAGGCTGGCACAGCCTAGCATGGGATTCGACCTCCAGCGGGGTTACGGGCGGACGTGGCCACATCTCCACGACCACCGCTGAATCCTGTTTCTATCCTCCCGACAGGGTGAAGTTCACGGTGACCGTGGTCTCCACCGGCACCGGCTCGCCGTTGAGCAGGTACGGCTTGTACCGCCATTGCTTGACGGCGTCCAGCGCATTCTGCACCAACATAGGATGCCCACTGATCACCCGGAGGTTTTCGATGGTCCCTTGTTTGCTGATTTCCGCCTGCAGCACCACCGCCCCCTGAATGCGGGCTGACTTGGCGATCGCCGGATAAGTCGGTTTGACCTGGGAGATCAGGTTGCCCTGCTGCACGCCTGCCGACACCCGAACGCGGGTGGGTATGGCCTGCTTAGGCACCGCGATCGGCGTCCCCCCGATGATCCCGCCCATTACTCCGCCCAACGAACCGCCCGGCACTCCGCCCGGCACGCCTCCGATCACACCCGCCGTGGTCATGGGTGGAGGCGCAGCTTCTTCCTTGATCATCGCGACCTTCTCCGGAATCTTGGTGGGAGTGCGCAGTTGACCGTTCATAATATCGGTCTGGATCACCTTGACCACTCTCACCGGCATGGCGGCCGGCGGCGGGGGCGGCGGTG